>NZ_JAACYW010000179.1 GCF_015356825.1 Catenulispora rubra | reverse complement strand
GTGTGGCGAGGCGAGGCGGTGCGGCGGTGGTGTGGTGCGGTGCGGCGAGGGGTGCGGTGGCGGTGGTGCGGGGTGGCGGTGCGGTGATTTTATCGGCGGCGGCCGGGCAGGCAGCCGAACTCTTCGGCTGCCCACCCGGCCGACATCTCAGCTCAGCCCGACTCAGCCCTGATGCAACTCGACCAGCGGACTCCGCCCCGTGTCCGTCTTCGCGAACCCGACCGCCCACACCTGCCCGCCGGCCGCGCTCAGTCCGCCGAACACGGTGTCGCCGCTGCCCGGGTCCGGCGGCGCGACCGGGTGCCAGCCGGTTGCGTCGTGGCGCGCCAGCAGCGGGACCTGCTTGCCGGCGGCGTTGGAGTAGGCGGTGCCGGCGAGCCAGGCGTCGCCCTTGCCGGTCGCCGTGACGGCGGTCACGTCGCTGAAAGGTGCGCCGAGCTGCGCCGCCGTCTGCGCGCTCCACACGCCGTGCGCGAAGTGCTCCACGAACGGGACCGCCTGGTGCGTGTTGTCGTCCGTCTGGCCCACGGCCCACACCTCGCCGTCCTTCACGCTCACGCTCTGCAGCAGCGCCGCGTCGACCCCCGGAATCCGCACCTCGCTCCAGCACCGGCCGTCCCAGTGCAGGACCAGCGGCGTGTCCGAGTGCGCGTCGTCCCGCTGCCCGACCGCGTAGACCGAGTCCGGGCCGTCGGCGCTGATGCCGAACAGCTGGTTGCCGAAGGCGCCCGGGTTCGGCGCCGGCACCACCGACCACATGGTCCCGTCGAAGTGCTCGATCAGCGTGCCGAACGTGCCGGCGCGGTTCTGCTGGATCCCGGCGGCCCACACGTCGTGGCCGTTGACCGCGGTCGCCGAGTACAGGATGTCGCGCTGCGCGTTCAGCTTCGGCGCGGGCACCACGCTCCACGCGCTGCCGTTCCAGGCCTCGATGACGCTGTGCGGCAGGAAGTCAGCGCCGAGCGCGACGCCGACCGCCCACGCCTTACCCGGCACCGCCGCGACACCGAACAGGGTGCCGAAGTTCGGGCCGGGGTTCGGGGTCGGGGTGGACGTCCACTTCGTGCCGTCGAAGTGCGCGGCCATCGTCAGGGTGGCGTCCTGGTTCGAGGTCGCGACGTCCGGCAGGTAGTTGCCGACGGCCCACACGTCGTTCTTCGAGACGGCCGCGACGGCGCCGAACGTGTTGTCCCCGGTGCCGATGTACGGCGCGGGCTGGACGGCCCAGCCGTTCTGGTTGATCAGGGTCTTGACGGTGGTGACCGGCTCGGTCGGTATCGGGGTCGGCGTCGCGTAGCTCGGCACCGGGAGCGCGCGGTAGGCCCGCGCCGCGCTGCCGGTCGGCGTCAGCAGCGGCGTGAGCGGCCGGGTGGTGGCGTCGCACGCGTGCGCCAGGCAGCCCACGGCGAAGTTCTGCTCGATGGTGTCCAGCAGCGAGTAGTGGTTGTACGGCGTGGCGTCCTGCGCGGCGCGCGGGCCGTGGCTGGTCACCAGCACCGTCGCGACCTGACCGCCGCCGCCGGCGCTGTCGTCGCCCTCGTCGTAGGTGATGGCGATCGCGTTGTTGCCCTTGGCCCAGAACGAGGCCGAGGTGATCTTCTGCACCAGCCCGCCGAGGTAGGCGTCGCCGGTCGCGACCAGGCGCTGGTCCTGCGGGTCGGCGGTGGCCGGGGCGCCGTTGTCGACGTTGCCGGAGTCCAGGCAGTACGGCGGGTCGCCGTGCTGGTCGTGGCACTCGTCGGGAATCACCCAGCCGAAGGCCGGGACGGTACCGGAGGCCAGGTCCCGGTCCAGCTGGTCGGCGGGGACCTGGTTGTTCCAGTTGCGCGGGTTGTCGGAGGTGGTGAAGTTCTGGATGCCGTCGTGCTTGGAGACGTACAGCGGGTCCTTGTCCGGCGCGCCGTTGCAGTTGGCGGGGAAGCAGATGCCCTGATAGCCGGCGTGGGGGAGGCTCTGCAGGTACGCCTTCCACGGCAGGTGCTTCGCGTCGAGCTGCGAGATCAGGCTCGGCTGGGCGACCTTCTGCGTGTAGTAGGCGTTGTCGCTGGTGACATTGAAGGTGTCGCCACCGAGCAGCCCGACGTAGTTCGGCTCGCTCGGGTGCGAGACGCCGGTGTAGTCGGTGGCGATGCCGTACTGCTTCGCCAGGGCGTTCAGGTTCGGGGCGGCCGGGTTGCCGATCACGTCGGTGAAGCCGTGGTTCTCCTCGACGATGACGAAGACGTGGTCGTAATGGCCGGGGCTCGCGGCTGCGGAGGCCGTCGAGGCGCTGACCGGTACCGCGGCGGCCGCTGCCAGCGCGGCCGCCGCGAGACTTGCTCGCAATGTGAGGGACATGTACCCACTGCACCACTAAGGGGTGAATATCAGAGGTCTCCGATATGGCGGAGCAGCCGATCGCGGTGGAAGGAGGGGCTTCCCCAAGCGGAGTGCAGGGCCCTGATCTTCTTGAAGTAGACGGACAGGTCGTACTCGTCGGTGTAGCCGATGGCCCCGTGGAGCTGGAGCGCGGCACGCGCGGCGCGGTACGCGGCGTCGCTCGCGGCGGCCTTCGCGGCCGAGACGTCGCCGGGGTCGGCGCTGAGCGCGGCGGCGAACACGAGCGGACGCGCGAACTCCAGGCCGGTGTGCGCGTCGGCAAGGCGGTGCTTGACGGCCTGGTACTCGCCGATCGCGTGGCCGTACTGCACGCGCTGCTTGGCATAGGCGACGGTCATGTCGAGCGCCGCACGGCCGAGGCCGAGGAGCTGCGCGGCGGTGAGGAGCGCGGCGGTGTCGAAGACGAGGTCGGGGTGCGGGGGCAGGCCGGAGACCGGGAAGAGCGACCGGGCCGGGTCGAGCGAGGCGACCGGCTGCGGATCGGCGGGAGGAATGCAGAGGTCTGCGATGTCGGCATTCGGGGCGTAGGGCGCGATCGGCGGAACGGCCGTGGTGGCGATGGCGCCGGCGGCCAGCTGCTCCCGCGCTTCGGGATGCGCGGTCGCGACGGCGAGCGATTCCGGGTACGGACCGGGGGCCGCGTGGTAGCCGACGCGCTCGATCGCGGCGCACAGCTCGACCGGGTACTCGCCGGCGAGGGAGTGCATGCCGATCGCGGCCAGCCCGCGCCAGATTGCGAGGCCCGGCTTGGTGTCCCCGGCGGCCCAGGCGCGAGCTGCGGCAATCCCGTTCGCATCTCGCAGCAAGGAGTCGACCGCATCACGGAAGTCGCGTTGCTCCTCAGTCAGAGCGAATCTCACCGTGCCCCCCTTGGCAACCCCAGCACCCGCTCGGCCACCACATTCCGCTGCACCTCGTTCGTCCCGGCGTAGATCGGCCCGGCCAGCGCGAACAAGTACCCGTCCATCCACGCCGAGTCCATACCCGCCGAGTCCAGCAGCTCCGCGTCCGGCCCGAGCAGGTCCAGCGCCGTCTCGTGCATCGCCAGGTCCAGCTCTGACCAGAACAGCTTGTTCACGCTCGTCTCGGCCCCGAGCGTGCCGCCGTCCGCGATCCGCGCCGCCGTCTCGAACGTCGCCAGCCGGTACGCCCGCGCCCCGATCCACGCCTCGGCGACGCGGTCCCGGAACTCGGTCGGCCGTCCCGCCGCCCGCCACAACGCGACCAGGCGCGCGGCCGTGGCCATGAACCGCCCCGGCGACCGCAGATACAGCCCGCGCTCCTTGCCCGCGGTGGCCATCGTGACCTTCCAGCCCTCGCCGACCGCGCCGAGCACGTCCGTGTCCGGCACGTACACCGAGTCGAAGAACAGCTCCGCGAAGCCCGGCTCGCCGTCGAACTGCGGGATCGGCCGGACCGTGATGCCCGGCGCGGTCAGCGGGAACAGGAAGTACGTCAGCCCTCGATGACGCTCCGCGGCCGGGTCGCTGCGGAACAGCCCGAAACCCCAGTCCGCGAAGCTCGCGCGCGAGGACCACGTCTTCTGCCCCGACAGCAGCCAGCCGTCGTCCGACGACGCCCGCACTGCCGTCGAACGCAGCGCGGCCAGGTCCGAACCGGCCTCCGGCTCGGACCACACCTGCGCCCAGATCTGCTCGCCGGAGGCCATAGCGGGCAGGAACCGCGCCTTCTGCGCGGCGCTGCCGTGGTCCAGCATCGACGGCGCCAGCAGGTTGATCCCGTTCTGCGACACCCGCCCCGGCGCGCCGGCGGCCCAGTACTCCTCCTCGAAGACCAGCCACTCGGTGATCGAGGCGCCGCGTCCGCCGTACTCGGCCGGCCACGAGACCACCGAGTACCGCTCGTCGTACAGCTCCCGCTCCCACCGCCGATGCGCCTCGAAGCCCTCGGCGGTGTCCATCGACGGCAGCGGCTCGGCCGGCAGGTGTACGGCCAGCCAGGTCCGCACCGCTGCTCGGAACGCCTCCTCGGCCGCGCTGAAGCTCAAGTCCACGCGGCCTACCGTACCAAGCAAACGATTGGTAGGGTAGAGTACGTGGACCTGACCTATACCGCCGAGGACGAGGCGTTCCGTGCCGACATCCGGTCCTGGCTCCACGACCACCTCACCGGCGAGTTCGCCGAGGCCAAAGGCCTGGGCGGTCCGGGACGCGAACACGAGGCCTTCGACGTCCGCGTCGCATGGGACCGCCATCTCGCAGCGCACGGCTGGACCTGCCTGGACTGGCCCAAGGAGTACGGAGGCCGCGCCGCCGGCGTTGCCCAGCAGGTGATCTTCCACGAGGAGTACGCCCGCGCCGACGCCCCGATCCGCGTCAGCCACATCGGCGAACAACTCCTCGGCCCCACTCTCATCGCCTACGGCACCGAGGAGCAGAAACAGCGCTTCCTGCCGGGTATCCGCAGCGTGACAGAGCTCTGGTGTCAGGGCTACTCCGAACCCGACGCCGGCTCGGATCTGGCCAACGTCAAGACCACGGCCGTGCTCTCCGAGGACGGCACCGAGTGGATCCTCAACGGCCAGAAGGTCTGGACGTCGCTGGCGCACCTGGCCGACTGGTGCTTCGTCCTCGCGCGCACCGACCCCTCCAAGCCGAAACATCGAGGTCTGTCATACCTCCTGGTCCCGATGAAGCAGCCCGGCGTCGAGGTCCGCCCGATCCTCCAACTGAATAAGACCTCGGAGTTCAACGAGGTCTACTTCACCGACGCCCGCACCGACGCCGCGAACGTCGTCGGGGGTGTCGACAACGGCTGGAAGATCGCGATGGCCACGCTCGGATTCGAGCGCGGCGTCTCGACGCTCGGGCAGCAGATCGGCTTCCGGCGTGAGTTGGACGGCGTCATCGCGGCTGCGAGAGCCAACGGCGCCCTCGACGACCCGCTCATCCTGGACCGCCTCACCCGCGCCAGCATCGGTCTGGACGTGATGCGCCTCAACGCCCTGCGATCCATGACCGGCCTCGCCGACGGCACGCCCGGCCCCGAGGCCTCGATCGCCAAGCTGGTCTGGGCCCGGTGGCACCGCGACCTCGGCGAGCTGGCGATGGACGTGCTCGGCGTGGCGGGCACCGTCACCGGTCCGGACTACGACCTCGACGAATGGCAGCGGCTCTGGTTGTTCAGCCGCGCCGACACCATCTACGGCGGATCCGACGAGATCCAGCGCACTGTCATCGCCGAGCGCGTCCTCGGCCTGCCGAAGGAGCCGCGCGCGTGACCGTGCCTTTGTATGTGGAGGGCCACAACCTCCTCGCGGGAAAGAACGTGGCGGTCACCGCCGCCGCCGGAACCGGCATCGGCGCCGCCGCCGCGCGCCGCTGCCTCGAAGAGGGCGCCCGTGTCGTCGTCAGCGACCACCACGAACGCCGCCTGGAAGACACCCGCGCGGCGCTGGCCAAGGATTTCGACGAGGACTCGGTGCACGCCATCGTCTGCGACGTCACCCGCGAAGAGCATGTCCAAGCCCTGATCGACGGCGCTGTTGAGCGCTTCGGCAGCCTGGACGTCCTGATCAACAACGCCGGCCTCGGCGGCACCGCCTCCGTCCTGGACATGACCGACGAACAGTGGCTGCGCGTCCTGGACGTCACCCTGAACGGCACCTTCCGCTGCACCCGCGCGGCCCTGCGCCGCATGCGCGACCAGGGCTCCGGCGGAGCGATCGTGAACAACGCCTCGGTCGTCGGTTGGCGCGCGCAGGAAGGCCAGGCGCACTACGCCGCCGCGAAAGCCGGGGTCATGGCGCTGACCCGCTGCTCGGCCCTGGACGCCGCCGTCTACGGTGTCCGGGTGAACGCCGTCGCGCCCTCGCTGGCCATGCACCCGTTCCTGGCCAAGGTCACGACCGACGAACTGCTCGCCGAGCTGACCGCCCGCGAGGCGTTCGGGCGCGCCGCCGAGCCGTGGGAGGTCGCGAATGCCATGGTGTTCCTGGCAAGCGACTATGCCTCCTACCTGACCGGTGAAGTCCTCTCCGTTTCGAGCCAACATGCCTAAACCCACGAACTCCGACCGCCGAGCCGAGCTGCTGACCCTCGCCGCAGGCCTGTTCGCCGAGCGCGGCTACAAGAACACGACGGTGCGCGACATCGCCGACGCCGCCGGAATCCTGTCCGGGAGCCTCTACCACCACTTCGACTCCAAGGAGACGATGGCGGACGAGATCCTGCGGACCTTCCTGGACGAGCTGTTCCGCGACTACCGCGCGATCATCGAGCGCGAGGGCGATCCGCGCCGCGCCTTCGAGCAGCTGGTCGACGCCTCCTTCCAGGCCATCGACCGCAGCCATGCGGCGATCGCGCTCTACCAGAACGAAGCCAAGCAGCTGCGCCAGTCGCCGCGCTTCGCCTACCTGGACGACACCGACCGCGAGTTCCGCGAGATCTGGCTCGGCACGCTGGAGAAGGGGATCGCCTCCGGCGCGTTCCGCTCCGATCTGGACGCCACCATGGCCTACCGCTTCGTGCGCGACACCGTGTGGGTCGCAGTGCGCTGGTACGTGCCCGGCGGCAAGCTCACCGCCGAGGCGGTCTCGGCGCAGTACCTCTCGATGATCCTCGAAGGGTTCCAGAGCAGGGACCGGTAGTAAAGGACCAGCGGTAAGGGACCAGCAGTAGTCGGCAGGGAGGGTGACGCACGCATGGCTGAGGCCTACATAGTCGAGGCACGGCGAACCGCGGTCGGGCGCAAGAAGGGCGCACTGTCCACGGCGCATCCGGCCGACCTGGGAGCGCACGTCATCAAGGCCGTCGTGGCCGCCGCCGGCGTGGATCCGGCGGCCGTGGACGACGTCGTGTTCGGTTGCGTCGACACCATCGGGACACAGGCCGGTGACATCGCGCGCACCGCGTGGTTGGCCGCCGGGCTCCCCGAGGAGGTGCCCGGCGTGACCGTGGACCGGCAGTGCGGATCCTCACAGCAGGCCGTGCACTTCGCGGCCCAGGCGGTCATGAGCGGGACGGCCGATCTCGTGGTGGCCGGCGGCGTGCAGAACATGTCGCAGATCCCGATCGCCGCGGCGATGACGGTCGCGACGCAGTTCGGCATCACGGATCCGTTCTCCGGATCGAAGGGCTGGAAGGCGCGGTACGGCGACCAGCCGGTGTCGCAGTTCCACGCGGCCGAGCTGATCGCCGAGAAGTGGGACGTCTCGCGGGACGCGATGGAGGACTTCGCGCTGGAGTCGCACCGGCGCGCGCTGGCGGCGATCGACGAGGGACGGTTCGAGCGCGAGATCGTGCCGTACGAAGGGTTCGCGGTCGACGAGGGCCCGCGGCGGGACACGTCGAAGGACGCCATGGCGGGCCTGCGGACGCTCGTCGAGGGCGGCCGGTTGACCGCCGCGGTGTCATCGCAGATCTCTGATGCATCCGCCGCACTGCTCATCGCCTCCGAGGACGCGGTACGGACGCACGGGCTCACGCCACGCGCTCGGATCCACCACATGTCGGTCCGCGGCGCAGACCCGATCTACATGCTCACCGCGCCGATTCCGGCCACTGAGCACGCTTTGCGCAAAGCCGGCATGACGCTGGACGGCATCGATCTCGTCGAGATCAACGAGGCCTTCGTGCCGGTCGTTCTGGCGTGGGCGAAGGAGACCGGGGCGGATCCATCCAAGGTGAACGTCAACGGCGGCGCGATCGCGCTGGGACACCCGCTCGGCGCCACCGGAGCGCGCTTGATGACGACGCTGCTGCACGAGTTGGAGCGCACCGGCGGCCGGTACGGCCTGCAGACGATGTGCGAGGGCGGCGGGCAGGCGAACGTCACCATCATCGAAAGGCTCTGAACTGCACCGTCGTGCCGGTCGGGAAATGTTCGCCGAATCGTGTGCGATCTGTGACGCTTATCAGTTCCGCCAAGCCCGTGACCGCGCTGATCCCCGGCAGTACGCTGAATAGCGATGAGTACGAACATGAAAGCCGGTGCCGCCGTCGCCGCAGTGGTGCTGCTGCTGTTTCTCATCGTGCGGCCGACGACCAGCTCGGGGCATCACTTCAAGGTGACCGCCACCGAGTACGACTGCAACGTCAAAATCGCGGACGACCCGCGGCCGTTGAACAAGGAAGTGCTGTCGACGGTCGCCATCAAGTGCGTCACGCCGCCGAAGCAGACCTCGTTGGTCCTGCAGCTCCAGTACCGCAAGGACGGCAGCAGCCCGTGGACGAACGACGGCGACGCCCGCGCGTACACCGGCATCCCGGGGCCGGACTATACGGACATCAACATCACGCAGCCGTGCAAGGCGGGCAGCTTCCGTATCGCGTACCAGCTGCAGGGGGTCGCGGCGGTGCTCGGGACCTCCATCCAGGAGCAGCAGCAGTTCGGCGGCAGCAAGGACATCAGCCAGTCGCAGTGCGACAACTCCTGATCTCATCGCCGCCGGTCTGACTTGGCGTACATGGCCTGACCTGGCTTTCAGTTGCGGGTGATCACCCACGCGGAGGTATCGGGGTGCGCCGACCCCCGGGTGATCGTGCGAGCCTTCTTAGGGCACCCTTTGTGCCTGGTCGATCACTCGAAGGAGTACTCGCATGAGGAAGCTCGCCATGCTTGCCGTCGGCACCACTTTCGCGGCCGGCGTCGCTCTGGTCCCGGCCGCTGCCGCCGGCGCGGCCACCACTCCCACCGCGGGCTCACCGGTCACGCAAGTGCATCCCCGGGTTTCCATTTACGGCTGCATCAGCTCCGGCGGCCAGGTCGAGGAGATCGCGCCTGGATTCGGCATCTGCCGCGGCGGTTACGACGACGGTCAGCCGGTCTGGTGGTAACCGCATAGCAAGCCGGACATCGTCCTCCATCGCGGATTTGGCATAGCCACAGCACAAACGGGTCTTCGCGTCCATCGGGCGCGGAGGCCCATCAGCGTTCGAGCCCTGATTTCCCGAGCCGCGCAGCCCGCACCTCTTGCCGCTTCTTCTCCAGCGGGTCCCCGTGCCACAGCATCGACAGGCCGATGAACAGGCTGATGAAAACGCCCACGATCGCGTAGTTCCATCCGCCGAGCGCGTGTTGTCCGGGAAGCGGGGAGAGGGTGTATGTGAGGATCCATACGGTGGCCAGAGCGAGGCAACCGAGGATCACCCCGCCGAACCACGGGGGCGAGGGCTTGTCATTCATGGCTCTCCTGTCAAGTTGGACCCTTGCCCTGCAGTGTGATGCGTGCCACTCTCATTGTGCAAGGGATCCAATAGTGGATTCCCCCGAAAGCGTGCTGAGCAGCGGGAGGCTGTGGCTATGTCGGCGTCGACCCTCGGTTCCACCGGCCTGCGACCGGAGACGCAGGCCTGGCAGGACGGCAAACGGTACCTGTGGCCGCTGGCCCTGGTGGTGCCGGTCCTCCCGTACGTCGGCTACGGCCTGTGGCACCGCTTCGACAACGCGCTGGCCTGGTACCTGACGCCGTTCCTGGTGTACGTGGTGGTGCCGGTCGGCGACTGGCTGATCGGCGAGGACGCCGGCAACCCGCCGGTCGAGCGCGAGGCGCAGCTCCAGTCGGCCTGGTACTACCGGGTGCTCACGTTCCTGTACCTGCCCCTGCAGTTCGGGTCGCTGGTGCTCGGCGCGTGGGTCTGGAGCCAGCCGCACGTGAACCCGGCGTCGAAGGTCGGCATCGTCGTCACGGTCGGCATCGTGACCGGCATCGCCATCAACACCGCGCACGAACTCGGCCACAAGCGCGAGGAAGTGGAGCGCTGGCTGTCGAAGATCGCGCTGGCGCCGTCCGGCTACGGGCACTTCTATGTGGAGCACAACCGCGGGCACCACGTGCGGGTCGCGACGCCGGAGGACCCGGCGTCGGCGCGGCTGGGGGAGTCCTTCTACCAGTTCTGGCCGCGCACCGTGTGGGGCTCGCTGAAGTCGGCCTGGTCACTGGAGACGAAGAAGCACCGGCTGCGCAAGCGGTCGCCGTGGACGCTGCGGAACGACTTGCTGAACGCGTGGCTGATGACGGTCCTGCTGTTCGCGGCGCTGACGGTGTGGCTCGGGGTCGGCGTGCTGCCGTTCCTGCTGCTGCAGATGGTGTTCGGCTTCTCGCTGCTGGAGATCGTGAACTACCTGGAGCACTACGGCCTGCTTCGTCAGCGTACTGAGAGCGGACGGTACGAGAAGGTCGAGCCGGTGCACAGCTGGAACAGCGACCGGCTGTCGACGAACGTGTTCCTCTACCAGCTCCAGCGGCACAGCGACCACCACGCGTACCCGAACCGCCGGTACCAGGTGCTGCGCTCGTTCGACGAGGCGCCGCAGCTGCCCGGCGGCTACGCGACGATGATCGTGGTGGCGTTGTTCCCGCCGGTCTGGCGCAGGGTGATGGACCAGCGGGTGCTGGACCACTACGAGGGCGACGCGCTGCGGGCGAACCTGACGCCGAAGCTGCGGGCCGAGTACGAGGCCGCGGCGCGCGGCTGAGGCGGCGCTTGGGGTCTCCGAGGTCGGGACTGGTTTCTGACCGGTGCCGGGCTTCTTCGTGTGCGCAGGTCGCAGGGGTTCGGTGGACACGAATCTGAACTTCGCCAAGGCGCTGGCGTCTCCTCGCTGCGCTACGACAAGCTCGGGTCCGGCACGGCCGGCCTCGGCGGACCCGGCCACCACCCCGGCGGCGCGGGCATCGACTTCAACTTCTTCGCGCAGGGAGCGTTCGACGCCTACCGCACCATGGCCGCAAGGGCGTCCCCGACCCGGCCGTGGACTATCCGAATCCGAACCGGAAGTTCGCGCCGGAGGTCGGGCCGGTGGTGCGGGTGTTCGTTCGGCAGCTGGTCGACGCCGACGCTCGGGCCTGACCACCACGGCTTGACCGTCTCGCCGCAGCGTGTTGGTATGGCAGGCGCAGGGATGCCGACGCTCAAGCTTTCCGAAGCCAGGGGTGGTTTCCTTTGCGTGTCCCGAAGTCAGTGCGGCGCCGCTTCGCACTCGGTGTCCTGCTCGTCTCCGCCGTGGTCCTGGCGGCGGTGCCGGTCGGGGCGGCCGCGGCGGTGGTGGCGGCGCGGGTCGCGGACGCGTACCAGGTCTCGGCGCCGGTCAACACCACCCCGGCGTGTTCGGCGCCGACCACCGCGGACGACAGCGAGTGGTCGTTCGACGAGGAAGTCCTCGGCCCGGCCGACCCGCTCTACATCGCCTGGGACACTCAGGGCGCTGACATCCTGCCGTAGCCGCGCTGCCGTCCGACCGTGCCTGGCCGTGCCTGACTGTGCCTGACCGTGCCCGACCTACTCGCCCCTCGCGTACATCCGAGCCAACCCGGCGGCCGTCTCCGCGATCTGCTCCCGCAGATTCGTCGGCGCCAGCACCTCGACCCCGGCCCCCAGTGCCAGGAACTGGCCGTGCGCGTGGGTCAGGGACTCGATCGGCACCGTCGCCTTCACCCACCCCGCGCGTTCGTGGTCGTCCTCGGCGCTGGCGTTCACCGCGTTGACCACGTCCGCCGCCATGACCTCCTCCAGCCGCCGGCGGCCGTCCGGTGAGAGCCGGATCATCGCCTCGCCCTGGATCAGCCGGGTCCGGAACTCCGCGACCTGCTGCGACCAGTACGCGCCGAGGTCGAAGTCGGCCGGGCGCTCGAAGCGCGAGTCCTCGTCCTCCAGCGTGGTCAGCTCAAGGATCTGATTCACCCGGAAGGTGTTGACCCGCCCCGCCGACTCCGCGACCGTGTACCACTTCCCCGTCTTCAGCACGATGCCGTACGGCGCCAGTGTCCGCTCGACCTCCGTCGGCTCCGTCCAGCGCCGATACAGGACCCTGATCCGCCGCTGGTTCCACACCGCCTCGGCGACCGCCGGCAGGAACGGGCTGGTGTCCCCGTCGTCGTACCAGCCGGGCGCGTCGAGCAGGAAGCGCTCCTGGATGCGGCCGCTGCGGTCGGCCAGCTCCGGCGGCAGCGCGGCCTTCACCTTCAGCTGCGCGGCGGCCATCACCGAGCCGAGCCCGAGCTCGGCCGCCGGTCCCGGCAGCGCGGCCAGGAACATGGCCTGCGCTTCGTCCGCCGACAGGCCGGTCAGGCGGGTGCGGTAGCCGGCCAGCAGCTGGTAGCCGCCGGCCGGGCCGGCGTCGCCGTAGAGCGGGATGCCGGCCTCGTGCAGCGACTCGACGTCCCGGTAGATGGTGCGGACCGAGACCTCCAGCTGGTCGGCGAGTTGCTGGGCCGTCATCCGTCCCCGGGTCTGCAGCAGCAGGAGCAGGGAGACGAGTCGAGACGCGCGCATGGCTGGATTATCCGTCCGGCCGCCGACAGATTCGCGTCAGGCGGTGAAGCCGGTGCGGACCTTGGTGGTGCTGGCATCGGCCAGTGCCTGCTCGAAGTCGGCGCGGGTGATGCCGTAAACCGCCATGTCGCGGTACTCGCCGGCGCGGAAGTGGCAGCCGCGGGTGATGCCCTCGCGCAGCAGTCCGGCCTTCTCCAAGGACCGCTGTTCGGCGATGTTCTCCACGTCGGTCGAGGCCTCCAGGCGGTTCACCGTCGTGTTCGCGAACAGGTACGCGACCAGCAGCCGCTGCGCCTCGGAGCCGTAGCCCTTGCCGCGCGCGGCCGAGATCAGGCCGATGCCGAAGTTCAGGCCCGGTGCCGGGATCGGGCCGTAGTGGACCGGGTGCCAGCTCACGTGGCCGATGTACTCGCCGTTCGCCTCGACGGAGAGCCGGCCGGTCAGATCGCCCCACTTCTGGTACGCGTCGCCCGATTCCACGGTCCGCCGCATCCGGTCCGGCGCGGTGTACCCGTAGAAGCTGTACGGCTCGTTCTCCGGGGTCTCCGGGTTGGCCTCGGCGATGTCACAGTCGGCGAGCGTGATCGGCCGGAGGCGGACCGTGCTCGCGGGGGTGTCGTAACTCATATCCGCCAAGTTAGCCCACTACCGTCGCCGACGCGCCGGCCAGCGCCGCCACCGCCTCGGCGACGATCCGGTCGACCAGCTCCTCGCAGCTCGGCAGGTCCTCGATCAGCCCGACGACCTGGCCGGACGAGAGCACCCCGGCCGCCGGATCGCCGCGCACCAGCCCGGCCTTCAGCAGCATCGGGGTGTTCGCGGCCATCACGACCTGTCCTAAACGCAGGCCGTAGTGCTTGCGCATGGCCAGGCCGTCCTTCGCCATCGCGCGCAGGGACATGCCGGTCATCTTCTTGAACGCCAGCCCGTTGCGCGCCGAGCGTACGAGCGAGCCGACCCGGCCCGAGCGCTCGATCTGCTCCACGAGCCCGGTCCGCAGCACCCGGTGCGGTACGCCGTCGATCTTCGGCGTCGCGACGGTCCCGTTCACGTCCGCCGCCAGATACAGCGCCTTCACCGCCTCCGGGACCCGCGAGTCCGACGTCAGCAGGAACCGCGTGCCCATCGCCACGCCCTCGGCCCCGTACGCCAGCGCCGCCGCCAGCCCGCGGCCGTCGAAGAACCCGCCGGCCGCCAGCACCGGGATGTCCACCGCCGCCGTGATCTGCGGCAGCAGCAGGCTGGTCGCGACGCCGCCGGTGTGCCCGCCGCCCTCGCCGCCCTGCACCACCACCGCGTCCACGCCCCACGCCGCGACCTTTTCGGCGTGCCGCTTCGCCCCGATCGACGGCACCACGACGGTCCCGGCGTCCTTCAGCTTCGCGATCAGCTCCCGCTTCGGCGCCAGCGCGAAGGACGCGACCCGCACGCCCTCCTTGATCAGCAGGTCCACGCGCTCGCCGGCGTCGGCGGCGTCAGCCCTCAGATTCACCCCGAAGGGCGCATCAGTACGCTCCTTCACCTCGCGGATCGCCGCGGCCAGCTCGTCGAAGGACATCGTCGCCGAGGCCAGGATCCCCAGCGCCCCGGCCTTCGCCGTCGCGGTCACCAGGTGCGGACCGGCGACCCAGCCCATGCCGGTCTGCACGATCGGGTGCCGGACGCCCACGAGCTCCGTCCACCGGGTGCGGATCCGCTGCTCCAGCATGTGCGCCTCATCGCCTTCCGGTTCTCGCGGAAGGGACTTCGCGCTCGCGGGTGTTGTCCGGATCCAGGACCTCGCGGATCAGTCGCAGCGCCTCGGCGTCCGGCTCCGGGGTCGCCTCTATCCGCCCCCTGTCGGTCCCGATCAGGACGAAGCCGGTCGCGTCGACCACCTCGTCGATCGTGACGCCGGGATGGATCGAGCGGACGCGCATCCGGTGGTCCGGGGTCTGGAAGTCGAAGACCGCCAGGTTCGTCACCACCCGGCGCAGCTCGTGGAACCGCGCCGGGTGCCCCACGCCGCGCGCCCGGTCGTATCCGAGCCCTGAGACGACGTCCACCTTCTCCACGAACACCTTGGGGGAGTGGTTGGCGATCCAGTAGCTCGTCGGGTGGTTCACGGTGTTGCCCGGCGCGCCGCGCACGCCGATCAGCTGCGCCTTGGGCCGGGCGAAGTCGGTGCCGATGGCGGAGATGTTCTGGTTGCCGAACTTGTCCAGCTGGCTGGCGCCCATCATCACGTGACGCGAGCCGTGCCAGACGAAGTCGAACAGCTGGCGGTAGGGGATGTGCGCCTCGACGTGGGAATCAGTGCCCGTAGGATCCGTCAGGTAGTTCGCGTCGCCGTCGGAGAGCATCAGGCCGGGCGCGAAGGTCAGCTTGGCCAGCCGGGCGCCGAGCGCCGGGATCAGGCCCATCGGGGAGGCGATGATCTCGCCGTCGCCGCGCCAGGCTTCGGCGCAGGCGGCCACACAGATTTCGGCGCGGGTGCAGATCTCTGCGCGGGTAGGGGTCTCGGCAGGCGTCACGTCGCTCATCGGCTCGCCTCCACGAAGACGTCGCCGCTCGCGTAGGCCGCCTGCGCCGCCTCGTCGCGGCCGTAGTCCGGGACGCAGCTGGTGAAGCCGGCGCCGCCGGGTGCCTCGACCACCCCGTCCACCATCATCCGGTTGATCTTCAACGATTGCGGCGGCCCGGCGGCCAGGAGCTCGGCGGTGTCGACGATGCGCTCGCAGGAGACGTAGCGCTTCTTGGCCGCCAGGCAGTAGAGGTCGTCAAAGTAGATGTCAGGGCCCAGATACTGGGTGTTGCCGTACCTGTCGGCGCGGTTCAGGTGGACCAGGGCGACGTCCAGGTGGATCGCGGGCATCGCCAGCAGCTTCTCGCCGTCGTCGTAGGGCGAGTCGACGGTCCGCAGGTCGCGGTTGTTGCGCATGACGTCGGTGCCGAGGCCGGCGCGGGTGGGCAGGAAGGGCAGGCGCAGCGCGGCGGCGTAGAGGCCCCACTGGAGCGCGCCTTCATCGAACTCTGATACCTCGATATCGCCTTCCTGGCGGGCTTTGCGGAAGTGCGGGTCCAGGGGGATCGAGTCCAGGGATACGAAGCCGTAGACCGCCTTGCGCACCTTGCCGGTCGCGCAGAGCATGCCGACGTCCGGGCCGCCGTAGGACACGACGGTCAGGTCCTTCAGGCTGGACTTGGCGATCGCGGTCACCAGCGCCATCGGTTTGCGCCGCGAGCCCCAGCCGCCGATGCCGACGACGTCGCCGTCGCGCAGCTCGGCGACCACGTCGTCGACGGTCATCCGCTTGTCGCGCATGCTCACGCCCCGCCTTCCTTCTCGGCCACGAACTTGTCGCGTTCCTCGTCGGCCACCCCGGCCAGGTTGATCTCGAAGGTGAAGCCCTGCTCGAAGCGGTAGGAGCGCTTGACGTCGACCGGGTCGATGCCGTTCAGCGCGGCCTTGGCGGCCCGGATCACCGCCGGATGCTTGGCGGCGATCTCGGCGGCCAGCTCCAGGGCGGTCTCGTGCAGCTTCTCGCGCGGCACCACGTCCCAGACCGAGCCGAACTCCAGCAGCCGCTGCGCCGAGACGGTGCGCGCCGTGTAATACATGGTCCGCAGGTAGTGCTGCGGCACGAGCCGCCCCAGATGCGTGGCCGCGCCGAGCGCGCCCCGGTCCACCTCCGGGAGCCCGAAGTAGGCGTCGTCGCTGGCCACGATGCTGTCCGCGTTGCCCACC
Source organism: Catenulispora rubra (assembly GCF_015356825.1). Classification (GTDB taxonomy): domain Bacteria; phylum Actinomycetota; class Actinomycetes; order Streptomycetales; family Catenulisporaceae; genus Catenulispora; species Catenulispora rubra. The sequence continues at coordinate 7,227 of NZ_JAACYW010000179.1, read as the reverse complement.
AGCCCGATCCCGCCGCCGACGCAGAACCCCGCGACCTCGGCGATCACCGGCACCGGGCAGTCGTAGACGGCGGCGAACGCGGCCGCGCAGCCGGCGTTGGCGCCCAGCAGCGCGTCGAACCCGGGGGTGTTCTGCATCTCCTTGATGTCCACGCCGGCATTGAAACCGCGGCCCTCGGCGCGCAGGATGACTACTCGGGTCTCAGGGTCCTGACCGGCGGCGCGCACGGCCTCGGCGAGCGCGAACCAGCCGGCCACCGGCAGGGCGTTGACCGGCGGCTGGTCCACCGTGACGGTGACGACGCCGCGATGCGCCGCGCCGGGTTCGCAGGTGCAGGTGATGGCCAAGGCGGCCTCCCGGGTCCGAGGGTGCGCTGAAGCAACCTAGCATTTGCTTGGGATCCTAGCGGTCGCTCGGAGGGGTGACCAGAGCGGCGGGAAACACGGACGTGACCGACAGTGGCCCTTGTAAGGAACAGGACCGCGACCGATCGGAGCGCTCACGATGTCCCAGGACGACCAGCGCGACCAGCCGAACCGCGACGTGCCGCACGAGGAGCCGGCAGAGGCGGCCGCTGCTCGGGACTCGGCCGTGAGCCAGAGTGTGGGAAGCGGAAATGTCGCCGCCGGGGCCGCTGAGCCGGATGGCAGCGCCGCCGCGAGTAGCGCCTCTGCGGCAGAGGCTGTTGGCGCGGATACTTTGGCTGGTGCTGGTGCTGGTGCTGCGGCGGCCACCGCGACTGCGTCGGCCCCCCAAGCCGCCGCCGGCACTCCCCGCCGCGAGTTCCACGAGCCCGGCGATGGCGCGCCCCGCTACGCCGCCACTCCGGAACAGGCGCCGCGTTCCGGCTCCGAGCAGTCCTGGAGCGCCGAGCCGAACCCCGGCTACCAGCGCGACCCGGCCGTCGACTACCCGGCCAAGCGCGTCCTGGCCGGCACGCTGATCGGCGCGCTGCTGATCGCCGCGTTCGTCAGCTACGGCGCGCGCATCCTCGCCAACCGGTCCAACAACGGCAACGGTTCGGCGCCGTGGACCGCGGCCGTCGAGAAGGACGGTGCGGTGGTCAACGGGATCAACGCGCAAGGCAACGGCTCGCCCCACGAGATCCCTGTGCAGGCCGACCTCAGTACCGGCACGACCGGGGCCACCACCTCCGGTGTGTACTCCGCGGCGATCGCCTCGTGCCGGACCGCGACGTCCATCACCCTGCCGGTGACCACCGAGACCGGTACGGCCGCCGCCATCGGCACCTGGTCGGCGCAGGCGACCGCGAGCGTGACGAAGCTGCGTGCCGATGCCGCCGCGCTGCGGAGCGCCCTCAACCTCGGGCACACCGACGCGGTCGCGAGCGCGGCGAACACGTTGTGCCTGGCGTACCCGGGCATCGCCGCCGTGCCGCCGATGCCGGACGCGGTCGGCTCCCAGGCGTGGTCGTCGGCGGCGACCGCCTTCGCCACCGCCGCGACTGAGTCCCTGCGCGGCGCCAGCGGCAACCCGGACGCGGCTTCGGCGGCCTTCGACAACCTGGCGCGGGGCGACAAGCAGCTGGACGCGCTGTCCGCGCGGATCATCTCCGCGACCTGACGTCCCTCGCGCTGAGCTGCGCGTTCGTCCTCCCCTCGACAGCCGCTGACCGACCCTCGTCAGCGGCTGTCAGCTGCTGTCAGCGCCGTGTGCGTGAGCTATCAGCGGCCTCCTCGATGCTCGTGGTCGTAACGATGACGACAACGAGGGGAACAGGTCGATGACCACCTACGCGATCGAGGCCGAGGGTCTGCAGAAGTCCTTCGGCGACACGAAGGCGCTCAAGGGCGTCGACCTGTACGCCAAGCCCGGCACGGTGCACGCGGTCCTGGGTCCGAACGGCGCCGGCAAGACCACCAGCGTCCGGATCCTGGCCACGCTGATCAAGGCCGACGCCGGCACCGCCCGCATCGGCGGCTACGACGTCGCCAAGCAGGCCGAGAAGGTCCGCGCCACGATCGGCCTGACCGGCCAGTACGCCTCGGTCGACGAGGACCTGACGGGCCTGGAGAACATGGAGCTGATCGGCCGCCTGCTGGACCTGTCCAAGCGCGACGCCCGGGCCCGCGCCGCCGAGCTGCTGGAGTGGTTCGACCTCACCGAGGCCGCCAAGCGCCCGGCCAAGACCTACTCCGGCGGCATGCGCCGGCGCCTGGACCTGGCCGCCTCGCTGGTCGGCCGGCCCTCGGTGATCTTCCTGGACGAGCCCACCACCGGCCTGGACCCGGCCAAGCGCGAGGACATGTGGGACGTGGTGCGCCGGCTCGTCGCCGAGGGTTCCACGGTGCTGCTCACCACGCAGTACCTGGAGGAGGCCGACGCGCTGGCCGACGAGGTGACGGTGATCGACCGCGGCCAGGTGATCGCGCACGACACCCCGCTGGGCCTCAAGCGCGTGGTCGGCGGCCAGACCCTGACCGTGCAGCCGCTGGACCCGGCGCGCCTGGCCGAGGCCGCGGCGCTGCTCCAGCAGGTGTCCGGGAACAAGGCCGAGTCGCCGCGCACCGGCGTGGTGTCGGTGCCGGTGCTGAACGACGCCGCCCTGACCGAGGTGGTGGCCCGGCTGTCGGCGGCCGGGATCGGCGTGACCGAGCTGTCGCTGCACCTGCCGAGCCTGGACGAGGTGTTCTTCTCGCTGGTCGGACGGCGGGTGGGTGACGACCGTCCGGGGGCTCCGGCGGTTACGGGGCAGGGCGCGCGCGAGGGCGCTGAGTCGTCCACGCCGGTCGGCGTCTGACCGCCGTAGGACGACTGCCCGCACCGCCGCAGCATCGCGCGGCCACAGCATCGCACCGCCGCACCAGCACATCAGAACCCATACACACTTCTCCGAGGGGACTCACCATGACCACCGCCACCGTCGTGCCCGTGGGCGCCGCGACCGCCGGCACCAAGCCGTTCAAGACCATCCGGCACAGCGCCGCACTCGCCAAGCGCAGCCTGATCAAGACCCTGCGAACCCCGGAAGCCCTGCTGGACGTGACCCTCCAGCCGGTGATCTTCCTGCTGCTGTTCACCTACGTCTTCGGCGGCGCGATCGCCGGATCGCAGAAGGTTTACTTGCAGTACCTGCTGCCCGGCATCCTGGCGCAGACCATCGCGATGAGCGCCACGGCGATCGGCGTGAACATGAACACCGACATCTCCAAGGGCGTCTTCGACCGCTTCCGATCACTGCCGATCGCCAGGTCGGCACCACTGGTCGGCGCGGTGCTCGCGGACTTCGTGCGGTACGCGCTGGTCGCCGTCATCACCCTGACCGTCGGCTACGCGATGGGCTTCCGGATCCAGACGAACCCGTTGGAGGCCGGCGCCGCGCTGCTCGTGGCCGTCGCGTTTGCGCTTTCGATGAGCTGGGTCTCGGTGTTCATCGGGATGGTGGCCCGTACGCCGGGCGCGGTGCAGGGCATCATGATCCTGGTGGTACTGCCGCTGAGCTTCGGCAGCACCACGTTCGTGAAGACCAGCACGCTGCCCGGCTGGATGCAGGGCTTCGTCAACGTCAACCCGATCACCCACCTGGCCGGCGTCTCGCGCGGGCTGTTCCTCGGCGGTCCGGTGGCCAACCACATGCTGTGGACGTTCGGCTGGATCGTCGGCCTGACCGCGGTGTTCATGCCGCTGGCCCTGCGTGCCTACGGCCGCAAGGTCTGAAGCCCGGCCTTGGGATCGGTGACGACATCCTCCGGCAGACCCAGCGTGCGCGCGATGAGAACCTGGTTCTCGTCGCGCGCCGCGTTCTTGCCGACGGCGTAGCAGGACTCGTAGTCGGGGTGCTCCTTGAACTTCTTCACCAGCGCCACACGTTCGCTGTCGCTGTGGTCCTGGGTCCCGACCATGCCCTCGGACGCGCCGAGCAGCCGCATCGCGAGTTCGGTCCGGCCGACGGTGTCGGCGTAGCGGGCGGCGCCGACCGCCATCCGGCCCTGGATCGGCACGTCGCGGGTGATCAGGCTGAACTGGAAGGCTCGGGCCAGCGCCGCGCGCGCCGGCTCGGGCTCGTCGCCATCCAGGTACAGCATCGCGGCACTGGACTCGCGGAACGCCAGCAGCTGCGGCGGCCCGTTCCAGTTCTCCGCGAACTCGGTCTCGGCCATGCGGAGGTAGGACCAGGCCTTGTCGCGGTCGCCGGCCTGGCGGCTGTGCTCGGCCAGGCCGATCAGCGCCACGAGGCAGCCCATCTGCGATCCCGAGTTCCGCGCCCCTTGCAGGACCTGTTCGAGCAGTTCGCGCGCGTCGTCGGGCCGCCCGAGCCGGCTGAGCAGCTGGGCCTGGCCGATCTGGATCTGCGCGGCGCTGCTGTAGGCGTTGATCTCGCGGATCAGGTCCAGCGCCTGGGTCTGCAACTCCAGGGCCTGGGCGTCGTCGCCGGCGGTGATCGCCATCGAGGCCATGCCGTTCAGGCAGGCCGACAGCCCCCAGCGCTCGCCGAGCTCCTCGAAGATCGCGCGGGCGCGCTCGAAATCGGCCCGCATCGGCTCGCGGACGCCGGCGTTCTCCGCCGCCATGCCGCGCATCAGGTGGAGCATGGCGGCGACCCACGGGTCCGGGTGGTCGAGGTGCTCGTCGACCACGGCTTCCAGCCGCTCCCGGTCGTCGGCGAGCATCGGCGCCACGACCGCGGCCAGGGCCAGCAGCGGATGCTCGAAGGTGTCCAGCGCCGCGACCGTGTCGGCGATGTCCCGGGTGAGCTGCGGGATCTCCTCCCACAGGTAGTCCTCGAACACGGTCGTGATCCGCTCCATCACGGTGACGATCGCGTGCGCCTCCTGCGGCGAGGGCCCCGGCACGTCCAGCGCCACCCGCATCCACGAGCGCCCCTCGCGGTTCTGGTCGCCGAGCGTCCAGTACCAGGTCATCGCCGCGGCGATGCGCACGGCGGTGTCGGCGTCCTCGTCGGCGGCGGCGAACCGCAGCGCGGCCAGGATGTTGTCCCGCTCGGCGTTGAGGCGCTTGAGCCACAGCATCTGCGAGCCGCGCCGCAGATGGGGTTCGGCGGTCTCGGCCAGGTCCAGGAAGAACGCGGCGTGCGCGCGCCGGGTGTCGGCCAGCCGGCCGGCGCCGCTGAGCCGGTCCGCGCCGTACTCGCGCAGCGTCTCCAGCATGCGGAAACGCGGATCCTGCCCGGGCTCGGTCGGCACGGCCTGCAGCAGGGACTTGTCGACGAGCGCGCAGAGCTGGTCGAAGGCGACGTCGGGGTCCAGGCCGGGGGTCACCGCGGCGGCGGCCTCGGCGGTGACCCCGCCGGGGAAGACGGCCAGGCGCTCGGCGAGGTCCCGCTCGTCCTCGGAGAGCAGCTCCCAGCTCCACTCCACGACGGCGCGCAGCGTCTGGTGCCGCGGCATCGCGGTGCGGCTGCCGCCGGTCAGCAGCCGGAAGCGGTCGCCGAGGCGGCTGGCGATCTGGTGCAGGGGCAGGGTGCGCAGGCGGGCGGCGGCCAGTTCGATGGCCAGGGGGAGGCCGTCGAGGCTGCGGCAGATGCGGATGACGTCGGGGAGGGTGTCGGCGTCGACGGCGAAGTCGGGGACGACGGCCGCGGCGCGGTCGGCGAAGAGGCGGACGGCGGGGTAGGCGAGGACGGTGTCGGCGATGGTGAGGGGGACTGGGGGTGTGTCGCCGCTTGCGCTTGTGCCTCGGCCCGCGTCTGCACCTACACTTCGGCCCAAGCCCGCGCCTACACCTCGGCTCGCACCTGCACCTATATCTGCACCTCGGCTCGCACCTGTGCCTCGGCGCGCGCCTTTGCCTGCACCTGTGCCTGTGCTTGCGCCTTGGCCCGGGCCTGTGGCTCTGCTTCCGCCCCCGCCCCCGCCCCCGCTTCTGTCTCCGCTCTCCGATTCCCGGATCCCGATACAGAACTCGTCGAGGCCGTCCGTGTCCGGCAGCGCCAGCGGCGGCACCGGGAACAGGCTCTCGCCGTCGATGGTCAGCGGTTCGCGGCTGGTCGCCAGTACGCGCAACCCCGGCGCGCGACCCAGCAGCGTCTCGGCTAGGTCGGCGGCGGCGCCGACCAGGTGCTCGCAGTTGTCGAGGATGAGCAGGATCCGCTTCTCGGCCAGCGACTCGATCAGGTGGTCCTCGGCGCTGCGCAGCAGGGCGGCGGCCGCGGCGGGGGAGCCGCTGTTGCTCATCATCCGGCTCTCGCGCGGACCCAGCGCCGAGAGCACCGCCTGCGGCACCTCGCCGGGATCGGTGACGGGTGCGAGCTCGGCGAGCCAGGCGCCGTCGGGGAAGCGTTCCAGGACGCGCTGCGCCGACTCGCCGGCCAGCCGGGTCTTGCCGGCGCCGCCCGGGCCGACCAGCGTCACCAGGCGCGAGGCGTCCAGCATCTTGCCGATCCGCGCCACTTCCTCGTCGCGGCCGACGAAGCTGGTCAGCCGGGTCTTGAGATTCGTGCGCGGCGCGTGCTCCACCGCGGGTGGCGCCAGCGCGGGATCGCTGCGCAGCACCGCGAGATGGACCTCGGCCAGCTCCTTGGACGGATCGATGCCGAGCTGATCGGCCAGCGCCCGCCGCACCTGCTCGTAGACGGCCAGCGCGTCGGCCTGCCGCCCCACCGCATACAGGGCCCTGACATGCAGCGCGGCGATGTTCTCGCGCAACGGGTGCTCCGCGCTGAGCGCTTCGAGCTCGGCCAGCGCCTCGGCGGCCTGCCCCAGACGCAGCTCGGCGTCCAGGCGATCGGTCAGCGCGGCGAGCCGCAGCTCGTCCAGCCGCGCGGCCGGTGCTATAGCGAATGCGGCGTCGGCCACGTCGGCCAAAGCCGGGCCACGCCAGAGCGCGAGGGCTTCGCGCAACGTCGCACGGGCTGCCGAGGGATCGTCGGCACGCAGCGCCTCACGCCCCGAGCGCGACAACGTCTCGAAGCGCATGGCGTCCACCGACTCGGGCGCGATCGCGAGCCGGTAACCGCCGGGCGCGGCAGCGAGCAGCGCGGGATCGCCAAGCACCTTGCGCACACGCGAGATCAGCGACTGAAGCGCGTTCGCCGCACCTTCGGGAGGCTCATCGGCCCACAACGCGTCGACGAGCGCCGAGACGCTGACCGCACGCCCCGCATCCAGCGCGAGCCGAGACATCAGGGTACGCAGACGCGCGCCGCCGAGGGCCACCGGCGCGCCGTCGACGCGGATCTCGAGGGGGCCCAGGATCGATACGGTCAGCGGCACTGGTCCAGTCTGGCATGGGGGCGCGGGCTGGGGC
>NZ_JAACYW010000178.1 GCF_015356825.1 Catenulispora rubra | reverse complement strand
GTGCTGGAGCGGTGCCGGGCGCTGTTGGACGAGTTCGCCGGGCGCTGAGCCGGGACCCACTGCACATCGGCACGCGTCACCACGCATCACCACGCATGACAGAGACGACACGGGAGACTCGATGCACACCTCTGCTCTGCCCGCAGTAGTACCGGTCCTGCTGATCGGGTTCCTGTCCCTGCTGACCCCGGCGCTGACGCCGCGGACCGTGCAGTTCGGGGTGCGGCTACCGGCCGAGCGTGCCGGTGATCCGGTGGTGGCGGCCGCGCGGCGGACGTACCGGGGCGGGATCGGTGCGGTGACGGTCGTCGCGGTGCTGGTCGGGTTGTTCGTGGGGTCGGTGGGGGCGGCGACGGCCGGCGCACTGTTGGTCGAGCTCGTCGGGTCGGTGGCGGTGTATCTCGTGGCGCGGTCGCAGGTCGCCGCGGCCAAGCAGGACGGACGCTGGTTCGAGGGACGCACGCAGGTCACCGTCACCGACACGACGCTGCGGACGCGGCCGGAGCCGTTCCCGTGGCTGTGGGCGCTGCCGGCGGTGGCGGTCACTGTGGGCACGGCGATCGTCGGCGCGATCCGGTATCCGCACCTGCCGGATCGGCTCGTCTCGCACTACGACGCCGGGGGGCATCCGACGTCGTACACCGCCAAGACCTTCGTCTCGGCTTTCGGGCTGGTCGGGGTGCAGGTCGGGATCACCGTGCTGATCGTGACGCTGGCCCGGGTCACGGCACGCGGGAAGGCAGCGCTGGACGCGCAGGATCCGCACGCGGCCGAGCGGCACCGGCGGTTCGTCGCGGCGATGACGCGTTGCCTGCTCGTGCTGGCCGCCGCGGCGGATCTTTCGATGTTCTTCACCGCGTTGGCGATGTGGAACCTGATGGGGAGTACGGGTTTCTTTCCGGTGCTGCTCACCGCGCCGATCGCGCTGGCGACGGTAGTGCTGGTCGTGGTGGCGGTGCGGGTCGGACAGGGCGGGTCGCGGTTGCGGGTCGAGGGTGAAGCCGGCGGTGATGGTGACGGCGGGCGCGACGGGAGCCGCGCCGGCGCCGTCAACCGTGACGACGACCGCTACTGGAAGCTCGGCCTGCTCTACTACAACCACGAGGACCCCGCGGTATTCGTCCAGAAACGTTTCGGCGTCGGCTGGACGATCAACTTCGCTCGCCCGACGGGTGCCGGCTTGATCATCGGTCTCTTGCTGATCCCGATCGTGCTCCCACTGATCCTCGGCTCGCGCTGAGAGCTCAGCGCAGCCCCTGTGCCGCCTTCAACCGCCCGACCTGGATGTCGGACAGGTGCCCGAGCGTCGCCCCCATCTGCTCCAGCGCGGTCTTGTCGTTCGTCACCGGCCCGACCAGGACCACCACCGAGACCGCCGACCCGACGTGGACCAGCAGCGCGGCCATGAGGACGGTCTTGCCGCTGATGGTCAGGTAGTTGATGTAGCCGGCCTGGCCCTGCTTCATCAGCTGCGGGATGGGGGCCGGCGCCATGGTCCCGGAGCTGCCGGAGAGGGTCATGCTCAGGTTCTTGCAGCCCTGCAGGCCGGTGGTCAGGTCGGCGATCAGCGCCTGCGCCTTGTCGGCGGACGGCAGCGCCAGCACCGAGTCCTGGATCGCGTGGCCCGCCGAGGCCTTGCGGAGCTGGCGGTTCACCTCGGCGGTGGTGCCGTACTTCGTGGTCAGGCCGTCCTGGGCGTCCACGAACGTCTGGCAGGCGGCGCCCCCGGTCTTCACCACGTCCTGCGTGCTGGTGGTCGTGGGGTCGTCCTGCGAGGCGTCGTAGGTGTAGCCGGGGTCGTCCTTGTCGGTGAGCAGGAGCTTGCCGATCTGGTCGGCACTCAGCGTCGTCCCCGAAGCCCCACCGGACGTCGCCGCCGAAGTCGCCGCCGACGTGGGCGGCGCGATCGACGTGTTCGGCACACTCCCCCCGGACGCCGACGCCTTCGACCCACCCGACGTCCCCGCCGCGCCCGGCGCACTCGTCCCCGCCGCCGAACCGCCGATCTGCCCCGAACTGCTACAGGCGGCCGTCATCAGCACGGCCGCCGTGACGACGGCTATCGAGCCGCCCTTGATTCTGGTGCGCATGTCGTTCCCCGTTCCCCGTGTTGACAAGAAGCACGGTGCTCAGACGTCCCCGGAGCGCCGTGCGTGGCTCGAAGATAGCAAGTCATGCGCACAGCAGGGACAGGTCTCGCCACCTCATGGCCGCCGTGCAACTATCTGACGTATCGTCAGATCTCGCGGAAGCCCACACCTGGAGGCGCCATGGCGGAGCAGCAGGAGCACCCGAAACGGGAGCCGAGTCCCTACAAGAAGCTCGCGAGCGAGGGGCCCTACGGGCCCGGGATCGGATCGGCTCTGATCACGATGGTGGAGCCGCATCCGGGGCAGGAGCGCGCCTACAATCGCTGGTACGAGGATGATCACTACATTTCTGGCGCGATGTCCATGCCGTGGATGTTCGCCGGGCGGCGGTGGGTCGCCACGCGTCCGTTGCAGTTGCTGCGCTATCCGGCCGACTCCGCTGTCGCGAATCCGGTGACCGCCGGTGCCTACATCACCGTCTACTGGATCAACGAGGGCCGGTACCAGGATCATCTGGACTGGACCGTCGCGATCAACCGGCGGCTGCTGCCGGACGGCCGGGTCTTCCAGGAGCGGACGCATGTGTTCACGTCGTTCCAGAACTACCTCGGCGTCGTCTACCGGGACGGGGATTCGGGTCCGCGCGACATCCATGCCCTGAACTACCCGTACGCCGGGCTCGTCGTCGAGGTCTTCGACGCTGGGACGGACCAGGATCCGGCGGCGCTGGCGGCCTGGCTCCGGGAGAAGCACCTGCCCGCGAAGTTGGAGGGGTCGCCGGTGGCGATGGCGGCGGTCTTCGAGCCGATGCCGTTGCCCGGGACGACGCCGACCTACGTGAAGCCGGTCGAGGGCGTCGGCAAGCGCATCACAGTGCTCTACTTCACCGAGGCCGATCCCGCCGAGGACTGGGACCGGTTCGCGGGCGACGGGGCCGCGGTCGAGGCTTCGGGGCTCGGCCGGCTTGAGTTCGCCGGGCCGTTCATTCCGACGGTGCCCGGAACGGACAAGTACGTCGACCAGCTTCGCTGACGGAAGCTGCGCTCCATACCGCAGAAGAAAAAGAAGACGACCACCGGAGAACCGGTGGCCGTCTTCAATACGCCGCTACATCAGCGCAGTGTCACAGGTCGCTGATCTTGATCGTCTGCTCGCCGAGCTTCGAGGCGAACGCGTTCCACTCGGAGACCACCTGGTCCTTGACCGAGCCCGCCTTGCCGCCGGCGCTGTTGCCCTTGTCGAAGTTGCCGTTCGAGCCGGGCTTGCCGGTGCAGGCCAGATTGTCGTTGGCCCACGCCGCGTAGTCGTTCTCGGACTCCGCGGACAGCTGCCAGGCGTTGACCAGGTTCGCCTGCAGCTGCGTGCCGCCGGGCAGCTTGTCGACCGACAGCGGCTTCATGCCGTCGGCCTGCGCCTGCCGCTTGGTGGCCACGTCGGTGAAGTCCGCCTTGTACGAGGCCACGTTCTTGCACTGCTGCACGCCGGAGATCGCCGCGTTGGCCTTGGAGCGCAGCTCGTGGCTCTGCCCGATGATCGCGAATATCGCGTCGGCCTGGGCCTTGGCCGCCGGGTCGACGCCGGGCGGCGCGGAGACGCTGGTGCTCGGCGTCGGCGTGTCAGGGGTCGTGGACTTGCCCGAGGCGCTCGGCTTGGCGCTGCCGCCCCCGCCGGAGAAGGCCACGGCGGCGACCACGACCAGCACCGCGAACACGCCGATCGCGACCAGCAGCGTGCGGTTGGACTGGCGGCGGTCCGGGCCGGTGGCCAGCAGCAGGTCCGGCTCGCCGGGGTTGCGGCCGCCGTGGTTCATGCCGCCGCCGTACATCTGCGGCTGCACCCGCGGTATGGCCTGGGTGTGCGACTCCGGGTTGGCCGGGCCCTGCGCCTGCGCGTAGTAGCCGCCGGGGTCGTAGCCCCGGCCGGACGTCTGCTGCTCGCCGTAGCCGGCCTCGCCGTAACCGACCTGGTCCTGCGTCGGGGGCTGGTACACCGGCGCCTGACGCCCGGTGGCGTCGGCCGGCGGCAGCGCCTGCGTCGGCTGCGGTCCCGGGCCGGGGCCCGGAACGCCGGGGCCGGCCGGAGGACCGGAAGCGCCCGGCCCCCGTGACCCGCCCGGGCCGTTCGTCGCAGGGTTCTGCGGATACGGCCCCGAATAGCCCGCGGCTCCCGGTACCGACACCCCTATCGTGCCCTGGTTGGGCATCAGCGAGTGCCGGTTGTCGACCGGCGCGTCGCGGAACAGGTGGTCGAACTCGTTCGGGATCCCGCCCTGTGCGTGCTGCACGGGAGCCGGCTGGCCCGGCAGGCGCCAGGAGAAGCCGGAGGACTCGGGGATCGGTCCGCCCGGATAGCCGTCGTCTTCCGGCGGGGCGGGGGAGACTGCCTGGTAGGGCGTCTCGACAGGGGCGAATTGCGCGGTATGCGACATTCCCGCCTGGGCGGTCGCGGCATCCTCCGACGGCGCACGCCCACCCTCGGCTGTCGGCTCGCTTTCTTGCAGCGTCTCGTCCATAGGCGGGACCGAGCCTACCCGATCGGACTTTCGATGCTTGACCACTGCGCCGGACCCGATGGCACAGACGTTCAGGCGTTGATGGGCTCGCCGGGCCGCCGCAGGGCCGTCAAGCTGCGGAACTCCCGGGTCGCCGCGACGGTGGCGTAGGGATCGAGGCGTCGGTCGAAATCGTGCAAAGCCTCGACCGCGCGGGCCGACCGGGCCCGGCCGGACAGCTTCACCGCCTCGGTCGCCGCGGCGCACCCGGCCTCCACCTCGCCGCCCTGGACCCGGGCCGAGGCCAGGGTGAACAGGTTCAGCACCCGGCGCCGGGTCTTGTCCGCGCCGAAGCCGGCCAGCGCCGACGCGGCCTGTTCGGCCGCCTGCCGCGGCTGCTCCAGGTCGCGGTGGCAGGCCGCGGCCGTGTCGGCTATGTAGTGGTGGTCGAAGTAGGAGGACCAGACCGGGGTGTCGCCGCCGCTGCGGTCCAGTTCGTCGGAAGCCCGGCCCAGCGCCTGCTCGGCCGCGCGCCGGTCGCGCATCGCGGCGTGGCCGCGGGCCTCGGCGCAGAAGTACTCCGCGCGCACGTGCGGTGACGCGGTCCCCCGCGCCCCCTCGTCGGCCGACCGCGCCAACTGCACGGTCTCGCGCGGCGCACCGAGCGAGTTCGCCAGATGGCTCATCGCCGACAGGATGTGCCCGCCGTGCGCCCGGTCGCCGGCGGCCTGCGAGAGTCGCAGGGCCTGGATGTAGTACCGCTGCGCCAGGCCCAGGCGGCCGGTGTCGCAGGCGAGGTAGCCGGCCAGTTCGGTGAGCGCCGCCGCGGCGCCGAACAGCTGGCGCCCGACCCGCTCGGGGTAGGTGCCACGCAACAGCTCGGCGACGACGCCGTCGAGGTAGCGCACCGCCAGCACCCGGACGTGGCCGCCGCCGAAGCGGTGGTCCAGCGTGCGGAACGCGTCGGTCGCGGCGCGCACGGCCGCGACGTCGGACAGCCCGACGCGCAGCGGCGCGTGTCCGTTCTTGGCCGCCGCCATACCCCGGGCCACCACCGGGTCCTCGGCCATGATGAGCCAGTCCCGGCTGGGCCCGACCATCGCCGCGACCGCGAACGACGCCGCGCGCAGCTGTTCGCGGCCGGCGGCGTCGGCGCGCCACAGCCCGGCCGCGACCGCGATCGCCTCCGGGGTGTCGGCGGCCAGCCCGAGCGCGAGCGAGGAACTGCCGTCCCGCTCGTCGACCATGCCGATCTCCTCGACGGTGACCGGCCGGCCGAGCTTGCGGCCCAGCGCCTCGGCGATCAACGCCGGCGTGGTGGCCCGCGGCTGCTGTCCGCGCAGCCAGCGCGCCACCGAAGTCTTGTCATAACGCAAGTCCAGGCCGAGCTCGGCTCCCGCGAGATTGACCCGCCGGGCCAGTCCCGCGTTCGAGCAGCCGGCCTCGGCGATCAGCTCCGCGAGTCTCCGATTCGGCTCGCGCGGCCCCCGGTGCCCCTCCATACCCCCGGTGATACCCGCCGGACAATCGGACGAACATGGATCTTCATGATGAATACAGATCTTCATGATGAACAGAGATCTTCATGGCCAACACAGATCTCCACGATGAATACAGATCTAGAAGACGAATCCGTGTCTGGCACAACGAATGCAGATCAACTCGGCGAAATATCAGACCTCTTGCACATTCCGGCAATCAGGTGACATGCGACCCGTAACCAGACTCCTGTCACTCGCGTTATGGGCACATGACTGTGCTGTCACTCCCCGAGAGCGACCTCGCCGAGGCCGGTCCCGCCCCGGTGGGCGCCGATCCGCTGGGCCTGCGGGCCGCCGCACTGACCTACATCGAGGAACGGCACTGGGACATCCTCCCGGGCGCGTCGGTACTCCGCGTGGACGGCGCCTGGCGCTGCTCGTGCGGGAACAACGCGTGCACCGCCCTGGGCTCGCACCCCGCGCACCGCGACTGGAACAAGCAGATCACCGCGCAGCCCTCACGCGTCCACGGCTGGTGGGAGGAGAACCCGGACTCGGCGATCCTGCTGCCCACCGGCCGCACCTTCGACGTCATCGACGTCCCGGAACAGGCCGGCTGCCTGGCCCTGGCGCGGCTGGAGCGCAGCGGGGCGGCCCTGGGTCCGGTCGCGGCCACGCCGACCCGGCGGCTGTACTTCTTCGTCCTCCCGGGCACGAAGAAGAAGATCCCTGAGATGCTCATGCGCGCCGGCTGGGGCCGCGCGCAGCTGGACCTGGTCTGCCACGGCGAGAAGGACTTCGTGGTGGCGCCGCCCTCGCGCATGGGGACCGGCGGGCAGGTGCAGTGGGCCCGGCCGCCCGGGGAGTCGAACCGGTGGCTGCCGGAGGCGGCGGAACTGATCCCGACGCTGGCCTACGCCTGCGGCCGCGAGCGGTACTAGAGACAGAGGCGGAAAACCAGTCCAGGCACCGGAAACGGCGGTCACCGATCGGTGACCGCCGTTCGCGTGTGAGCCCGCCGGCTACTCGGCTACTCCCTGGGCCGGAGCCCGGCGGCCTTCTTGCGCAGGAACACCAGCAGTCCGGCGCCACCGACCACCAGCACCACCGCGACGATGGCGATCGGCATGAGCGACCCGCTCGCGCCGGTGCGCGCCAGCGCCCCGGTCTGGTTGTCGGCGAGCGCCGCAGGGGCCGCGGGGGCGGCGGTCGTCGTCGTCACGGCCGCAGCCGCGGCGGCGGCCTGAGGCTTCGAGGTGCCTGTGGTGCCTGTGGTGCCAGTGGTGGTGGTGGTGCCGCCGACGGCCGAGTTCGACGACGAGGCCGGGCCCGACGGCGTACCGCTGCCGGCCGCGGCCGCGCCGGGCGTGGTGCACGAAGCCGAGGCGAGGGTGATCCCGCCGGCGACCTTCGCCAGGTTCAACGCGTTCAGCGTGACCTGCGCCTCGACCGCGGCCGAGGCCCCGGCGCCGTTGATGGTGGTGGTCGGCGCCAGCTGCACGTCGATGTCCGCCACCCCGGGGACGTCCAGCTTGACCTCACCGGTCAGCGGGACCGGGAAGTCCTGCCCCAGCAACTGGATCGTGGTCGGCATCTTCGCCGACGCGGTCGGCTTCTGCCCCGGCACACAGGTCGCCTGCGCGGAGATCAGGTCGATCTTCAGGATCCCGTTGTCGGCGCTGGCCCCGGGCAGATTCAGCAGCGGCAGGAACAGCCGGAGGTTCGCCACCGTCGCGTAGGCCTGGCTATAGCCGCCTGGGCCGTTGATGACCCGCGCCGTCCCCGACACCGCGTCGGCCTTGATGAGATCCGCGTCCGGGCCGGGAAGATGCAGAGTGCTGATCAAGTTGTCGCGCAGCCGCACCACGGAGTTGGTGAAGTTCGCCGAGTCGCCGCTCGCGTTCGGGGCGTCGGCCTCGCCCAGCGACAGATCGGCCAGCGGCAGGTCCAGGCCGTTCGGCCCGGTGAGGTGCAACGCGCCGAGCAGACCGTTGAGCAGCTGCACGTCGAGGTGGACCTGACCGGCGACCGCCTTGGCGGTGCCCGTGGAGGTCGTGGGGGACGATGCGTCGGAAGCGGCGGCGGGCAGAACTCCGAACGCGGTCACGGCCAGAGCGGCCGCGGACGCGAACAGGAGGGAGGCGCGGCGCCGACGCCCACGTGGGGAAGGCATCATGCCGCCTAAGTCGGAATCCGGAGTGGATATCGAAGACATTGTGGCGAACCCCCAAGACTCTTGGACAGCCTCGCCATTCTTGCTCACCCTGGGCGGTCTGACTATCACAAAGCGTGGATTCACCCACACAGATTATCCGAGCCCGAATTTCCCCGGTAGACCCGAACGACGGTCAGGCCGCACGCACAGTCACGAACACATGCCCGGCCAGATCCAGGTCCAGTTCGGCGGTCTCGCCCACGGAACCGAGCAGCACGCCGCCCGGCGACACGGTCGCGCGCACCGTCTGTCCCGGCTGCACGCCGGCCCGGCGCAGGCGCAGCATCAGCTCCGGGTCGTTCTGCAGCGGCTCGCCGAGCCGGCGCACGACCAGGTTCTGCGCCGTCGCCGAGCGCGAGCCGCGCTCCACCACGTCCCGCAGGTTGGCCACGTCGCCGTCGAGGAAGGCCTCCTGCTCGCCGACGGTGTCGTCGAGCTCGGCCAGGCCCGGGATCGGGTTGCCGTACGGCGACTCGGTCGGGTGGTCCAGCAGCTCCAGCAGCCGCTTCTCCACCGCCTCGCTCATCACGTGCTCCCAGCGGCAGGCCTCGACGTGGACGTCCTCCCACGCCAGCCCGATCACGTCGGTCAGCAGCCGCTCGGCCAGCCGGTGCTTGCGCATCACCCGGGTCGCCTGCTCGCGGCCGGCGTCGGTGAGCTCCAGGTGCCGGTCGCCCTCGACGGTCAGCAGTCCGTCACGCTCCATGCGGGCCACGGTCTGGCTGACGGTCGGGCCGCTCTGCCCCAACCGCTCGGCGATCCGCGCGCGGAGCGGGACGATGCCCTCCTCCACGAGCTCGTAGATGGTCCGCAGGTACATCTCGGTGGTGTCGATGAGGTCGCTGCTCACGTTCCAGTCCCTTCCCGCGGGCCCACGGCCGCCGTCACATGGTGCCAAGCCGCCGGTCCTTCAAGGCTGGTCCGCACAGCGGTGCTCCATTGTTGCGCATTCCGCCGACAGGCAGGGGCACCTGGCGCGGTTTCAAGACACTCAGCCACTCCCACGCCAGTAGCGCGGGGCTGGCCCATCAACATTCGGCCCATCAAGATCTGGCCCATCAAGGTCTGCCACATCGAAGTCCGGCCCATCAGCCGAGCAACGCCTCCGCGCGCTCGGTCCGCAGGTGCAGCAGCACCCGGCCGTCGCGTCGGGTGGCGACCAGTCCGGCCCCGCGCAGCACCCCGAGGTGCTGCGAGACCGCCCCGGCCGTCACCCCGAGCCGTCCGGCCAGCTCTCCGGTGGTGCCCGGTTCGGCCAGCTGGACCAGCAGTTCGGCCCGGGTGCGGCCGAGGAGTGCGGACAACGCGTCCGGAGCCGGCCGGCGCGTTTCCCACACCGTCGCCACGGCCCGCGCCGGATAGTGCAGCAGACCGGAGGTGACCGGCTTGGTGTTCACGCAGACGTCGGGCCACCCGAGCACGCTCGGGGACAGCACCAGCGCCCTGCCGTCGAGGACTACTTCTTTACCGGTGAACGGCCAGACGGCCTCACTGATTCCCGGGCCGTGCAGCCGCAGTTCGCCGTCCGACCAGCGGACGTCGTGGTGCAGGTCGTCGAAGACCGCGGCCGCGCCGCCGTCGGCCAGCACCCGGGCCCGATAGGCGATGTCGGCCTCCAGCACCCCGAGCATCCGCGGCCAGTGCGGGGCCACGAGCACGTCGAACACCCGCCGCAGGACGTCGGCGAGCCGGGCCAGGCCGGCCGGCGGATCGTCGTAGAACTCCTTCTGGAAGCGGTCGCTCGGCGCCCCGTTGTTGTCGAAGTAGCGCCGGACGCGCCCGGGATCGGCCGCGCGGATGATCTCGAGTTCTTCGTCCAGCGCGGGCATGTGGACGTCCGGCGGCGGGACCAGGACGCCGGGGCGGACGGCGCGCGCGGTGAAGCCCGCGAGGATCTCCCAGCCCGGAACGTCGGCCAGCAACGGCCGTGCCCAGCGGACCCACGGCAGGTGCACGGCGTGCTTGCCGGGCTCCTGGAGGACGTCCACGGCTTGCAGCGCCTCATAGACCGGGGAGATGGCGAAGCGGACGCGCGCCATCTCGGTACCGGCGATCGGTATGCGGACCGGTCTGGCCATCGGTGCCCCCGAGATCGAACAAGAACTAATTTAGCAAGCACTAAATCGTAGCTCCGCCGCGGCCGATCTTCGAATCTTGCTCCCATGACCGCTCTTTCCTTCCGTTCCGACTCCCCCGCCCCGGTCCGCCGCCCGAAGGCGCGCCCCGGCAAGCTCGGCCGCGACTGGCATCTGCTGTTCACCGCCGGCGCGATCTCGGTCCTCGGCGACGGCGCGTTCGTCGCCGCACTCCCGCTGCTCGCCGCCGGGTACACCCGAGATCCACGGTTGATATCCGGGCTCACGGTGGCCGGGACGTTGCCCTGGCTGGTGTTCTCGTTGCAGGCCGGCGCGATCGCGGACCGTTCGGAGAGCCGGCGGCTGTCGATCCAGGCCCAGGGCTGGCAGCTGTTGTGCGTTCTGGCGGTCGGGCTGCTGGCCATGGACCGCAGCGCGGGGTGGGGGCTGGCGGCGTTGTACGTCCTCGCGTTCGGCCTGGGCATGGCGGCGGCTCTGGCGAAGAGCGCTTCGCAGCCGCTCATGACGTCGGTGGTCCCGCGCGAGCGCCTGATGGCGGCGAACGGGCAGCTGTACACGGCGCAGTCCGTGGCCAAGGATTTCGCCGGGCCTGCGCTCGGCGCCGCGTTGTTCGCGCTGACCCCGACGCTGCCGTTCTGGGCCGATGCCGTCACGTTCGCGGTGTCGATGCTGTTGATCGCGCGCCTGCCGCGGATGGGGCGACCCGGTGCGTCCGGCGCCATACCGGGAGCCGAGCGCCGGCCGCTGCGCGCCGACGTGAAGGAGGGCCTGTCGTGGCTGGCCCACCACCGTCTGCTGCGCACCACGACGATGCTCTCGGCGGCGGCCAACTTCGGATCCACGATGGGCGCCGCGACGCTGGTGCTCTACGTCGGGACGCACCACTACGGCGTGCTGTTGAGCATCGCGGCCATCGGCGGCATCGTCGGCGGACTGATCAGCCGCGCGACGGTGGCCCGACTCGGCGGCCGGGCGGTGGCGCGGCTGTGCTCCTCGGTGACGCCTTTGGCGGGCATCGGGATCGGGCTGTTCGGGCCGAACATGTTCGTGGTCGCGGCGCTGCTGGGGGTCGGGAGCATGAGCGCTTCGCTGTGGAACGTCGCGGTGGTCTCGCAGCGGCAGCGGCTGGTGCCGCCGCACCTGCTGGGCCGGGTGTCGAGCGCCGGGATCATGGTGGTGTGGGGGATGCAGCCGCTCGGCGCGCTGGTCGGAGGACTGATCGCGGCATCGTTCGGGTTGGCCGCGCCGTGGCTGGTCGGGGGTGGACTGCGGATCGTCGCGGCGCTGCTGGCGATCCGGCCGCTTCGGGAGTGGCAGGACTGATCCACGTCCTGCCGTGCGCTGAAGGGGATCGGAGGGGGATCCCCTTCAGTAGCGGCGCATGAGCATCGCGCGGCCGACCTCCGCGACGTAGGGGGCGAGTTCGAGGTCGACGCTCAGCCACTCGTCCTCGGAGACCGTCACCGCCGCGGCGCGGGGCGGTCTCCCCTTGAGCAGGCGGGCCCGGAGGTAGTCGGCGGGGTGCGAGGAGTCGATCTGCGTGCCGCGGAACTCCGAGACGCGCGCGGACCGGATGTACTCGTGCTCCGGGATGGTCGGGATGTAGTCCTGGAGCCCGATCCACATCTCCATGGCGTCTTCCAGGCTCGCCGCCTTGCGGACGGTCGTGTGCGCGGTCCGCGTGCGGGTCACGTACGCCTCGACCGACATGCGCGCGCCGAACTTGCGCAGCAAGCCGAGCGCCGCCGTGGTCGACGCGGTCTGCGCGGCGATGTCGTCGGCGAGGAACTCGGCTCGCAGCGACACATGGATCTGTAGCCAGCCGTAGAACCGCTGGAGCCCGGTCATGAGCAGGTAGAAGGGGAGCAGGAGCACGGGCAGGAGAAGCTGCGCGAGTCCGGCCTGACCGGGTGGCACGGGGCGCCCGTGGGTGCTCGGGTAGAACAGCACCCGCCACTCCCGCAAGCTGCGGTACGCGCTGGAGACCAGCACACCCTGCGTGGTGTCGCCGTTGACCTGGTGGCCGAGTTCGTGGCCGAGCAGCGCCAGCCGCTCGTCGCCGTCCAGGATCTGCCACAGCGGGACGCCGAGGGTCAGGACCGGCTCGTGCCGGAGGCCGCGGCGTGCGGTGCTCGCGTTGAACGCGCCGTCGAAGGTGACGTACTTCGGGACCGGGGCTCCGGTCGCCTCGCCGACCCGGTCCAGGATCGCGAACAGCTTCGGCGCCTTCCCGCGCTTGATCCAGTCGGTGCCGGGGCGCTTGGCGAACCGCGGCCGCACCACCCACACGATGCCGAACCCGAGCAGCGCCAGGATGTCCAGCGGCCACAGTCCGCTGAGCAGCGCCGCCACGGCGCCGACGAGGATGACGAGGGTGAGTGCGTGGATGGCCAGTCCGAAGGACACCGCGGCCAGCCGTGCGGCGCCGCCGGGCCGGAGGTCGCCGGATTGGAGCAGACGTTCCTGGAGCGCTTCACCTCTGCGCCGGGCGGTCTTGCGTTTGCGCTGTACATGCTTTGTCAGGGTCGCCGACTTCTGCTGTTCATCCTCAGCGATCAGGTCGTGATCGTCCGCCATGCACCACCGTGCGAACCTGGCGTCGAACTCGCCCGTCCATCCACACCGCGGACAGGTGTATTCGACAGTTCGCGGCGTTTCTGTCAGTGCCACGGCGCAATAATGGACGTCTGTTCAACCGGGCAACACCCATCGGAAATCAAGGAACGATAACGATGTCGCTGCCGATCCCGCGCGGGGTCTCGATCGACGCGCTGCGCACCGCCGCCCTGGCGTGCCAAGGGTGCGAACTCCACCAGGCCCAGCCCGGTTCGCTGAGCGGACCGACGCAGACCGTCTTCTCCAAAGGGAACCCCGCCGCGCGCGTGGTCTTCGTGGGCGAACAACCCGGGGATATGGAGGACCGCGCGGGGCTGCCGTTCGTCGGTCCCGCCGGGCAACTGTTCGACCGCGCCATGGCCGAGGCGGGCATCGACCCGCGGCAGGCGTATGTGACCAACAGCGTGAAGCACTTCCGGTTCATGCAGGACCGTCCCAACGGCCGGCGGATCCACAAGACCCCGGACACCACGCACATCGAGGCGTGCAAGCCCTGGCTGCGCGCGGAGCTGACGATAGTGGACCCGGAGGTGATCGTGGTGCTGGGCGCCACCGCGGGCCGGGCGCTGATCGGCCCGCAGTTCCGGGTGACCCGGGACCGCGGCAAGGTGCTGATGTGGCCGCCGTCGGGGGACGCGGGGTTCGGCTCCGATCCCTCGCGGCGCCGGGCGGTGTCGCTGGTGGCGACGTCGCATCCGTCGGCGGTGCTGCGCGCGGACAATCAGGAGACTGCGTACAAGGAGCTGGTCTCGGACCTCCTGCTGGTTGCGAGGTTGCTGGCCTAGCCGGATCTGAGACCGTGGACCCATGCTGACGATCTCGCGCCGTTTCAACGGCCCCCCGCAATCCGGCAACGGCGGCTACGTCTCCGGGATGCTCGCGCAGCTGCTTCTGGCGGAGGTCGGGGACACGCCCGGCGCGAAGGCCGAGGTCATGCTCCTCAAGCCGCCGCCGCTGGAGAAGCCGCTCACGACCCGGCAGCCGGCGGAGAGCGAGCTCCTGCGGCTTTTGGACGGCAGCACGATGATCGCGGAGGCGGAGCTCGTCGAGGCCGCCGGGGAGCTCGTCGAGCCGGTCTCCTACGACGAGGCGGTCAGCGCGGCCAAGGGCTTCGCCGGGCTGGGCGGGCATCCGTTCCCGACCTGTTTCGTCTGCGGCCCGGACCATCCCACTGGGCTGCACGTCTTCCCCGGCCCGGTCCCGGGCCGCAAGGGCGTCGTGGCGGCTCCCTGGACGCCAGCGGAGGACGCGGTGGGGCCGGAGTTCGTGTGGGCCGCGCTGGACTGCCCCGGAGGCTGGTCGGCCGGCGATCTCGCCGGCCGGCCGATCGTGCTCGGCCGGATGAGCGTGGAGATGCTGGACGAGACGCCGATCGCCGCCGGGGAACGCTACGTGGTGCTGGGGAGGCACCTGCGCACCGAGGGACGCAAGACGTTCACCGTCTCGGCGCTCTACGGTCCTTCGGGGGAACCGGTGGCGAGCGCCGAGGCGGTGTGGATCGCGATCGATCCGGCGACGGTGAAGCCGGCCGTCACGGAGTGAATGTCACGGATTGAGTGTCACGGATTGAGTGTCACCGGCTGAATGTCACGGGCTGAGGCGCTCGATGGTCCAGCCGTCGGGGCTGTGCTCGTCGCGCTTGTAGCGGAGCCGGTCGTGCAGGCGGTCGGGCCGGCCCTGCCAGAACTCGACGGTCTGCGGCCGGACCAGGAAGCCGCCCCAGAAGTCCGGCAGCGGCACCTCGGTGCCCTCCGGCCACTGTTCGGCCAGCTCGGCGGCCCGCTTGTCGAGCCAGTCGCGGCCCGGGATCACCGTGGACTGCTCGCTGGCCCAGGCGCCGATCTGCGAGCCGTGCGGGCGGGTGGCGAAGTATTCCTCATCGGCTTCGCGGTCCAGCTTGGTCGCGGCGCCGATGACGATCACCTGCCGGTGCAGCGTGTACCAGGGGAACAACAGGGAGCAACGGGGGTTCGCCGTCAGCTCCCTGCCCTTGCGGGAGCCGAGGTTGGTGTAGAAGATGAATCCGGTTTCGTCGAACCCCTTCAACAGCACTGACCTGCTGGAGGGCTGGCCGTCGAGGTCAGTGGTAGAGACCACCATGGCGTTCGGTTCGGGCAGGGAAGCCCGGACGGCGTCCTCCAGCCACCCGGAGAAGAGGAGGTGGGGTGCGGGTGCCGCGTCCTGTTCACGCAGCGTTCCGATGCCGTATTCCCGGCGGAGCGCGGCGAGCGCTTCAGAGTCCACGGGCCCACGGTAACGCGTGTGACATTCCAGACACAGCACTGCCCCCGGTGCAGAGCATCCTGTGTGGCGAGTCACTATAGGAGAGACGCACTAATCACGACACCACCGTGTCGTCACGTTGACGCCGGGTAAGGCGACACCGTGGCAAGCCAGCTGGCCGCATCGAGCCACAGCACGTTGAGCGGCACACAAGGAAACAGAGGGAGTACACATGTCCGACTTCGTACCGGGCCTCGAGGGCGTCATCGCCTTCGAGACCGAAATCGCCGAACCCGACAAGGAAGGCGGCGCTCTCCGGTACCGCGGAGTCGACATCGAAGACCTCGTCGGACGCGTGACGTTCGGCAATGTGTGGGGCCTTCTGGTGGACGGCAAGTTCAACCCGGGTCTGCCGCCGGCGGAACCGTACCCGGTGCCGGTGCATTCCGGCGACGTGCGCGTCGACGTGCAGTCCGCGCTCGCCATGCTGGCTCCCGTGTGGGGCCTGCAGCCGCTGCTGGACACGTCGGACGAGAAAGCCCGCGAGGACCTCGCGCGCGCCGCCGTCATGGCGCTGTCCTTCGTGGCCCAGTCCGCCCGCTCGATCGAGCACCCGGGCCAGGCCATGGTGCCGCAGAGCGAGGTCGACAAGGCCGAGACGATCGTCGAGCGGTTCATGATCCGCTGGCGCGGTGAGCCGGACCCCAAGCACGTCCAGGCCATCGACGCCTACTGGACCTCGGCGGCCGAGCACGGCATGAACGCCTCGACCTTCACCGCCCGCGTCATCGCCTCCACCGGCGCCGACGCCGCGGCCGCGCTGTCCGGCGCGGTCGGCGCGATGTCCGGCCCGCTGCACGGCGGCGCCCCGGCGCGCGTGCTGCACATGGTCGAGGCGGTCGAGGAGATCGGCGACGCGCGCAAGTACGTCAAGAGCGTCCTGGACAAGGGCGAGCGCCTGATGGGCTTCGGCCACCGCGTGTACCGCGCGCAGGACCCGCGCGCCCGCGTCCTGCGCCGCACCGCCGAGGAGCTGAACGCGCCCCGCTACGAGGTCGCCAAGGCCCTGGAGGAGGCCGCGCTGGCCGAGCTGCACGAGCGCCGCCCGGACCGGGTGCTGGAGACCAACGTCGAGTTCTGGGCCGCCGTGGTCCTGGACTTCGCGCAGGTCCCGGCGAACATGTTCACCTCGCTGTTCACCTGCGCCCGCACCGCCGGGTGGAGCGCGCACATCCTGGAGCAGAAGAAGACCGGCCGCCTGATCCGGCCGTCGGCGCGCTACGTCGGCCCCGGCCCGCGCAAGCCGGAGACCGTCGAGGGCTTCGAGACGATGGTGCCGCCGAGCGGCTTCCACACGTACAAGGGCTGAGCGGCTCTGGTCGGCGCTGGTCCGGCCCCCGCCTCACCTGGTGGTCCAGCCCCGGTCGGAACTGATGCGACCGGCGGCTGGGTGATTCTCGGTAGAACGATATGAGGGCTCCCCCGTTCGGGGGAGCCTTTTTCGGCTGTCCGGGCGACCGGCGCCGCTCAGAGCTCGTTCACCGAGCTCCAGTCGTCGTCGCCGCGCCCGGCCTCGACGGCCGCGCCGAACAGCTCCCGCACGCTGTCCAGGATCGGGTGCGGCACGTCCCCGGCCAGCCGCGCCGCGTAGGACAGGTCCTTGTGGGCCCAGCGGGTGGCGAAGTTGATCGGGTCCGGCGGCTGCAGGTGGCTGGCCCAGGCCTGCTGGGTGACGGCGCCGCCGGGCCGGTCCTGGAACGCGGCCCCGACGGCCTCGACGTCTAGGCCGGCCGCGGCGGCCACCCGCAGCGCCTCGCCGAAGGCCGCCATGTGCGCCGCCTGCAGGGCGTTGAGGACGAGCTTGAAGCGGGTGCCGGAGCCGACCGGACCGAAGTGCCGCACCTGGCGGGACACCGCCTGCAGGACCGGCTCGAGCGCGGCCAGCCCGGCCTGGTCGCCGCCGACGAGCAGCACCAGGGCGCCGCTGCGGGCCGCGGCGGCACCGCCGGTCAGCGGCATGTCGTAGAAGGGCAGTCCGCGCTCGGCGACCGCGCCGGACAACTCCGCCACCCACTCCACCGACAGCGTGGCCGAGGTGATGAGGACGGCGCCGTCTTTCGCTCCGGCCAGGATGCCGTCGGGGCCGAACCAGACGCCGCGCGAGGTGTCGTCGTCGGCGGTCACCTCGAAGACGACTTCGGCGGCAGCCGCGGCTGCGGCCGGCGTGTCGGCGACCTCGGCGCCGGCGTCCCGCAGGTCGGCGATCTTCTCCGGCGTGCGGTTCCAGAGGATGACGCGGTGTCCGTGCTTCAGCAGGTTCTCGGCCATTCCGCGGCCCATGATGCCCACGCCCACGATCGCGACGCTCGCCATGACAGTGCTCCCCTCTTGTACGTCTGCTGTGCCGCCTGACCCAACGCGATCCGCTGTGGAAACATGCCGCTGTCGCATCTGTCCTTTCTCTTCTTCGAAGCCTGCAACCGATCCGTGCCGGCGCGACTCATGTGTCCCGACCGACGGTCACGGAAGGGAAACGTATGGGGGACCAAGTTCGCGTCGACGAGTTCAGCGAGTACGCGGCGGCGCGCCAGAACCACTTACTGCGCACCGCGTATCTCCTGTGCGGTGATTGGCACGGCGCGCAGGATCTGACGCAGACCGCGCTGCTCAACTTGTGCAAGGCGTGGAACCGCGCCAGACGTGCGGACTCCGTCGACGCCTATGCGCAGAAGACCCTCATCAACGCTTTCGTCCGCGGCCAACGCCGGCTGCGGCGCGAACGCGAAGTCCGCGCGGCGGCGCTGTCTGGCACCGAACGCCTGACCGGCGCCGCCGACGACCCCGACCGGCCGGAGACGCGGCTGGCCCTGCTGTCCGCGCTCGACCAGCTCCCGGCGCGGGCCCGGGCAGTGGTGGTGCTCCGGTACTGGGAGGACCTGAGCGTGGAGGCGACGGCTGCCGCGCTCGGCTGCTCGACCGGCAATGTGAAGAGCCAGTCCTCGCGAGCCCTGGCCAGGCTCCGAGCCCTGCTCGGCGACGAATTCTCCGCCTACGGACCGCGCTCCGGCGCGGAAGGGAAGACTCTGCGATGAGTGCTGACGATCACTACGACGGCCTCGGCGACCCCGACGGCCACCACGGCCACCACGGCGAGGTCCACGGCCTGCTCGCCACCGCCTTCACCGACGACATGCCGGTACTGAACCTGGTCCCGACCACGGTCGACGGCTACCGCCGGCACCGGCGGCGCACCCGGGTGCTGGGGAGCGCCGGCGGGGCGCTGGCGCTGGCCGGCGTCATCGCGGCGGCGACGGCGCTGGTCCCCGGCGCCGGAAGCACCACCAGCGCGGCCCAGAGCGCGATGGGCGATTCTGGCGGCAGCGCGACGGACGGCAACGCCACACCGGCGGACATCACCTCGGCCTGCAACGGCAGCTACTACCTCTTCGGCCAGTACAACGGTTCCGGTGTCTACAGCTCGGATCAGCAGGGACTGGCAGCGCACTGCCGCCAGGACCTCACCGGGCTCCGGGCCCTGACCGGTGACCGGACACTCACCTCCCTGGTGGAGAGCCAGCCGCAGGCGATCAAGAATCACGACCTCCCCGCGGGCTCGACGCCACCGCCGCCCGGCGACTACATCCAGCCGGGCTACTACGACGGCCGGATCGACGGGGTGGCCTATCGGATCTCCATCTCCGTCTCGGACAAGAACGGCCTGTTCAGCGACGGCTGCACCGACCAGTCGTGCCCGGCGAACCGCACGCTCGCCGACGGCCGGCCCGCGACCGAGGTTGCCATCGGTGGTGGGTACAACGCCCTGGTCATCCACTACAACACCGATCACAGCGTCGTCTTCAGCGCGTTTCTGAGCGAGCACACGACCGTCCGGAACGTCCCGTTCGACTTCGAGAAGCTGATCGCGAGCCCCGACTTCGCCCGGCTGATCAGCGCCGACGTCCACACCCTGAACGTGCTCACGCACCCGGCCTGAGCGCGGGCCGCCCGGGACCCGCCGGTCCTGCCGCACCTGACAAAGCGGCAGGACCGGCGTGTCTCGTTTCACGGAATGCAGCCCG
Source organism: Catenulispora rubra (assembly GCF_015356825.1). GTDB lineage: Bacteria > Actinomycetota > Actinomycetes > Streptomycetales > Catenulisporaceae > Catenulispora > Catenulispora rubra. The sequence goes on along the minus strand of NZ_JAACYW010000178.1, from coordinate 4,348 downwards.
GATCGCGGACACATCCCGGTTACGATGTGAGCAGGCCTTGGCCAACGACGCCCCGGGCCACCCGACTTCTCCCCTGTAACGACAACGCTCGGAGAACCGCGTGGCTGACATCACCATCCCCCAGAACCTGCTCCCCGGCGACGGCCGGTTCGGCTGCGGACCGTCCAAGGTGCGGCCGGAGGCGGTGGCCAAGCTCGCCACCGAGGGCGCGAAGATCCTCGGCACCTCCCACCGCCAGGCCCCGGTGAAGAACCTCGTCGGCCGGGTGCGCGAGGGCGTGAGCGAGCTGTTCGGGCTGCCCGAGGGCTACCAGGTGGTGCTCGGCAACGGCGGCTCGACCGCGTTCTGGGACATCGCCGCGTTCGGCCTGGTGCGGGAGAAGTCGCAGCACCTGAGCTTCGGCGAGTTCTCCTCGAAGTTCGCCGGGTCGGTGAAGGCCGCGCCGTGGCTGGCCGAGCCCTCGATCGTGAAGTCCGAGCCCGGGACGCACCCGGTGGCAGTCGCCGAGGCCGGGGTCGACGTCTACGCGCTGACCCACAACGAGACCTCGACCGGCGTCGCGATGCACCTCGGCTCCGCCGAGCATGGGCACAGTACGCGGCCGGCCGGGGCCGACGAGGGCGCGCTGGTGCTGGTCGACGCCACGTCCGGGGCCGGCGGGCTGCCGGTGGACATCACCGAGACCGACGTCTACTACTTCGCCCCGCAGAAGTGCTTCGCATCCGACGGCGGACTCTGGATCGGCATCTTCTCCCCCGCCGCCCTGGCGCGCGCGGCCGAGATCGCCGGCACCGACCGCTACATCCCGCCGTTCTTCAGCCTGCCGACCGCGATCGACAACTCCTCGAAGAACCAGACCTACAACACGCCGTCGGTGGCCACGCTGTTCCTGATGGCCGAGCAGCTGGACTGGCTGAACGGCAACGGCGGCCTGGCGTGGGCGACCGCGCGGACCGCCGACAGCTCCTCGCGGCTGTACGCGTGGGCCGAGCGCACCGAGTACACGACGCCGTTCGTGGCCGACCCGGCGCAGCGCTCGCAGGTGGTCGGCACCGTCGACCTGGCCGAGGGGATCAGCGCGGACAAGATCTCGGCGGCGCTGCGGGAGAACGGGATCGTCGACACCGACGCCTACCGCAAGCTCGGCCGGAACCAGCTGCGGATCGCGATGTTCCCGGCGGTGGAGCCGGAGGACGTCGACAAGCTGACGGCGAGCATCGAGTACGTCGTGGAGCGCCTGGGCTAGTCAGCGCAGCGCGGCCGCGATCACCACGACGGCGAGGATCGCCACCAGTACGAAAGTGACGACCCTGGAGCGGGTACGTGTGTTCACCGCTCCAGGGTAATGCGGCCGGCTCAGCGTCCCGTCAGCGGCCAGTGCGCGACGCGTTCGTAGCGCTTGTAGGGGTGGGCTCCGTTGGAGCCGTTCGCACCGGCCGTACCATTCGCACCGGTCGCGCCGTTGACCGCAGCCCCGGCTCCGACTATGGCGTCCCCGCCCTCGGCGACCGTGAACAGCTCCACCTCCCCGGCCAGCCAGCCCGGCGACCGGAACGGCCGCAGCCGCTCCACGATCGGCGACAGGTCCAGCGGCCCGGTCTGGTCGTCGTGGGTCACGCCGCGCGGGACGCCGTTCACCCGGGCCAGCGTCAGGTGCGGACGGTACGGCCGGTCCTCCACCCGGATGTGGCAGCGGCGCGCGGCGGCCCCGGAGGCCTCGGCCAGCCGGCCCAGCCGGTCGCACTGGCCCTGCACGCCGAACCACAGCGCACGCGGCCCGAACCGTCCGGCGCCGGCCAGCGACAGCTCCATCGGCGTGGTCCGCGCGGCCACCCGCCCGAGCCGGTCGACCAGGTCCGCGGCCTTCTCCTCGGACACCTCGCCGTAGAAGGCGACCGTGATGTGCCACGTCTCCGGCCTGGTCCAGCGCAGCAGGGCATTGGCTCCGGGGGTGTTGCCCCGCTTCAGCGCGTCGACCGCAGCCCGCACCTCCAGCAGGACCGCACGGGGTGGCGTGATCGCCACGAACAAGCGCATGCGTCTCCTTGAGGTTCCCCCAGCGCGCCTGCACCGCACACGGACGCCCGCACCGCTCAGCGCGCTTCACACCTTGTGAGAGCACCCACAATACGGCGTGTGACCGGCGAGTTGTCGATAAGCGGACCGGCGGATTTTCTTCGCCGCGTCGGCCGGGGCCGAAGCCGTCCGGGCCCGGGCCGTCGACCGGCGGACCTCAGGCAGCCAGGCGCTCGGCGAGCCGCGGCGGGGTGTGCGCGACCAGCCGTTCACGCACTGACATGTCCTTCACCCGGGCCAGCGCGTAGGCCGCGATGATCGCCGCGACCACCGATATCACCCCGCCGCCGCCGACCGCGTAACGCGCCCCGAAGTGCTGCCCGACCCAGCCGACCAGCGGCGAACCGACGGGCGTGCCGCCGAGGAAGACCACCATGTACACGCTCATCACCCGTCCGCGCATCTCCGGCTCGACGCCGGTCTGCATGGTGGCGTTGGCCGCCGTGGTGACCATGATGATCATGACGCCCACCGGCAGCAGCAGCGCCCCGTAGAGCACCGGGTCCGGCATCAGCGACACCACGGTCGCGGACACCCCGAAGCCCAGGGCGCTGAGCAGCACCAGCGCCACCCCGACCCGGCGCTTGCGGGCGGTGACCAGCGCGCCGAGCAGCGCACCGAGCGCCAGCAGGATGTTCAGCAGCCCGAACACGCCCTTGCCGAGGTGGAAGGTCTGCACCGCCATCAGGGTGCTGGTGATCTGGAAGTTCAGCCCGAAGGTGGCCAGGAAGAACATGCAGGCCAGCACCGCCACCAGGTCCGGCCGGGTGCGCAGGTAGACGAAGGCCTCGCGGTACTGGCCCTTGGCGCGCACGATCGGGACCGGCGCGTGCAGCTCGTCACGGCGGATCAAGGCCAGCGCGGTGATGATCGCGATCGCGGTGATCGCGTTGGTGATGAACACCCAGCCGACGTCCATGACCGCCAGCGCCAGGCTGGCCAGCGCCGGGCCGAGCATCCGGGCCAGGTTGAAGGTGGCGGCGTTCAGCGACACCGCGTTCGGCAGCGCCTCGGGCCCGACCAGCTCGATCACGAAGGACTGGCGCGCGGGGTTGTCGAAGGCGTTGACCGTGCCGCCGATCAGGGCGATGAGGTACACCTGCCAGAGCTGGACGGCGTCGGTGACGATCAGCAGGCCCAGGACCAGGGCGCACAGCCCGGTGAGCGCGGCGGTGAGCATCAGCAGCCGGTTCTTGCGGTAGCGGTCGGCCAGCGCGCCGCCCCACAGGCTGAATATCAGGGAGGGGCCGAACTGCAGCGCGGTGACCACGCCGAGGTCGGTGCCGGAGCCGGTGAGCGAGACGACCAGCCAGTCCTGGGCGATGCGCTGCATCCAGATGCCGGTGTTGGAGACCACCATGCCGCTGGCGAAGAGACGGTAGTTACGGATCGACAGCGAGGAGAAGGTGGCTGACTTCACGGCTGGGCAGGCCCCCCAAAGGATTTTCGGCGCCCCCGGGGCCCGACCGCCTCGGGATGCGAAAGTTAGCCTACCTCAGTACTTGGTTTTTGGTAACCCCCTATACCGGGTAGGTGGGCATTACCGGCAACCGCGCGCCGGCTCGGCGTCATCTGGTGGTGAACATCCTGGTTTCCTCGGGGAAGCCGTCCGCGTCGAGGTGAACACCGCCTGTGACCTCGGCGATGAGGGCCGCGGCGGCCCGCGCGGGATGCGCGGCGACGGCGCCGTGCGGACGCGGGACGGCGGACCGTGGTGCGTACGCGGAAACATCGCAGAACTCATAGATACTGCGCGGCCAGGCGTCGTCGGCGCGGCCCGCGAGGGCCGGCGGGAGCCGGGTGCCGGGGGCGTCCGCGCCGGCCGGGCGCACCCGCACCTCCAGCAGGCCCCGGTGCCGCAGGATGTAGCCGCCGTTGTCCGGGACCACCTCGCGAGTCAGGTCGGGGGCGATGGGGCGCAGGATCTCGCGCAGCACGATCCACGGGAGCATCTCGTGGCTGAAGACGGCGTGGTCGGCGTCGCCGGGCAGCGGCGGGTCCTCGTGCGGGGCGTGGATCGGGCCGCCGGGCAGGCGTGCGACGCCGCGCAGGCGCTTGGCCAGGCCGCGGACCAAGTGCCAGGCGTCGGCCTCCGGGCCGGCCGGGAGGCCCTGCGGGTAGCGGGCGCGCAGGAGGCCGGCGTGCCGGCTGTCGAGGATCTTGGTGCGGGAGCGGCGGGCCTCGGCGACGTAGGCCAGGCCGAGGGAGGCCGCCGGGCCGGCGGTCGGCAGGCCCGCGTCGGCGCGGAGCATGGGGGTGAGGCGGAGGGGGC
>NZ_JAACYW010000177.1 GCF_015356825.1 Catenulispora rubra | reverse complement strand
GTGGATCACCAGGCGCCTGGGCAGCGGAGTAGCGGAGGCGGCCAGCCCATCGATGAGCGCCCCGGCCAGCTCCTGCCGGGTCATCGGCCGGCCTCGCAGCGTGTAGCCACCCGCGGCGTCCGGGCGGCTTCCCACGTGTGGCGACGGCGTGGCGGGGCGTTCGCTGTTCGCGCCTATTGCGCCGCGGGGACCTTGTTCAGGCCCATGACTCCCGCCAGCAGCCGATCCCGCGTCCGCAGCGGCAGCCGCGCCACCAGCCCGAGCATGCGCGTGTCGGGTCCGACGGTGTAGCGGGGCTTGGGCTTGCGAGCGGTCAGTGCCCTGATCACGGCGTCGGCCACGATCGTCGGCGAGGCGGCCTTGGACTTGGCCAGCGCTCCGTCCACCGCCTGAAGCTGTGCCTCGTAGAGGGCGCGTTCGGCGGGGGTCAGGGCCGCCGTCGCCTTCGCCGTGGCCTGCGCCGCCTTGGTGAAGATCGCGGTGTCGATGAAGCCCGGCTCGACCACGACGACCGGCAGCCCCCAGTGCGCGAGCTCCAGGCGCTGGGCGTCGGACAGCGACTGCAACGCCGCCTTGCTCGCCGAGACCGGCCCGAAGAAGGGCCCGGCGACCCGCGCCGTCGCGGCGGTGATGTTGACCAGCCGTCCGCGGCCGGTGCGCAGCAGCGGCAGGAACGCCTGGGTGACCGCGACCGCGCCGAAGACGTTGACGTCGAACTGGTGCCGCAGGTCCTGCGCGGTGACCAGCTCCAGCGGGCCCTGCACGATGATGCCGGCGTTGTTGACGATGCCGTGCAGGGCGGTGCAGCCGTCGTCCAGGACGTGTTTCACGGCATCGGCCACGCTGGCGGGATCGGTGACGTCCAGCTGGAAAGCCCGGACATCAGGATGCTGCAGGAACTCCCCGCCCGTTTCGCGCACCGCCGCGTAAACGCGGAACCCGCGCTCGGTCAACGCCTGCGTCGTAGCACGTCCTACGCCGCCGCCCGCGCCGGTCAACAACACCGCGCGCTTCTGCTCGCCGTCCATGACAGCCCTCCCCATACGTCTCACTCAACATGTCTGTCGGTACATGTCATCGTCTACATGTCAGCACCGATGTGTCAAGATGGACGGTCAGCCACTGACCACCACCGACGACCACCGCCTGCCAGGAGGACCCCGCCGATGTCGCTGCGCCACGGCCTGCTCGGCCTGCTCGCCGAAGGCCCGGCCAGCGGCTACGACCTCGCCCGCCGCTTCGCCGAAGCCCTCGGCTCGGTGTGGCCGGCGCAGCACCCGCAGATCTACTCGGAGCTGGCGCGCCTGGAGACCGCCGGCCTGATCGAGGTGGAGAGCACCGGCCCGCGCCGGCGCAAGGCGTACCGCATCACCGACGAGGGCCTGGCCGAGGTGCGGCGCTGGCTGGCCGAGGTGGAGGTGGACCACACGTTCCGGATGGAGACGCTGTTCCGCGCGTACTTCTTCTGGCTGATGGACCCCGAGGATCTGAAGACGCACCTGGCATCCGAGCAGGCGTTCTTCGCCGAGACCGCGGCGGCGCTGCGCGGCTACGCCGAGACCAAGGACCGCGGCGAGTGGGGCACGAGCACGCAGACACGTGCGATGCGGATCGCGCTGGAGGCGGGGATCCGGATAAACGAAGCGCTCGCGGGCTGGGCCCAGTGGGCCCACGAGACCGATCTCATGACCGCCGAGGACTTCGGTACGGCGAAGCCGAAGGAAGACGCCGGCTCACTCGACGCAGGCTCACCCGATCCTGACGCCGGCATGCGCTGACCAGCTTCCCGGTGTCACACCCGGTACGCCCTGCACGCCCGGCTCGCCCGAGGCTCTGTTACGCACCGCCACCGGCGGCGATCAGGTGCCCGGGATGCGAGGCGTGGTCGACATGGTCGGCGATGCCGTTCGCCCCGGCGGACTTCGCGCAGTGCGCACAGCAGTAGAACTTGCCGTCCGCCTCGACGCCGTGCCCGACGATCCGGCACCGGCAGTGCTCACACGTCGGCGCCATCCGGTGGATCGCGCACTCGAACGAGTCGAAGGTGTGCTTCACGCCGGCGGCGACGACGTCGAACGACATGTAGTAGTCGTTGCCACAAACTTCACACACAGCCATTTCCGACTCCCGGGTCACGGTGACAGGACGTGGCGGCCTCTCCCGCCGAGAGCGGCCTACCCGGGGTTCTCGGGCGGTAGTCGATCGCTAGGCCATGCAGGCCACCGCCCGGGGTCGGTCCGCCGCCGGGTTCCTCGACGACTAAGGAACCAACACTGGGCGGCCTCGGACTGAACAGGTGTTCGCGGTGATGGATCCGGGTCTGTCAGAAGCCTGATCCGGCCGCTCCGGCTACGGTTCCGGCTGCTGCTACGGCTCCCGGGGCAGGATGTGCACGACCTCGATCTGCTCCATGACGATCTGCGCCGTCAGCACCTGCGGCTCGCTCTCCTCGTCGTCGTCGAAGGCGCCGTCGGCGAACTTCTCCCGGGCCTCCTGCTCGGCGTCGGCGTCGGCGTCGGCGTCGTCCTGCTCCTCGGCCTCCGGCGCGAGCGGCACGCCCAGCACCGGCTCCTCCGGGCCGCCCTCGAACGAGACGGGCGTCGGTGTCGGCGCGCCGCCGGCGCCGCCGCCGGCCGCGGGCTTGCTGAAGGCGTCGAAGCCCTCGGGCGCGTCCGCAGCGTCGGCGGAAGCCGCGGCCTCGCCCGGGGTGCCGGCCGCGGCCTCAGCCGCCGTGCCAGCCGCGCCAGCCGCCCCGGCATCCCCCGCCGCACCGGCGGCATGCGCCCCGCCGCGGCCGCCGCCGCGCCACTCGGGCATCGTGATGGCGTACATCGCCCGGTCCTGCCACAGGCCGCCGACCAGGAAGCGGTCCAGGAGCACGCCCTCGGGCCGCATCTTCACGTGCTCCGCCACCCGCATCCCCGCGGTGTTCCGCGGGTCCACGGTGGTCTGCACGCGGTGCAGCTCCAGGCGGGAGAACGCCAGCTCCAGCAGCAGGCGCGAGGCTTCGGTCCCCAGTCCCTCGGCCCAGCGGTCGGGGCGCAGGTAGACGCCGATCTCGCCCTGGCGGTGCGGGAAGCTGAGGATGTCCAGCGTCGCCGAGCCGATCAGGTCCCCGTACTGCTCGACCGCCAGGTAGAAGCTGCGGCGGGGCTGGAGCTGGGCCATGCGCGCGGTCTCGGACAGCCACGCGCCGGTGGTGTCCGGGGTCGCCAGGGCAGGCCAGGGGGTGTGCGCGGCGACCCGTGGGTCGCCGGCTATGCGCTGCCAGGCCAGCAGGTCGTCCGGGCGGAACTCGCGCAGGGACAGGCGAGGGCCCCTTGGGTATTCATGGAGCGGTGAAGACACGGCAGAACGTTATGCGATCGCCGGGCTCGCGTCAGCCCGAAAGCGACAATGCTTTGAGGGCATCAGTGCTCGGTCAAGGCCTGTACTACCCGGGGACACCCAGTGTGAGCATGGTGAATCCGAAGTAGTCGCGGTGTCCGCGCAGCCAGATGCTCCGTTTGCTTTCGAGATGGTCACGCACCGCCGCGGCGTCCGGATGGTCCGGATCGGCCAGCAACCACTCCTCGGCGTCCATCGTCTCCAGCGATTCGTAGTCGTCCCACTCCGAGCGGGTCGACGACTCGACGCGCAGCGGACGGAACCCGGCCGCGACGGCGTGGTCGACGAGGTCCGCCAGCAACTCGTAGCTCCCGGCGGTGGTCCCGGGCCACATCTCGGCCAGCCGCTCCGGCGGCGGCACCGTCTCCCAGTGCTCGACCCCGAAGAACAGCCGGCCGCCGGGATTCACCAACGGACGCAAGGCTTCCAGCGCCCGCGTCACGTTCCTGCCGAACGCCTGCCACGCCCCGCTGCTGATCACCACGTCCGCCGACCGCGCGTTCTCCCGCGCCGGTCCCTCGACGAACTCCACGCGGTCCCCGAGCCCGCGCGCCGCGGCGTTGGCGCGCCCGCGCGCGAGATCCCGTCCCGACAAGTCCACGCCGTACCCCCGCGCGGACGGCGCCAGCGCGAGGACCCGCAGCAGTAACTCGCCCCAGCCGCACGCATAGTCGGCGACTGTCGCCGGCTGCGTGGCTGCCAGGTCCGCGGCTATGCGGTTCGCGCGCTCCTCGGTCATCGGCGAGTGGAACACCATGTGTGCGTAGGCTTCGACGATCTCCTCGACTGTCATGCCGACCAAGGTAGGCGGGACGCCGATCGCAGGCTACTGATCCGCGGGCGCTATTGATCCGCGAGCAGCGGCTGATCCGCGAGCAGCGACCGCACCAGCGCCTCGGTCGCCACCGCGAACAGCCGGTCGGCGTCCACCGGCGTGGCCAGCGCACCGGCCAGGGCGGCATCGGGCGCCGGCTCGGCCTGCCACAGCTCCTCGGCCGACGGATGCTGCTCCGGCGAGCGGTCGGTGTGCCGTTCGACGAGGATGAACCCGATCACGTGGTACTGCAGGGCGCGCACCGCCTCGGCGGCCCGCGCGCCGCGCAGCCCGGCGGCCGAGATCTCGGCGACCAGCGCCAGCTGCGAGGGCAGGAACATCGCCGGGGTCAGGCCGCGCTCGTTGACCAGACCGATCAGGTGCGGATGGTCCCGCAGCACCCGGCGCAGCTCCACCGCGAGCGACAGCACGCGCGCCGTCGGCGTCGTCCCGTGCGCGGGCAGCGTCTCCAGGCCGTGCACCATCTCCTGCACCAGCTCGTCGAGCAGCGCCTCGCGGTTGCCGACGTGCCAGTAGATCGACGTGACCGCGACCCCCAGCTCGGCCGCGAGCTTGCGCATCGACAGCCCGGCCACGCCTTGCTGCTCGACCAGGCGGGTCGCGGCGTCCAGCACGGCGCGCCGGGTCACCGCCGGCGCGCGGCTCGGCTTCGCCGCCTCCTGGCTTCGACCGGTCACGGTGCCATCCTCTCGCCACCGATGGCTCTTTACCCTTCACGCCCGCGGGTGTAACGGTGTTACAGAAGGCTTATGACGAGGAGTCAGATATGCCCAGAGTGCGCTATGGCCCCCGCGACCTCGAAGCCGTCGCCGCGGCCCGCGAATCCGCCTCGAAACTGCCCGATCTGTGGTCCACCGGAGTGCACGCCGTCTGGGAGACCGACCCCGATGCCCTGGCGCAGGTGCTGCCTCCGCCCCTGAAGCCGACCGCCAAACCGTACGTGCGCGCCACGATCAACCAGGTCGACATCTTCGGCACGCCGCTCGGCGCCGCGGCCATCTCGGTGGCCTGCGCGCACGGCGCCGAAGAGGGCTGGTACAGCCTGGTCATGCCGATGACCACCGAGCGCTCGCTGATCGGCGGCCGCGAGGTCTTCGGCGAACCGAAGAAGCTGGCCGAGGTCGTCGTGGACCGGGACGGCGAGCAGGTGGCCGGCACGGTCACCCGGCACGGCGTCACCTTCGCCGAGATCCGCGGCCGGATCGCCGACGTTCTGGAACCCCCGGCGCCCTACGTCAAGGTCGACTGGTATCTCAAGTTCCTGCCGGCGGTGGACGGCTCCGGCTTCGACGCCGATCCGCTGCTCGTGCGCTGCGTCCGGAACGAGAAGACCAGAGCCCTGCACGCGGTCGAGGGCGAGGTCATCCTCCGCGAGTCGGCGCTCGACCCGATCGCCGACCTGCCGGTGCTCCGGCTGGTCGAGATCACCTTCGGCGAGAAGACCTCCGACCAGCGCGGCGAGGTCGTGGCGCGGCTGGATCCGAAGGAGATCCTGCCCTACGTGCACCAGCGCTACGACGACCCGGCGCAGGTCCATGATTCGGTGCTCATCAAAGACCCGGCCGAGGTGCCCGAGGCGTCTGAAGGACCCGAGGTGCCCGATGCTGGCTGACCTGCCCGGCAAGACCGCGGTCGTCACCGGTGCGGCCAGCGGTATCGGCCTGGCGATGGCGCGCCTGTTCGCTGCCGAGGGCATGAACGTGGTGCTCGCCGACGTCGAGGAGCCCGCGCTTGACAAGGCCGTGGCCGAGGTGGGTCAGCAGGCGGCGCAGGGCGCGCGGGCCATCGGCGTCGTCACTGACGTCTCGCTGCCGGAGTCCGTGGAAGCGTTGGCCGACAAGGCTTTCGCCACCTTCCCCAGCGTCGACGTCCTCTGCAACAACGCCGGCGTCGGCTCCGGCGCCGAGGGCCCGATGTGGCAGCACGAGCGCACCGACTGGCAGTGGGCCTTCGCGGTCAACGTCTGGGGCGTCTTCCACGGCGTCCAGGCCTTCCTGCCGCGCATGATCGCCCAGGACACCCCGGGCCACGTCGTCAACACCAGCTCCCCGGACGGCGGCATCGCCCCGCTGCCCACGGCCAGCGTCTACGCCGTGACGAAAGCGTCGATCGTCACGATGACCGAGGCCCTGTACGCACAGCTGAAGCAGGCCGACGCCAAGATCGGCGCCTCGGTGCTCTTCCCGGGCCCGCACATGGTCCGCACCGGCCTCTGGGAGAGCTACCGCAACCGCCCCGAGCGCTACGCGAAGACCAAGCCGCGTCAGAGCCCGTATCCCACGCTCGAAGGCTGGGAGCAGGCGATGAAGGCGGCCGGGCTCGAAGCGAAGATGACCGAGCCCGAAGAGGTCGCGGCGCACGCGCTGGAGGGGATCCGGACCGGAAGCTTCTGGATCCTGCCGAAGGGCGGCTCGTCCGACGACATGATCCGGCGGCGCTCGCAGTCGATGTTGGAGCGCACCAACCCGGGATACCTCGAAAAGTTCATCCTCGACTGAGGAGAAAAAGCTATGCCAGAGCTCGACAACAGCCCCTACGTCGTCATCTCCTCTGACTGCCACGCAGGCCTGCCGACCGAGGAGTACCGCACCTACATCGAGGCCAAGTACCACCCCGCCTTCGACGACTTCCTCGCCGAACAGGCCGCCCGCGTCGAGGCCGCGACCAAACTCGGCGTCCGCAACCCCGAGTTCGCCCGCACCTGGTTCGAGGAACACGAAGAAGGACTGCGCGGCGGCTGGGACTCCGCGCAGCGCGACAAGGAACTCGACGCCGACGGCGTGACCGCCGAGGTGATCTTCCCGGACGCCGACGCCGTGGAGTCCACCACCGCCGCGCCCTTCGGCGTCGGTCTGACCTTCTCCGGCGGCCTGGACCAGGAGCTGGCGCTGGTCGGCGCCCGCGCGCACAACCGCTGGCTGGCCGAGCTCTGCGCGCACTCGCCGGAGCGGCGCCGCGGCGTGGCGCTGGTGCCGATCACCGGCGATGTGGACGCCGCCGTCGCCGAGATCCGGCGGGCCAAGGACTCCGGGCTCGGCGCGGTCATGATCCCGGCGATGTGGGAGGACAAGGCGCCGTATCACGACCGCCGCTACGACCCGGTGTGGGCGGTCTGCGAAGAGCTCCAGATGCCGGTCGCGACCCACTCCGGCGTGGCCCCGCGCGACGAGTACGGCGACCACCTGGGCATCTACGTCTCCGAGGTGACCTGGTGGCCGGCCCGGCCGATCTGGTTCCTGATCTGGTCCGGCGTCTTCGAGCGCTTCCCGCACCTGTTGTTCGGCGTCACGGAGGCCGGCTGCTGGTGGGCGCCGAACCTGCTGTGGTTCATGGACCGGCTGTTCCTCGGCGCCCACGCCGCCGCCAAGCTCACACCGTTCGAGGAGGTGAAGCGGCCGCCGAGCGAGTACTTCGACCGCAACTGCTTCATCGGCGCGACCAACACCAAGCGTCGCGAGCTGGCGCACCGGTACGAGATCGGCATCGACAACATGCTGTGGGGGAACGACTTCCCGCATCCCGAGGGCACCTGGCCGAACTCCAGGAAATGGCTCAAGACCACGTTCCACGACCTCCCGGTCGACGAGACACGCCGGATGCTCGGCCTGGCCGCCGCCGAGGTGTACGGGTTCGACCTCGCCAAGCTCCAGCCCATCGCCGAGCGCGTCAACTTGCGGCCGAGCGACCTCGGCCAGTCCGGCGACGAGGCGGCCGGCTGGGCCGCGGCGCGCGAGGTCGGCCGGCACTGGCTGACCGGGCACGACTTCCCGGTCATCGGCTACGGCGCCGCCCTCGGCGGCCACCGCACCGAGGGCGTCGGGCCGGAGGTGTCGTGATGACCGGGAACACTGATGGCGTAGGGGCCGCCAGGTACACCGTCATCTCCGCCGACGGCCACGCCGGCGCCGACCTGTTGGACTACCGGCCCTATCTGGAGTCGAAGTACCACGACGAGTTCGACGCGTGGGCCGCGACGTACGTGAACCCCTACGAAGACCTCCTGCACGGCGACGCCGAGCGCAACTGGGACTCCGCACGCCGCCTGGCCGACCTGGAGCGCGACGGCATCGTCGCCGAGGTGCTGTTCCCCAACACCATCCCGCCCTTCTACCCGAGCATGTCGCTCAGCGCGCAGCAGCCGAGTGCCGAAGAGTACGGACTCCGCTGGGCCGGCCTGCGCGCGCACAACCGCTGGATGGCCGACTTCTGCTCCCAGACCCCCGGCCGCCGCGCCGGCACCTGCCAGGTCCTGCTCGGGAACGTGGACGACGCCGTAGCCGAGGTCCGCTGGGCCCGCGAGCACGGCCTGTTCGGCGGCGTCCTGCTGCCCGGGACCCCGCCGGGGACCTCGGTCCCGCAGCTGTACTCGGACGTCTACGAACCGCTGTGGGCGGTCTGCGAAGAGCTCGACATGCCGATCAACCACCACGCCGGCTCGGCGTCCCCGGAGATCGGCCAGGAGCCGGCGGCGCGCGCGGTCTTCATGATGGAGATCACCTGGTTCGCGCACCGCGCGCTGTGGCACCTGATCTACGGCGGCGCCTTCAAACGCCACCCGGGCCTGAAGTTCGTGCTCACCGAGCAGGGCTCCGGCTGGGTGCCGGGGGTCCTGGAGATGCTCGACTACTACCACCGCGCGTTGGTGCGCCGGATGAGCTCGGCGACGGGCGGCAACACAGGCGCGGTCACCGCCGAGAGCCGCTTCGGCGCCGGCATCGCCGAGGCGGTGGGCCTGGCGCCGAGCGAGTACTGGAAGCGGAACTTCTACCTCGGCGCCTCCTTCATGCGGCCCGACGAGGTGCCGCTCCGGCACGCCATCGGGCTGGAGAAGCTGATGTGGGGCGGCGACTACCCGCACGACGAGGGCACCTTCCCGTACTCGCGCGAGGCGCTGCGCAACTCCTTCGCCGGCCTGCCGCACGCGGAGATCGCCGCGATCCTCGGCGGCAACGCGGCGCGGGTCTACGGGTTCGACCTCGCGGCGCTCGACCCGGTCGCGGCGGCGGTCGGCCCGACCACCGCGGAGATCGACGAGCCGCTGAAGCAGGCGCCCCCGGACGCCACCTCGCCGACCTTCGGCACCGACAGCGTGATCCGGGTGTGGTGAGGCCGCGAGCTCCTGACCTGAGCAGACCCGACCTGATCCGTCATGACCTGACCTGACCCGACCTGACCTGCACCCGCGCGACGCCTCCGCTTAAGTCGGAAGTCGCTGGGCATACGTGATCTCGTGGAACACGGCACACGGCACACGGCGATCCGCCACCGTCACTCGGTCGGCGGATCGCTTCACGTTCGGCGCAGTTCGGGCAAACCTTCATCACTTGCTCAGGTGCTGGAGGTTCATTGGTCGGACCGGAGCCGGGACGCGGCGACCGCTGCGCTTTCATGGTGATCTGTATCCGTGGCTTACACGCCAGGCGGCAGAGTGACACCGGAACGGCCGCTCGGCCGGCGAACAGGTCGGAGGTGAGCGGAGGGTGACGCCGATGGAGGTTCCCGACCGGCGGTCGCGGGTCGCGCGCAGGCGCCAGCGGGCCCAGGCCCGCAAGCGTGCTCGAGCCCGCCGCGCGGCGCTGGCCGCCGGGGTGGCCGGGATCGTGGTGATCGCCGGGATGCTCGGCACCGCGTTCAGCACGTCGGAGTCGGCCGGGGCGATGACCGCCGAGGGGGCCACGGAGTCCGCGCCGTCGCCGGCGGTCGCGACGACCAGCAGCTCCTCGACCTCGGCGACGGCGACCCCGCACAGCGGTGCCGCGGCTGCCGCCGCAGCCGCGGCGGCCCCGCCGTCGGCGGTGGCCAGCGTGACCAGCACCGCCCAACCCGGCAGCGTCACCCCCGAGCCGACCGCCAAGACGTCGGCCAGTACCGCCGACCCGGCCGCGGCCGCCGGGCCCGGTTCCACGGTCGACACCCCGGACGAGCCGTCGAGCTCGCCGAGCGCGAAGCCGTTCGGCGGCACCGCGGTGGCCGGGGTCCTGTACCAGCCGAACTCCGGTGTCTCCAGCCACTTCTGCAGCGCCTCGGTGGTGCACAGCTCGGCCGGGGATCTGGTGATCACGGCCGCGCACTGCGTCTACAGCGACGGTCCCAAATCGGACATCGCGTTCGCGCCCGGCTTCCACGACGGCCAGCTGCCCTACGGCTCCTGGACCGTCACCAAGGTTGTCGTCTCCCAGAACTGGCAGAGCTCCAACGACCCGGACGAGGACGTGGCGTTCCTGCAGGTGGCTCCGAACTCCAACGGGGCCTCGCTGGAGTCGGTGACCGGGGCCGACCAGATCGCCTTCGACCAGGGCTTCGGGATGCCGGTCACGGTCCCGGCCTACCCGCAGGGCTCGGACACCCCGATCACGTGCGTGTCGCCGGCGAAGAAGTACAGCGCCACGCAGACCGAATGGGACTGCCGCGGCTACCCGGACGGGACCTCGGGCGCGCCGTTCCTGACGAATGTGGACGCCGGCGGGGAGAAGGGGACCGTCATCGGCGTGATAGGCGGCTACCAGCAGGGTGGCAACACCCCGGACATCTCCTACAGCGCCTACTTCGGCTCGGCCGTGCAGGCGCTGTATCAGAGCGCGTCGTCATAATCCGTCCGTTTCGCCGGATTCGATCCTGTCGGGTGAGATAACATCCGACTCACCCGTACCCGCCCCTTGATCGCGTTCGGTACGCTTTAGCCTCCCACCGAAGCGGTGGCCCCGTCGTGCGGCCGCCGACCCCCACTCGTGGAAGGCTTCCGATCTTGTTCTCCGGCTTCAAGAAGTTCCTGATGCGTGGCAACGTCGTCGACCTCGCGGTCGCCGTGGTCATGGGCGGTGCGTTCAGCGCCATCGTCAACTCGCTGGTCAAGGACGTCATCATGCCGTTGATCACGGCGATCTTCGGCAAGCAGGACTACACGAAGCTGAAGGTGACGATCAACAAGTCGGAATTCGCCTACGGCGACCTGCTGACCAACGTGATCACCTTCGTGTGCGTCGCCGCCGCGGTGTACTTCCTCATCGTCATGCCGCTCAACCGCATCAACGAGCGGCGCAAGGCCCGCCTGGGGATCCCGGAGCAGGCCACGGCGACCGAGAAGGAGCTGCTGGCGGAGATCCGCGACCTGCTCGCGGCGCAGCGCAACGGCCGCTGAGCCGCCACCGGCGTGGCTCCCCGGACAGCACGCCCACAGGACTCTCACGGACCCGGCCGGGCCGGTTGGCAAAGAGTTCCAAGGTCAGCGACAAATCTGTGACCTGGCTCTGCGACACTCGCTCGCATGACCGCACAAGCTCAGCTGAAGTCCTCTGTGAAGTCCGCCGTGAAGCACATAGCGCCGGGGAGCTGGCGCCGGCACCCCGGCGTCCGCACCGGGGAGCAGCTCACCCGCGGCGAGCGTGCCGCGGACAAGATGCGCAACGGCATGGGCTCGTGGATGTTCGTCTTCGTCTCGCTGGTGTTCCTGGCCGTCTGGATGACGATCAACATCGTCCTGGACAAGTCGACCGGACACACCTTCGACGCGTATCCGTTCATCCTGCTGAACCTGGTGCTCTCCTGCGTGGCGGCGCTGCAGGGCGCGATCCTGCTGATCGCGGCCAAGCGCTCGGACCAGGTGTCCAGCGAGCTGGCGCAGCACGACTACGAGGCGGACTGCCAGTCGCGGGAGATGCTGCAGGTGCTGACCGAGGAGTTCGCGGCGCTGCGGACGCAGCACGCTGAGCAGAGCACGCAGCTGGCCGAGCTGATCGCCCGGCTGCCCAAGGCGGAGTAGCGGCTCGACTGGCTCAGCTGAGCAGCCGAGCCGCGATTCTTGATCCCGACCAGACCCGACTAGATCCGACTAGATCCGACCAGACCAGACCCTACGGATGCGGCAGCAGCGCCGGGCACCCCTGCGTCTTGTACCGGGACTGGTACTCGAAGTGCCACGTCTCGTCCTGGTACCGGCGGCACAGCCCGTACTTCCCGGCCGTCGACTCCAGCCAGGCCGCGCCGGACGGCGGGGCGATGTCCATCGCGTAGCCCTGCACGTGCGCCGACTCGCTCGGCGGCAGCGCGTACTGGCGCGCGGCCTGCGGGGAGCCCAGCTGCTTGACCCAGCAGTCGAAGACGCGCTGCTGGTAGGCCGCCGAGCGGTAGCCGGAGTTGAGCACGAAGCTCACACCGGTGGCCTGGGCGGCCTTCTGCGCGGTCAGGAACGCCTGCTGCGTCCCGTGGGTCATGCCGCTGAACTTCACCGCGTCGTCGGCGGGGGTGTCGTGGCTCGTGTTCTCGCAGTCGCCGTTCTCGCCGTCGGCCGGGGGCGGGGCCGAGGTGGCGCTCTTGCTCGGCGACGTCGGCGAGGTCGCCGGGGTCTTCGGCGAGGTGGACGGGGTCTTGGCGCCCGACGTGGGCGCCGGGGTGTTGGTGTCCGAGGTCGCGGAACCGCCCGTGGTGCCGTCGGTGGTCGGGGTGCCCGGTGCGGAGGTCTGCCCGGGCGTGGGGCCCGGCGTGGAGCTCGACGCGGCGTTCAGCGTGGTGTCGTGGGAGGTGGAGTGCGAGCGGCCGGCCAGGGCCGCCGCGGTGCCGGCCACGGCCAGCGCGGCGATCGCGACGCCGCCGACGACGAACCAGCGCTTCGGCCGGCGTCCGGTCGGTTCTCCGTAGGCGGGGCCGCTCTCGTACTCGCCGGCCCGGGCCGCCGCCTCCGCCGCGGCGCGGCCGATGTCCTCACCCGGTTCCTGCGGCGTGTGATCGCGCTGTTCCATGTCTGGAAAGACGTGCGGAGGGTGTCTTTCGTTGCTGCCCGCGGTGTCTCGGTTGAGTCACAGCCTGAATCACGTCCGCTGGTGTCACGACCGCCAGCGTCACGACCGCCAGCGCGTGGCGGCCTGGACTCGGCACCGGACGCCGAGCTTCACGTAGGCGTGCTCCAGATGCTTGTCGACGGTCCGCGGGCTGATTCCCAACCGCGTGGCTATCTGCCGGTCGGTCAGCCCCCGGCACAGCAGGTCCAGCACGTCGGCCTCGCGCGGCGACACCTTCTCCCGACGCGGGCCCGGCCCGCCGAACGGCGCCAGCGCGCGGCCGATCCGGGACCGCACCGCCTCGGCGACGGCGACGTCGTGCTGCGTGAAGTCGGGGGAGGCGCGGTTGAAGAGCACGACGACCCGCCGCTGCTCGTCCGGCCGCACCGCCATCACCAGCTGGCGCCGCGCGTTCAGCGGCGCGAACAGCGCGGAGAACACCGGCAGCCGGTGGAACTCGTGGTCGGTGTGCAGATCCGAGCGCCGGGTCGCGGTGCCGGGGCCGTGCCAGGCCGCCGCCAGCAGCGGGTCGTCGGCGTGCGCGGCCAGCAGCGCGGCCAGCATCGAGGCCTGCTCGGCGCCGACCGACCCGGCCGGCTCGGCCCGCCAGGTCGCCGGATGCCGCCGGTCGGAGGCCAGCCACAGCACGGTGTCGGCCGGGACCGCGCGCCGCAGCACCGGCAGCAGCCGGTCCACCAGCTCGACCTCGTCGACCGCGCCGAGCAGGACGTCCGCGACGGCCAGGATCCGGCACAACCCGACCTCGCCGGGGGTCGGGATGCGGGCCGGCGGCGCCGGGCGCGGCGTGGGGGCGAGCGGGGGCGGAGACGTGAGCTGAACCGGAGACGGCATGCGGATCACCTGCGATCGCGACGTGTGCGGCGGCTGCGGATCGGGCGGACCTTGGTGGCTCTGCGTGGCGGGATTCTGCCTGAGGGTGGAACACCATGCAGCCTAGCGAGCCTCAGCAACCTCGGATATGCCCTTGCGCATCGAGTCTTCGCACTGTGGACGGGAACAACGGGGGGTTCTGGGAAGCTGGGAAGGTAAAGCGCCGATCTTCGGCGAGGCTTGGCGGAAAGAGGGGCACGATGCTGGTCGACACGTTCGGCAGAACGGCGACGGACTTGCGGGTGTCCCTGACCGACCGCTGCAACCTGCGGTGCACCTACTGCATGCCCGCCGAGGGGCTGCCCTGGCTGCCGAAGGCGGAGCTGCTGACGGACGCCGAGATCCTGCGCCTGATCCGCATCGCGGTAAACCTGCTCGGCGTGGACCAGGTGCGCTTCACCGGCGGCGAGCCGCTGGTCCGGCCTGGCCTGGCCACCCTGGTGGCGCAGGTGGCGGAGCTGCGTCCGCGCCCCCGTATCTCGCTGACGACCAACGCCCTCGGCCTGGCCCGCCTGGCCCCGACGCTCAAGGACGCCGGCCTGGACCGGGTGAACGTCTCGCTGGACACGCTGGACCCGGCGGTCTTCCGCGAGCTGACCCGGCGCGACCGCTTCGCCGACGTGGTCGCCGGCCTGGCCGCGGCCGCCGAGGCCGGGCTGACCCCGGTGAAGGTGAACAGCGTCCTGATGCGCGGAGTCAACGACGCCGAGGCCCCGGCCCTGCTCAGGTGGTGTCTGGAGCGCGGCTACGAGCTGCGCTTCATCGAGCAGATGCCGCTGGACGCCCAGCACGGCTGGGACCGCGCGCAGATGGTGACGGCCGACGAGATCCTGGCGACCCTGGAGACCGAGTTCAAGCTGACCCCCGAGGGCCCGGCGGCCCGCGGTGCGGCCCCGGCGGAGACCTGGCTGGTGGACGGCGGTCCGGGCCGGGTCGGCGTGATCGCCAGCGTGACCCGCCCGTTCTGCGGCGCCTGCGACCGGGTCCGCCTGACCGCCGACGGCCAGGTCCGCACCTGCCTGTTCGCCCGCGAGGAGTCGGACCTGCGCGGCGCGCTGCGCGATGGCAAGAGCGACGAGGAGCTGGCTGAGCGCTGGCGCGTGGCGATGCTCGGGAAGAAGCGCGCGGCGGGGATCGGGGAGCCGGGGTTCGTGCAGCCCGAGCGGCCGATGTCGGCCATCGGGGGCTAGGCGGGCGGTCGCCTGGCGGTCGGTCTTCGGCGCAGCCGACCTTGCGACCTCGCGTAACCCCGACGGATTCACCTCCGGCCGAATCAGATGCGACCGTGGGCGCGGTCTGATTCGCTGTCCGCATGACATCTCAGCACGACAAGGCCACCCGGTTCCACGCCCTGCACGTCCCCGGCACCCCGCTCGCCCTGGCCAACGCCTGGGACGGCGCCAGCGCCCGCATCGTCGCCTCCACCGGCGCGCCCGCGGTGGCGACCACGAGCGCCGGCGTCGCGTGGGGCCTGGGCGCGGCCGACGGCGGCCACCTGGACCGGGAGCGTGCGGTGGCGCTGATCCGGCGGGTCGTGGACACCGTCGAGGTGCCGGTCACCGCGGACATCGAGGACGGCTTCGGGCCGGACGCGGACGCCGTGGCCGAGACCGTCGCGCAGGTGATCGCGGCCGGTGCGATCGGAGTCAACATCGAGGACGGCCCGCGTGATCCGGCCGAGCTCGCCGCGCGCATCACCGCGGCGCGGAAGGCTGCGGACAACGCAGGCATCCCGCTGTTCGTCAACGCCCGGATCGACGTGTTCCTGTTCGGGCTCGGTGCCGAGCAGGACCGCCTCGGCGAGACGCTGGCGCGGGCCGAGCGCTACCTGGCCGCCGGGGCCAGCGGCGTCTTCGTGCCCGGGGTGGCCGCCCCGGAGACCATCGCCGAGCTGGTCAAGGGCATCGACGCGCCGCTGAACGTGATGGTCGGGCCCGGGGCGCCGACGGTCGCGGAGCTCGCCGCGCTCGGGGTGGCGCGGGTCAGCCTGGGCGCCGCCGTGGCCGAGGCGGCTTACGGGCTGGTCCGCCGCGCGGCCGAGGAGTTGGCCAAAAGCGGTACCTACACCGCGGTCGAGGGCGGGCTGCCGTACCCGGAACTCAATGGTCTGATGAGCTGATCGCTTTTTGCTGAGGAACTTGAGGCATCCGCTGTTTTCCGCCAGGGGCGGCGGGTGCTTTCTCAGTCCTGCGGCGTGCCCGGCGTGAAGGGTTCCACCTCGATGAGGAACCCCCGGAGGTCCAGGAAGTCGGCCAGATGCTGCCGGTGCTCCTCGCAGGCCAGCCACACTTTCCGCCGCTCCGGCGTGTGCAGCTTGGGGTTGTTCCACACCACGCTCCAGGCGGCCTGCGTGCGGCAGCCCTTCGCCGAGCAGATGGCGGTCGTGGGGGAGTCTTCCGAGGTCACGAAGCCACTGTAGAACAGCTTCGCGATGGGCTGTGTTCCATGAAAGACAAAGACGCGGCGTCGAACGGCCACGGGGGGAGCCGCTCGACGCCGCAAGTGGCGCCCCGACGGGGGTTCAGGGCGCAGGTAAGAAGTATGACATGCGTAGACCCGCTAAGGGAATGGGCCCCTTACTTTTCGCCAACCGCCGCGGGCACGCCGCTCGACCAGCGGCGGGCTCAGTCGTCGTCGCCGACGATCCGCCCCACGATGGGCTCGTCCGGAGCCGAGCCATCGTTGTCTCGGGGGTCTCCGGAGTGGTCCGACGCCGTGTTCCGACCGCTTTGTCCGGGCAGTAGCGCCTGCCGTTCGGCGTGCGTGAACGGGGAGTCCGCACCCGGCTCCGGCTCGCGTCCGCCGTTGGCGTACACGACCGCGACATACGGCAGCACCAACGCCAACACCGCCAGCCCGATCTTCCACGGCCAGGCGATCGGCAGGATCACGATCAGCAGGAACGCCGCGACCCTTATCCCCATCGCCATCAAGTACTTCGACTCCCGGGACCGGATGTCCTGGCTGAGCGGCTTGGGGGCGTCGGTGATCCCGTGTACGACGTCCTGCCGATGTCCGCTCTTGTCCCGCCCGATCCGCATACTCCCAGGCTACGCCCGCCGTCCCGGCCCACGACAGGACCCCGCCGACATCATCTCGGCGGGGTCCTGATAGTGCTGTGCGGCTGTCGCGCTCGGGCGCGGTCGGCTCGGGTCGGGTGTGGTCGGGTGTGGTCGGGTGTGGTCGGGTGTGGTCGGGTTGTGCGGCGCGGCCTACGAAGCCGGGCTCACCGAGGACATGTTGAAGTCCGGGATCCGCAGCGCCGGCATCGCGGTCCGGTTGAAGTACTCGCCCCACTCCCGGGAGAACGTCCGCTCGGTCCGCCCGGCCTCGGCGATCCGGGAGAGCAGCGACACCGGCGACTCGTTGAACCGGAAGTTGTTCACCTCGCCGACCACCTCGCCGCCCTCTACCTTGTAGACGCCGTCCCGGGTCAGCCCGGTCAGCAACAGGGTCTGCGGATCCACTTCGCGGATGTACCACATGCTGGTCAGCAGCAGGCCGTCGCGGGTGGCGCCGGTCATCGCGTTCAGCGTCGGACCGCTCCCGCCGGGCGCCGCGTCCAGGATCAGGTTGTCGATGAACGGCGTCGTCGGCAGCTGCGCCGCCGCCGCGGTCCGCCGCGTGCCGACCAGCGAGGAGAGCTGGCCGTCCTTGATCCACTCGGTCCGGCCGAGGGGAAGGCCGTTGTCGAACACCGACTCCGAGGCGTCGGAGGAGTACGCCGCGGCGTAAGGAGCGCACTCCAGCCCCGGCGCGTTCGGGTCGCTGCGCAGCGTCGCCTTGATCGCCGAGGAGCCCGCCACGCTCTCGCCGAGCCTGGACCCGCCGCCGCTCGTGCTGTAGACCGAGCGGCCGTCCAGGGCGTCGCGCAGCGCGGCGGCCCAGTAGGCGTAGATCATCAGATCGGCGACCGAGCTCGGCGGCAGGATCGTCTCGTAGCGGCCGGCCGGCAGGTCGATCTTGCGCTTGGCCCACTCCAGCCGCTGCGCCAGGTCCTGGCCGACGGCCACGACGTCCACGTCGGAGAAGTCCGCGGTCGGCACGCCGGTCCAGGCCGAGCGGGAGCGGTCGCCGGACTTGGCGTTCAGCTGCACCGAGCCGGTCGGCTGCGCGTGCCGCAGCCGCAGGCCGGTCGAAGAACCCAGATACTGCGTGCCCAGGCTGTGCTCGGCGTAGCCGAACAGCAGGTTGCCCTCGGCACGCGCGGCCGCGAGGGCCTCGCCGAGCGCCGGGGCGAACGCGGAGAACACCGAGATGTCGGTCTGCGCAGGCGCCTCGTCCCAGTCCGCCGACACCCGGCCGGGGACCAGGTCGGCGGCGTCGTCGGCGGGACCGGACTCCTCGGCTGCCCTCTCACTGGCCCGGACCAGGTCCTCGATGGTGGACAGGTCCACACCCGAGCGGCCGACCACGCCGACCGCGGCCGAGGCCGCGCCGGTCCCGCCGTTCTTCGTCGAGATGACCGTGACCTGCTGGCCGGCCGTGACGCCGTTGGTGGTCAGGGTGTTGTTGGCCCAGCGCAGGTTGGCGTCGGTCGCGGCGTCCACGAGCACCACGGCGCCGTCCGCGCGGGAGAGCTCCAGGGCCTTCTCGACCAGCTGCTGCGGAATGGCTTGCCCCGACTGGGAAAACACAGTGCTCACTGACCGGCCTCCTGGACGGTGTTGAGGATGCGGATGCCGCGGAACAGCGCGGTCGGCGCGCCGTGGCTGACCGGGGCGACCTGCCCGGGCTGGCCCTTGCCGCACTGGAACGAGCCGCCGACGACGTAGGTCTGCGGGCCGCCGACCGCCTCCATGGCGCCCCAGAAGTCGGTGGTCGTGGCCTGATAGGCGAAGTCCTTCACCTGGCCCTTGAGCTCGCCGTCCGCGATCAGGAAGGCACGCTGGCCGGTGAACTGGAAGTTGTAGCGCTGCATGTCGATCGACCAGGACTTGTCGCCGACGATGTACAGCCCGCGCCGCACGCGCGAGATCAGCTCCTCGGCGGAGGGGCCGTCCGGGGCGGGCTGGAGCGAGACGTTGGCCATGCGCTGGATCGGGACGTGCGCGGCGGAGTCGGCGAAGGCGCAGCCGTTGGAGCGGCCGCCGTTCAGGCCGTTGAGCTGCGCGATGCGCCGGTCGAGCTGGTAGCCGGCCAGGATGCCGTCCTTGACGATGTCCCACTGCTGCGTGCGCACGCCCTCGTCGTCGAACCCGACGGTGCCCAGGCCGTGCTCGGACACCCGGTCGCCGGTGACGTTCATCACGGGGGAGCCGTATCTCAGGGTGCCGAGTTTGTCGGGCGTGGCGAACGAGGTGCCGGCGTAGGCGGCCTCGTAGCCGAGCGCGCGGTCCAGTTCCGTGGCGTGGCCGATGGACTCGTGGATGGTCAGCCACAGGCTCGAGGGGTCGATGACGAGGTCGTACTCGCCGGGCTCCACCGACGGCGCGGCGAGCTTGTCCCGCAGCAGGCCCGGGAGCGCGTCGAGCTCGGCGTCCCAGTCGAAGACCTCGTTGCCCGTGTAGAACTCCCAGCCGCGCCCGACCGGCGGGGCGACGGTGCGCATCGTCTCGAAGGCGCCGCTCTCCTCGTCGACGGCGACCGCGGTCAGCGCGCCCTCGGTCCGGACCCGCTGCTGGGTGAGGCGGTTGCCGGCCAGGTCGGCGAAGAACTTGCATTCTTGCGCGGCCTCGAACATGGCGTCCACGTGCGCCACCCCGTCGGCTGCGAGCAGCCGCTCGGACCAGCGCTGGAAGTGGCCGATCTTCTCGGTGTCCGGGACGTCGAAGGGGTTGACCTCGTAGCTGGAGACCCAGACCTGCTCGCCGTGCGACGGCTCCGGCGCCAGCACCACCGGCTCGGAGTTCACCGGCTTGGACACCTTGGCGACCTCGACGGCCTGCTCGGCCAGTGCGGCGGCGGTCTCAGCGGTCAGCGCCACGCCGGCGGCGAAGCCCCACGTGCCGTCGTACACGACGCGCACGCTCAGGCCGCTGTCGGAGGAGTCGCTGACGCCGTCGACCTTGCCGTCGCGCAGGTTGATGTTCTGGGAGCGGACGGTCTCGACGCGGAAGTCGGCGTGCTCGGCGCCCAGGTCGCGGGCCCGGGACAGCGCCGCTTCGGCGAGATCGCCCAAGGGGAGCGAGGTGAAGGACTCGTCTACGGTCATACCGCCCAACCTAATGGGAAGTCGGTGGCGGGGGCCGGTTGTGGAGGTCCTACAAAGCCGACGCCCGGCGATCTATGCCCACCGTGGTTGCGGCTACCGCCGGGTAGCCCGATAGCTTGGCAGCGACGTTTTGAAGAACAAGAACAGAGGTGCTGAATTGAGCCGGTCCGTACTGGTCACGGGGGGAAACCGGGGAATTGGCCTGGCCATCGCGAAGGCCTTCGCGGCGAGCGGGGACAAGGTCGCGATCACCTACCGCTCGGGCGAGGTCCCCGAGGGGCTGTTCGGCGTGAAGTGCGACGTGACCTCGGCCGAGGACGTGGAGCGCGCGTTCGTCGAGGTCGAGGCCCAGCAGGGGCCGGTCGAGGTGCTGGTGGCCAACGCCGGCATCACCCGGGACACCCTGCTGCTCCGGATGAGCGACGAGGACTTCGCCGCGGTGCTGGAGACCAACCTGGTCGGCTCCTTCCGCGTCGCCAAGCGCGCCAGCAAGGGCATGCTGCGCCTCAAGCGCGGCCGCATCGTCCTGATCTCCTCGGTGGTCGGGCTGTCCGGCTCGGCCGGGCAGGCCAACTACGCGGCCAGCAAGGCCGGCCTGGTCGGCTTCGCACGCTCGGTGGCCCGGGAGATCGGCTCGCGCGGCATCACCTGCAACGTGGTGGCGCCGGGCTTCGTCGAGACCGACATGACCGCGGTGCTCACCGACGACCGCAAGAAGGAGATCCTCAAGCAGGTGCCGCTGAACCGGTACGCGTCCGTCGACGAGGTCGCCGGCGTCGTGCGGTTCCTGGCCTCGGAGGACGCCGCGTACATCACTGGAGCCGTCATCCCGGTTGACGGCGGACTGGGAATGGGGCACTGAGCATGGGAATCCTCGAAGGCAAGCGCATCGTCGTCACCGGTGTGCTCACCGACGCCTCGATCGCCTTCCACGCCGCGCGCATCGCGCAGGAGGAGGGCGCGCAGGTGGTGCTCACCGCGTACCCGCGGCCCTCGCTGACCCAGCGGATCGCCAAGAAGCTGCCCAACGGCGACGCGCCGGTGATCGAGCTCGACGTGACCAACGTGGAGCAGCTCGCCTCGCTGGCCGACAACGTGAAGCAGTACATGGACGGCGTCGACGGGATCGTGCACAGCATCGCGTTCGGCCCGCAGGACGCCCTCGGCGGCAACTTCCTGAACACCCCGTGGGAGTCGGTGGCGACCGCGGTGCACGTCTCGGCCTACTCGCTGAAGTCGGTCGCGATGGCGCTGCTGCCGCTGTTCCCGGAGACCGGCGGCTCGATCGTCGGGCTCGACTTCGACGCGCAGGTGGCCTGGCCCGGGTACGACTGGATGGGCGTGGCCAAGGCGGCGCTGGAGTCCACCTCCCGCTACCTGGCCCGCGAGCTCGGACCGCGCGGCATCCGCAGCAACCTGATCTCGGCCGGCCCGCTCAAGACCATGGCCGCCAAGTCGATCCCGGGCTTCGAGAAGTTCGACGGCGTCTGGGACGAGCGGGCGCCGATCGGCTGGGACCTGACCGACATGGACCCGGCGGCGCGCGGCATCGTCGCGCTGCTGTCGGACTGGTTCCCGCGGACGACCGGCGAGGTCATCCACGTGGACGGCGGCGTGCACGCGATGGGTGCGTGAGGTTCGCGCTCGTTCTGCGGGGCCTGCGGGTCCTGCGGGCTCTGCGGCGGCTGTGTGTTCCGCCGGCTCAGCGGTTCTGAGGTGGGATTTCCTGCGGTAGCAGGGTGGTTTCGACAAAGCGGCCGGGTCCGGTACCGAGAGGTGCCGGGCCCGGCCGCTTCTCGATTCGTGCTCTTCTCGCCGGGGTCGGCCGCACGGCGCCAAATTCAGGCGAAACCTGTCAGTGGTCTCGGATAAAAAGGTGTTGTACCCGCCGCGGAGGGTGGGGACACCATCAATCTGAGGTCGCAGGGCCCCGCGAGATTCGCGATATAGCTTGACAGTCGCAGCACGCGCTATATCGTGTGCTGCGAGCGAATTCAACGCTGGGCCTGCGGTCGGCGCGGAGGGGAATCATGAGCGAGGCGGTGAGCGGTACCCAGGACGTGGTCGTCCCGGCTGCCGACGCGGTGCCCGTGGACGGGGCGTCCGCGAAGGAGAAGGAGAAGGGGTCCTCGGCGCTTCCCAAGGGCGCGTGGGCAGTGATGTTCACCGTGCTCGGCGCCTCGATGATGGACCTGCTGGACGCCACGGTGATGAACGTCGCGGCGCCCTCGATCCGCAACGGGCTCGGCGCGTCGAACACCGAGTACCAGTGGATCAGCACCGGTTACGTGCTGTCCTTCTCGGTGCTGCTGATCGCCGGCGGACGCCTCGGCGACATCGCCGGCCGGCGCCGGATGTTCCTGATCGGCCTGGCCGGCTTCACGATCATGTCCGCGGTCTGCGCCGTCGCGCAGAACCCGGGCGAGCTGATCGCGGCCCGGCTGCTGCAGGGCAGCGCCTCGGCCATGATGATCCCGCAGGGGATCGGCATGATCCGGGAGAAGTTCGGCCGGGAGAACAGCCAGAAGGCGTTCGCGATCTTCGGGCCCTTCATGGGCCTGTCCGCGGCCCTGGGCCCGGTGCTCGGCGGCACGCTGATCACCTACGCGTCGTGGCGCTGGGTGTTCGTGATCAACCTGCCGGTCGGCGTCATCGCGCTCTACTTCGCCGCAAAGGTGCTGCCGAAGGTGCACCACAGCGAGGGGGAGCGTCCGAAGCTGGACTACATCGGCCTGGTGCTGTGCTCGATCGCGGTCGGCCTGCTGGTCTACCCGGTCATCCAGGGCCGCGAGCACCACTGGGACACCGGGATCTGGCTGATGCTGGCCGGGTCGGCCGTGGTGATGGTGCTGTTCGCGGTGTATGCCCGGGCGCGGCACAAGAAGAACCTGGACCCGTTCCTGGAGACCAGCCTGTTCCGCAAGCGGGCCTTCACCACCGGGACCATGACCATCTTCCTGTTCTTCGGCGCGTGCGCGGCGGCCTTCACCGTCAGCCCGCTGCTGCTGCAGGTGTCCCTGGGCTGGTCGCCGCTGCGGGCCGGGCTCACCGGGGCGTGGTGGTCGCTGGGGACGATCATCTCGATGGGCGCCGGCCAGGCCTTCGTGAAGAAGACGCCGCGCCGGGTGCTGCACGCCGGGCTGCTGACGCTGGCCGTCGGCATGGCGCTGAGCGCGTTCATCATCAAGCACTACGCGGGCACCTCCTTCACGCTGAACGCCGAGCACCAGCCGATCTGGCACAGCGGCGTGACCAGCTGGAACCTGGCGCCGGCGCTGCTGGTGTCGGGGATCGGCATGGGCCTGGTGTTCGCGCCGTTCTTCGGCCTGGTGCTGGCCGCGGTGGACGACCACGAGCTGGGCTCGGCGAACGGCGTGATCAGCTCGTTCAACCAGCTCGGGAACGCGGTCGCGGCGGCGCTGTTCAGCACGCTGTTCTTCAACCGGGTCGAGAGCGGCGGCTCGCCGTTCCCGGCGGCCGAGCTGGTGTACTGGCTGGCCGCGGGGATCCTGGTGCTGACCTGGCTGCTGGCGTTCATGGTGCCGAAGACGGCGCGGAGCGAGGACGAGATCATGGTGTGACGCCGGCCGGCGTCTCAGAG
>NZ_JAACYW010000176.1 GCF_015356825.1 Catenulispora rubra | reverse complement strand
AGGCGGGGGTGGAGGCGGCGGCGTCGAAGGCGGCGGAGCCGGAGGGCTCGGCAGCGGGAGATGCTGGTGGAACGAGGAGCCGAACGGCAGCCCCGGCTCCACCGGTAGCGGATCGGTGGGCTGGTCAGCCGTCGCCACAGACGCGTGTCCCCTCGTGGCCGCCAAACCAACACTGATCCCGATACCGAGCACGGCGACCTGCACGCACACCGCGACGCCGAATCCGAATCTGCTGCGAACCACGGCTGTACCGCCTCCGTTCCCCCACCAGGGTCCTGATACCGAAGAGGTCCGCCGATACCCCCGCGGACCCGGACCGCCAGCCGCGTCTCACCATCGGCGGGCTTCTACCTCGGCTTCGGCGTCGTGGTCCGCGCCCCTGCGCGCGGCCCACGACGCCGTCCCCACCTGCTCGGATGACTGCGACTGCCGACCCTCAGTGTCTGTGATAGCCGAATTGGGGAGCTAGTACCGAAAAGTACCTCTATCGAGTGGCAGAATGCCGTCCGACCTCGCCAAAGCCCTCAAAAGCGGCGGGGCACTTAGACTCTCGGGCATGCCGCGCGCCAAAACCCCGCAGGAATCCCCCGCCGACGACCCCGACGGGCCGGACCTCCTCCGCGATCTGGACCGCCGCAACGCCTACCAGCTGATGATCGGCGGGACCCCGCAGTCGCACGTCGACCTCGACGACCCGACGTACCTGGAGTACGAGTACGTCCGGCAGATCGCGCACCTGATGGACCTCACCGCCGAGGAACGCGCGCCGCTGCGCGTGCTGCACCTCGGCGGCGGCGGGCTGACGCTGCCGCGCTACATCGCGGTCACGCGCCCCGGTTCCGGGCAGCAGGTGGTGGAGATCGACGGCAAGCTCCTGGACTTCGTCCGCAAGGAGTTGCCGTTGCCGCGCAACGCGCGGGTACGGCTGCGGACCGGCGACGCGCGGGACGTGCTGGGCCGGGTGCCGGAAGGCGCCTTCGACGTGACGGTCACCGACGTCTTCGCCGCCGCGCGGATCCCGAAGCACTTCACGTCGACCGAGTACGTCGCGCTGTCGAAGCGCGCTCTGCGCCCGACCGGGGTGCACGTGGTGAACCTCGCCGACGGCACGGCCGGCGCCGGCCTGACCTTCACGCGGCGCCAGGTCGCCACCGCCAAGGCGCACTTCGAGCACGTGCTGCTGCTCGCCGACCCCGGCATCCTGCGCGGCCGCAAGTTCGGCAACCTGGTGCTGATGGCCTCGGACGCGCCGTTGCCGGTGGCGGGGCTGGTCCGGCGCGCCGCCTCGGATCCGTTCCCGAGCCGGGTGGTGCGCGGGAAGGACCTGGACGACTTCCAGGGCGGGGCTAAGCCGGTGACGGACGCCGATGCCGAGGCCTCGCCGGAACCGCCGGCCGACGCGTTCTAGAAGCGCAGGGCCCATGGCCTTTTCCGCTACCCGTCGGTAACTTGGCGCCATGCGCCGCACCGTCTACACCGAGGACCACGAAGCCTTCCGCGCCATGCTGCGCGACTTCATCGCCAAGGAGGTCGTCCCGGTCTATCCCGAGTGGGAGCAGGCCGGGCACCCGCCGCGCGAGTTCTACCACCGGCTCGGTGAGCTCGGGGTATTCGGGATCGAAGTGCCGGAGGAGTACGGCGGCGCCGGGCTGAGCACTTTCAAGTACCAGGCGATAGTGATCGAGGAGACCACGCGCGCCGGTGTGACGTTCGGCACCACGACCGTGCACGTCGGCCTGATCCTGCCGTACCTGCTGGCCTACGCCAACGAGGAGCAGAAGGCGCGCTGGCTGCCGAAGTTCCTGTCCGGCGAGCTGATGACGGCGATCGCGATGACCGAGCCCGGTACCGGCTCGGACCTGGCCGGGATCCAGACCACCGCGAAGCTGACCGAGGACGGCCGGCACTACATGCTCAACGGCGCGAAGACCTTCATCACCGGCGGCGTGCTGGCGGACCTGGTTCTGGTGGTCGCGCGCACCGCGCCGGCGACGCCGGAGGACCGGCGGGGCGGGCTGTCGATCCTGTGCGTGGACACCAAGGCGGCGGGCTACTCGGTCGGGCGCAAGCTGGACAAGATCGGGTTGAAGACCTCTGACACCGCCGAGCTGGCGTTCACCGACGTGCTGGTCCCGGTGGAGGACCTGCTCGGCGAGCCCGGCAAGGGCTTCGGCTACCTGACCCACAACCTGCCGCAGGAGCGGCTGGCGATCGCGGTCGGCGGCTACGCCTCGGCGTCGGCGGCGTTGCAGTTCGCGCTGGACTACGTCCGCGAGCGCACGGTGTTCGGGACGTCGGTGGCCTCGTTCCAGAACACCAAGTTCGTGCTGGCCGAATGCGCGACCGAGGTCGAGGCGGCGCAGTGCATGGTGGACCGCGCGCTGGAGCTGCACGAGGCCGGGGAGCTGACGGTCGCGGACGCGGCGAAGGTGAAGCTGTTCTGCACCGAGGCGGCCGGGCGCGTCATCGACAAGTGCCTGCAACTGCACGGCGGCTACGGCTACATCACCGAGTTCCCGATCGCGCGGCTGTACGCGGACACCCGCGTGTCCCGGATCTACGGCGGGACCAGCGAGGTCATGAAGAGCATCATCGCGAAGTCGCTGGGCCTGTGAGCCCAGCGACCTCGCGGGGCGTCACGTGACGTCGGTGCGCGTCGGGTCGATCTGCTCGTAGGCCTTCGTCTCGACGATCCGGCGCATCGCGTCGAACGCGTCCCAGACGTCCACGAACCGGGTCGTGGCCGGGGCCATCCCGAGACGGACGCGGTCGGGGGTGCGGAAGTCGGGGATGACGTCCTGCTCGATCAGCGCGCGGCAGATCCGGTACGCCTCGGGGTGCCGCACGGAGACGTGGCTGCCGCGCACGGCGGAGTCGCGCGGGCTGCCGAGGGTGAAGCCGAGCGGGGCCAGCCACGCGTCGAACAGCTCGATCGCGAACTCGGTGAGCGCCACGCCCTTGTCCCGCAACGGCTTGATGCCGACCTCGGCGAGGACCTGCGCGCCGGCCTCGACCAGCGAGACGCCGACGACCTGCGGCGTGCCGACCAGGAACCGCGTCGCCGAGGGCACCGGGTCGTAGCCCTGGCCCATCGCGAACTGGTCGTTCTGCCCGTACCAGCCCCAGATCGGCTGGCGGACCCCGTCGATGAGCGAGGCGTTGGCGTAGAGGAACGCCGGGGATCCGGGGCCGCCGTTCAGATACTTGTAGGTGCAGCCGACGGCGAAGTCGGTGCCGCTGGCGTCCAGCTCGATCGGGACCGAGCCCGCCGAGTGGCACAGGTCCCACAGCACGAGCGCGCCGGCCTCGTGCACGACCTGGTTCACGGCCGCGAGGTCGGCCAGCGCCGCGGAGCGGTAGTCCACCTGCGACAGCGAGACCAGCGCGATGCGCCCGGCCAGCCCGTCACCGTCCAGGACCGCGCGGAGCTGGTCGGCGGTCGGGCCGAGCAGTTCGTCGAACTCGACCAGCTTCAGCTCCAGACCGCGCGCGGCGGCCAGGCCCTCCAGGATGTAGCGGTCGGTCGGGAAGTTGTTGAGGTCGCTGACGATCACGTCCCGGCCGGGGCGCGCGTCGAGGGCGGCGGAGGCCAGCTTGTAGAGGTTCACCGACGTGGAGTCGGAGACGACGACCTGTCCCGGCGCGGCGCCCAGGAAGTGCTGTCCGAGGTAGTCGCCGACGGTCTGCGGCAGCGTCTGCCAGCGCTCGTTCCAGGACCGGATCAGCCGGTCGCCCCATTCGTCGGCCACGACTTCCCGGACCCGGTCCAGGGAGGCCTTGGACAGCCGGCCGAGGGAGTTGCCGTCGAGGTAGATGAGCTTTTCGTCGGGGATCACGAAGCGGGTGCGCAGGGAGGCCAGCGGGTCGGTCGCGTCACGGTGCTCCGCGTCATTGCGGGGGTGAGCTGTGGTGTCGGGCACGTGATCAGACTAGGCGAGGGTGGGCGCACGCGAAACGGGGGCTCGCGCGCGCCCCGGGTGGGAGTGGGTGGGAGTCATCGGGCTACCGCTTCGAGAACTCCTCCGTCGCCTGGTTCAGCGCCTCCCCCATCGCGTCGCTGCCGGTGTGCCCGGAGTCCTCGATGACGACCAGCTTCGCGTCCGGCCACGCCTGCGCGATCTCCCACGCGGTGTAGACCGGGCTGCCCAGGTCGTGCCGTCCGTGCACGAGGACCGCCGGGATGCCGTGCAGCTTGTGCATGTCGCGCAGGACCTGGCCGGGCTCCAGCCAGGCGTCGTTGGCGAAGTAGTGCGAGCAGATGCGAACGAACGCCATCCGCTCGTCGTCGACGAAGCCCTCGGTGTACGCGCCGGGGTTCCCGTTGCTCTCCAACGAGATCACCGCGTCCTCCCACTCCATCCAGGCGTTCGCCGCGGCCTCGCGCACCGCGCGGTCCGGGTTCTCCATCAGGCGGTTGTACGCCTGCACGAGGTTCCCGTCGCGCTCGTCCTCGGGCACGTGGTTGCGGAACCGGTCCCAGGCCTCGGGGAACAGCCGGCGCGCCCCGTGGTAGAGCCAGTCGGTCTCCTCCGGGCGGGTCGAGGTGACCGCCGGGATGATCATCTCGGTGACCCGCTCCGGATGCGTCTGCGCGTAGACCAGGGCCAGGCTGGCGCCCCAGGAGCCGCCCTTCACCAGCCACTTCTCAATACCCAGATGCTCGCGCAGGAGCTCCAGGTCGCGCACCAGGTGCCACGTGGTGTTGACGGACATGTCGGTCGCCGGGTCGGCCGCGTGCGGCGTGCTGCGCCCGCAGCCGCGCTGGTCGAAGCGGATGACCCGCCACTTCTCGGGGTCCCAGGCCTTGGTCGGGCCCACCATCGAGCCGGCGCCGGGGCCGCCGTGCAGGTTGACGGCGGGTTTGCCGTCCGGGTTGCCGAGCTCTTCGTAGTAGATCCGATTGCCGTCGCCGACGTCGAGGAATCCGGTGGCGTAAGGACCCATTGGAGGGTACACAATAGACATGGACGCGATCGTAGACCCCGACGACGAGACCAGGCCCGGATTAAGGGACTGGAAGACGTGGTTCGCGGAATATGACAATCCGGACTCGTCGATGGCACAGCGGCTGGTCGTGGTCCAGCGGGGCATTCGACGCGCGCTCGACGAAGCCCCGGCCGGGAGCATCAAGATCCTGAGTCTGTGCGCCGGCGAAGGCAGGGACCTGGTCCCGGTGCTCGCCGAGCACCCGCGGCGCGCCGACGTCCGCGCCCGCCTCATCGAGTTCGATCCGGCGATCGCGCAGATCGCGCGGGACGCCGTGACCGCGGCCGACCTGGACGGCGTCGTGGAGGTCGGGACCGGCGACGCGGCCGACCCGGCCCTGTTCGGCGACTACGCGCCGGCGGATCTGCTCCTGCTGTGCGGCATCTTCGGCAACATCACCGAGGCCGACATCCAGAACACCGTCACGCGCGCCGCGAACCTGACCGCGCGCGGCGGCACCGCGATCTGGACCCGCCACCGCTGGGATCCGGCTGTGATCCCGAGGATCCAAGGGTGGTTCACCGCGGCGGGATTCTCCGATCTGTGGGAGTCGGATTCGGAATTGCCGACCTCAGTTTATGTCGCCGGGAATCGGCAGGAGCGGGATCCCGCTCCGCTGCCGGACGACAAGAAGCTTTTCACCTTCGTTAAGTAGAAAGACTTATGGGGATATATAAAAGCCTCGCTCTCGAGAACGAGAGCATCATCGCCGCCGGCTACTACGTGAATCCGCGTGGTGCGCGGGTGGATCTGGCCGCGGATGTGGCTGCGGCTTGTC
This sequence comes from Catenulispora rubra, assembly GCF_015356825.1. Classification (GTDB taxonomy): domain Bacteria; phylum Actinomycetota; class Actinomycetes; order Streptomycetales; family Catenulisporaceae; genus Catenulispora; species Catenulispora rubra. The sequence continues at coordinate 17,891 of NZ_JAACYW010000176.1, read as the reverse complement.
AGGACACGCGTTCGTACAGCCCGGGCCAGACGCAGCGGCTCTTGAACGACCAGTCCTTCAACGCCGCCGATGCGGTTCGCCACGAGACGGCGTTCGAGGTCACCGGCGAGACCAGCACCGCAGCCGGCCAGCGGCTGGTCCTCACCGAGGGCGCGAGCGACGTCGCGATCCTGAACTTCGCCTCGGCCCGCAACCCCGGCGGCGGCTACCTCGGCGGCGCGCGGGCCCAGGAGGAAGACCTCTGCCGCAGCTCGGCGCTGTACACGACGCTGCTGGAGGCGCGCGACTACTACGACGCGCACCGGGCGAACCGCGACACCCGGTACAGCCACCGCGTGATCTTCTCGCCGGCGGTGCCCGTCTATCGGGACAGTGCCACTCGACTGCTGGACGCGCCGTATCAGGTCTCTTACCTGACCTCGCCGGCCCCGAACGCCGGAGCGCTGGCCAAGCACGAGCCGGCGGCCCTGGACGAGATCGAGGACCTGCTGACCGAGCGCGCCGGGCGCGTGCTGGCCGTGGCGGCGGAGCACGGCGTGCAGACGCTGGTGCTCGGCGCGTGGGGCTGCGGCGTGTTCCGCAATGACCCGACGACCGTGGCGCGGGTCTTCCGCGCGCACCTCACAGACGGCGGTGTCTTCGAGGGCAGATTCGCCCGGGTGGTGTTCGCCGTGTACGACACGTCTTCGGCGAAGACGACGTTGGCGGCGTTCCAGGGCGCGTTCGGGGATTTGGGACGGGAACCTTCCCTGGTCTGACCCCGGGCTGTGCCAGGCTGGCGGTATGGACTTCAAGCTCGAACTGATCCCGCTCCCGGTGACGGACGTGGACCGGGCCAAGGACTTCTATGAGCGCCAGGTCGGCTTCCACGTCGATCACGACGTGGCGTTCGGGGACGAGTTCCGGGTCGTGCAGCTGACGCCGCCGGGGTCGGCGTGCTCCATCGCGTTCGGCAAGGGAATGCTCACCACGGCGCCCGGATCCGTGCAGATGCTGCACCTGGTCGTGGACGACATCCACGCCGCGCGGGACGAGCTGGCCGGGCGCGGCGTGGACATCGCCGAGGTCGAGACGATGTCCGCCGAGGGCAAACCCGATGTCTTCTACGCGCGCTTCGCCGACCCCGACGGCAACACATGGACGCTGCAGAAGGTCTCAACGCTGTAGCACTGCCAGCTCCGCGAGCCTGTCCCGCAGCCAGTAGTACGAGTCCTTCGGCGTCCGCGCCTGCGTCTGGTGGTCGACGTGCACCAGCCCGAACCGCTGGTGGAAGCCCTCGGCCCACTCGAAGTTGTCGAGCAGGGTCCAGGTCAGGTAGCCACGGATGTCGACGCCGGCGTCCATGGCCTGGGCCAGGGCCCTGATGTGGCCGTCGATGAAGGCGATGCGGTCGGTGTCCGCGACGCGGCCGGCGACCACCTTGTCGTCGACCGAGGTGCCGTTCTCGGTGATGTGGATCGGCGGGAGGGCTTCGCCGTAGCGGACGGCGAGGCCCACGAGGAGTTCGCGCAGGCCGTCCGGGACGACCGGCCAGTCGAAGGCCGAGCGCGGGACGCCCTCGATCGGGACGTCCTGGAACGGCAGGCCGTGTTCGGGGCCGGGGGCGGCTATGCGGGTCGGGTTGTAGTAGTTGATACCGAGGCCGTCCAGGGGCGCGGCGATGGTCTGCAGGTCGCCGTCGCGGACCACGCCTCCGAGGTCAGGGCCGGTGCCGTAGGCCGAGAGGTCCGGGTAGCGGCCGAGGAGGATCGGGTCGTTGAACAGGCGGTTGTGGAGGATGTCGTAGGCCTCTGCGGCCGCCTTGTCGTCTGCGGCGTCGCTCGCGGGCCAGACCGGGGTGCAGTTGTTGGCGATCATCACCTTCCGAGCCCCCGCGGCGCGCAGGGCTTCAACCGCAAGGCCGTGGCCGAGGAGCTGGTGGTGCGCGACCGGGATGGCGTCGGTCATGAGCGCGCGGCCCGGGGCGTGGACGCCGAAGGCGTAGCCGAACGCGAGGTGGATGAAGGGCTCGTTGAGCGTGATCCAGTGCTCGACGCGGTCGGCGAGGCGGTCGGCCAGAATCGCGGCGTACTCGGCGAAGCGGTGGGCGGTGTCGCGGGCGAGCCAGCCGTCGCGGTCCTCCAGGGCCTGCGGGAGGTCCCAGTGGAAGAGGGTGGGGAACGGCGTGATCCCCTTCTCCAGCAAGGAGTCCACGAGGCGTTCGTAGAACGCCAGGCCGGCCGGGTTCGCCGGGCCCGAGCCGTCGGGCTGGATCCGGGTCCAGGCCACCGAGAAGCGGTAGGCGTTCACGCCGAGGTCCGCCATCAGGGCTATGTCTTCGGCGCTGCGGTGGTAGTGGTCGCAGGCCACGTCGCCGGTCTGGCCGTCGCGCACAGCTCCTGGCCGGCGGACGAAGGTGTCCCAGATCGACACGCCTTTGCCGTCCTCGGCCGGCGCGCCCTCTATCTGGTAGGCGGAGGTGGATGTCCCCCAGTGGAAGGCCGCGGGGAACGGCGGGAGCGGGGCATGGGCTGGGTTCGCTGTATCGGCGATCGTGCGATCGAACACTGCGGGCCTCCGGGACGGACTAACATGAGTCATCCTCAGGTTAGCGGGCGGAGGAGAATAGGGGAATGGAATCCACGACCGAGAGCGCGGGCCTGCGCCGGCGGCCGATGCAGCGGCGCAGCGCGGAGCGCTACGAGCGGATCCTCAACGTGTGCGCCGAGCTGCTGGACGAGGTCGGGTTCGCCGGCCTCACCACCACCGAGGTGGCCAAGCGCGCCGAGGTGCCGATCGGGACCGTGTACCAGTTCTTCGCCGACAAGAGCGCCTTGGTGCACGCACTGGCCGCGCGCAACCTCGAGAACTACATGGGGCGCCTGGCACGGCGCTACGGCGAGGCGGTGCCGCGCTCGGTGGAGGAGGTCGTGGACGTCGCCATCGACGAGTTCGTGGACATGCGCCGGACGCTGCCGGGCTTCGGCGTCCTGGACTTCGGCGCCGGTAGCGAGTGGTCGGAGGCCGACCCCCGGGACCTGTACCTGCTGGACGAGAACGTCGAGAACAACACGGCGGTGGCGCGGCGATTGCGGATGCTGACACCGTTCCTGGACTCCTCGCGCGCCGGGAGCGCGGAGATCGAGCTGGCGCTGCGGGTGACGATGGAGGCCGCGGACGCGGTGCTGCAGCTGGCGTTCCGGAGCGATCCGGAGGGGGACGCGGCGCTGATCGCGGAGTGCAAGAAGCTTTTGGTGGGGTATCTGGGGCCTTATTACGTGGGCTGAGGGGCGAGCGGCGAGCGCAGCCGCGCTAATGCCGGTGGGTGTTGTCGGGCTGGCTGGGGTCGCCGGGGTGCTCGAAGCCGGGGGCGTGCGTGATGAGGGCGCGGCGGCGTTCGTCGAGCCAGCGGTTGAAGGTGGTCAGGCGCGCCGGGTCGATGCTGTCAGCTGGCTGGGCGGGCTGGTTCGAGCGGACCTCGGTGCCCGTGACGGTCGCGAAATGCCAGCCGAGCCCGGTGCGCACCGGCCCCACGCGCGTCCCCTTCGGCCGGGCGCGCAGCTCGGCGGCCAGCGACGCGGGGAGGTCGTCGAGGGTGGTCCAGCCGAGGGAAGTCGGTGCGGTGGTCGCCGCGTCGAGTGCGGTGGCGGCGACGGCGTGGGAGACGCGGTACCACGTGCGCGTGCCGGTGGCCGGCGTGGCGCGGGACGAGGGCTCGGTGACGAGGTCGTAGAGCGCTGACATCGCCGGAGTCGACGTCCAGGCAGCCGCGTTAATGGAGCCCAGATGGAGGGATTCGGCCTGGGTCAGGCGCCGGGGCGCTGCCACCGCCACAGAGTCGCCAGCCGGCGGAGAACTCGCGGCAGCCGCCGCGCCAAGCCCCGCTCCACCACGCAACCACGCCAGCTCCGGCCGCTCCGCCTGCTCCAGCCGCGCCAGTTCTACCCGACAAAGCTCCTCGGTCAGCAGCACCTGCGCCGTCCATCGCAGAAACTGCCGATCCTCCTTGCTCCCGACCGCCGGCAGCCGCGCCGCGAGCCGGCCCGCGCGCAACTCCCGGACCCGCGTGTCCAAAAGCTCGCGCGGGATCGCGACGCCGTCGACCCAGCCGATGACCGTCGCCTCGCGCTGTGCTTCCGCAGCAGCTGCGGCGTCGCTGTGATGGGAGTGCAGGTGCGAGTGCGTCACCGCACCACCACGGGCACCGCCGCCGTGTACTGCGCGCGCCCGAACCACATCAGCTTCACCAAAGCCCACCAGTGCCCGGGCTCGGCGGTCGCAGGAATCGACACCTCGAACTCGACCGAGGTCTCAGCCCCCGCTTCAACGCTGAACGCCGCAGCGTAGGGCCCGATGAAGTCCCACGTCCCCCACGGGCTGACCGGCATGGCCTCGCCGTCGATACGCCCGCGGGTCGTGTTCCTCAGGCCGACGCGCAGCGTGGCGCGCTCGCCGCGCGACAGAGTGAGGCCGACGTCCGGGGTGAGCGAGACGATGTCCAAGCCTGTCGGACGTGCCGTCTCGCTCTTCGTCCCCTGAGTCTGCACCCCGAGCTCGATCTCGGTCTCGGGAGACGTCGCCGACGGCACGTACTCGGGCGCGTCGATCAGGACACTGATCACGTCCTCGACCACCGACTCCCCCGCCGAACCACCCACCGCCAACTGCACCCGCACGAAGTACATCCCCGGCGCCGCCGCAGCAGCCTCCGAAGGCGCCACCGTCAACGGGAACACTGTGTGCCCGCCGGGCTCCAGCGCCACCGGACGCGACTCCGGCTCCACGCGCCAACCCTCCGGCGCGACGACCGTCAGCATCCCCTCGAACGTCGTGTCCGTGTACTGAGTCGCCACCGCGACCGAGACTTCACCATCAATACTGCCCTCGCCGGTCCCGTGCAGCACCGTCGGCGTAGCAGCCACCGACACCGGCAAGAAGCCCATCGGCGCCGGCCCCCGGTTGTGCAGCCAGTAGCGCGAGTACACCGGCTGCGCCGGCTCCACAGCGCGCCCCAGCACCGGCGCCGAGGCCGAGGAGCCCGAGCCCTGCGCCGGCACCAGGATCGCCGTCGAGATCTGCGACCCGGCCAGCTCCACCGAGCCCGCGGCCCGCACCTCGCAGCGCAGCCCGCACTCCTCCAGCAGGTCGGCGCGGTCGCTGGAGAGCACCCCGAGCGGGCTCCGCACCGCGACCGTCCCGCCAGTGCCGTTCGCCTCCGCCAGCCGCACCATGAAGCCCAGCTCCGGCGACGCCTCCAGCCCCGAACCCACCGACTCCGGGTTCCCGGCCGGCTTCACCGCCGTCACCTGCGCCGCGCCCTCCGGCGTGACCGTCAGCAGCGAGTGCCGCCCCGGCAGCGGCCCGCGGTGCGCCGCCTCCTGGTGCGTCAGCATCGGCGCCGAGAACGCCGCCCCGGACGCCACCAGCCCCACCGACCGCCAGTCCCCCGCGCCGCTCACCAGCGCGTAGTCGAAGTCGTGCGTCCAGTGCTGCAACTGGAACGCCGAGCCGTCCGGCGCGCGCCGCAGCGGCGGGTCCAGCCACACGCCCGAGGGCCAGCCGGTGCACGACCGCATCAGCGACAGGTGCAGCGCGCCCGACGGGTCGACGGCGAAGCCGGGCAGGCCGTTGTTGATCAGGCCGACGGTGTGGTCGTCGAGCAGCGTCGTGTCGGCGGGGTCGACGGTGACCGCGGCAAGCGTCGTGTCCGCCGCGAAAGCAGCCGCCGCCTCGCGCACACCGAGCGCGGTGTCCTCCGGCCGCTCCCCCGCGATGATCAGCACCGGCAGGGCCCGCACGTCGCGCAGGTCGGCGTTCGGCACCCACGCCTTCTCGACCGGCGTCCGGGCCGGAATGAAGAAGCGGACGTGCCCTTCGTTTTTCAGCAACCCTTCGAACTCTTGCCGCAGCGTGGAATCGCAGTGTTCGAAGATCTCCGCGGTCAGCGGGTTGCTGTCCGGGCCGCCGATCACGACACGGATGTCGGGGAGGTTGGAGTCGACGTGCAGCCAGCCGTACCGCGCGCCCTCGGCGGTCGTGGTGGTCGCGGTGACGCCGACGCGTGCCAGCGAGACCACGAGCTCGCGCAGCGCCTCGGCGTGCCGGTCCAGGTCGTCGGCGACGACCTCGGCCACCGAGATCGCGACGCGCCCGAGGTCGGCCGCTTCGGGGTCGGACCCGCCGAGGTCGCGCAGGCTCAGCGTCGCGGTGCTGCCGAGGGCGAAGAAGGTGTTCGCCGGGTTGTCCAGGGTCCAGGGCGCGACCGCCACGTCGGAATCCGGCAGCGCGAAGCCGCGGCCGATCACGGCGCCGGCGACCTCGGAGACCGGACGCGCACCGGGCACGTCGCACGGGAACTTCACGCGCAGCAGCCGGTCGGCGCCGGTGAAGTCCAGGACCCGGGTGCGGAAGTCGACGCGGTCCAGGCCGTGCCAGAGCGTGACGCGCTGCTCGTAGTCGACGTCGCCGACGGTCCCGGTGACGACGTACCGCCGGCCCAGCGGCGACTCCTCGACGCGCACCGACGTGGCGGCCGCGGCGGCCGAGCCGGTGACGGTCCCGTTCGGGACGAGGTGCCAGGGGCCCTCGCCGAACTCGGGGTGTTGCGGGTACTCCTCGCTGACCCGCAGTTCGTTGCCGATCTCGCCGGGCTTGAGCAGCTGCCGTCCAGTGGCCAGCTCGACGATGCTCGCCAGGCCGCCGCCGCGCGCCGGATCCGCCGAGATCTCGAAGTACTCGTTGGCGATCGACGCCGCGGGTTCGGCGGTCTCCTGCCAGGTCGGGATGTCCGTCCCGGACCCGAATTCGACGTGCCAGCTGCGCCAGCCCATCCCGGGTACCCCGGCGGCGATGAAGGCGACCTCGACGCGCGGCCCGTCGTGCGCCTCGACGACGAACGGCACCACGTCTCCGGCGTCGTCGATCAGCCGCAGCCCGCCGACATCGATGCCCTCCGGCAGCTGCACGACTGCCCGGACCACGTCGGTCCGCTCGAACGCCAGGGTGTTGAACACCCCGACCGTCCCGTTCCCCGCGCCGCCGTACGTCTCGACGTTCCGGAAGATCGCCTCCAGCGCCGCGTCCCGGGCCTCGGCGGCCAGGTCGTGCGCCTCGCGCCAGCCGGTCACCAGGTCGATGTAGACCTGGTCGGACTCCGAGCCGGTGATCGCGTCGTGGTGCGCGCCGTACGCCAGCTGCCGCCACACCTTGTCCAGCGCGGCGCTCGGGTACCGGCCGTAGCCCAGCAGCGAGGCGAAGGTGGCCAGCTTCTCGGCGTCGGCGGCTGCCGTCTCGGCCGCGCGCTGCGCCTGCTTGGTGTCGATGTACGACACGTCCTTGCCGGTGTAGACCGGGTTCATGTCGCGGGTCTGCGGACTCGGCCGGACGCCGCGTTCGGCGAGTTCGGCGTGCACCGCGGCGAAGAAGTCCCGGGGCAGGCCGGTGACGAAGCGCGGCCAGACGTAGCGCTCGTTCCAGTCCCGGTGGATCGCGGTGACCCACTTGTTCGGCGGGGTGTAGTCGGTGCCGACCGGGAGCAGCGTGTTGCGTGTGGCGGCGGCCTGCTTGAGCCCGAGGAAGAGGTCGTACACCTTCTCCTCGGCCTCCTGGAGCGTCGCCGAGGAGTCCATCCACCAGCCGGCCGAGTAGTGGTTCGGCATGTAGTGCGTGATCACGCCCCGGCCGGACGGCGAGATCCACTCGAACTCGGCCGCGAACTGCATGTTCTTGACGTCGCCCTGGACCCCGTCGAACTTCGTCAGCATCGGGCCCCACTGGTGGTACGGCCCGCGGGCCCACGACGTGGAGCTCAGGCCGGCGTCGGCGACCAGGCCGGGGAACTGCGGGTCGTGGCCGAAGACGTCGAGCTGCCAGGCGGTCTGCGGGTCGGCGCCCATGATGTCGCGCTGGTAGCCGATGCCGTAGACCAGATTGCGGATCGTGGTCTCCAGGCCGGTGAGGTTGGTGTTGGGCTCGTTGTAGGTACCGCCCATGACTTCCACCCGGCCGGTGGATATCAGCTCCCGGAGAAGCGCGCGATACTGCGGATACACGTCCCAGAACGGCTTCAGATAGTCGACCTCGGCCAGCACGAAGCTGTAGTCGGGGTCGGCGGCGGCGAGATCCAGGTGGGCTTTGACGAGATGGAACGCGTTGTTCTCCCAGACCGGGCGCGTGGTGCCGTCGTTGCCCTGCAGTTCCCAGGTCTGGGTGTAGCCGGCCTGCGTGTTCCACCAGACGGGGTCGTAGTGGAAGTGGGAGACCAGGTACATGGTCCAGCCGGGCTCGGCCACGGTGATGCTGACCGGCTGCTCAGCGCGGGTCTCGCCGTCCGCGCCGAGCAGCCGGAGTTCCGCGGGGAGGGTTTGGCCGGGGGCCACGTCGTCGTCGATCTCCATCGGCAGCTCGACGACGGCCTCGCCGTCTCCCGGGGCAACTTCCCAGGTTGCTCGCGCCTTCGGAGCAAGAAGCGATACAGTCACCGCACCGTCGGTGACGGCCCGCTGGATCACGACCCGTAGGACTTGACGAGGTTCCACACCGGTTCCGACGAAAAGCTCCGTCGAGTCCACGGACTTGATCTGGACGGTCACGGCCCCTCCTTGAAACCCCACCCGAACGAGCCACTAAAGCGCTAAAGCAGCTGGGAGTCATTAATGCCCACCTCTGGCAGCGGTGTCAACAAGCCTGGTGCCGCCGGCGCCGCCTCGGGTTACGGACGGGCGGCGATCGTCGGGAAGAACAAGACCCGGCTCACCATCGCCGACATCGCCCGCGAGGTCGGAGTGTCGCCGAGCGCGGTCTCCTTCGCGCTCAACGGACGCCCCGGTGTCAGTGAGGCTACCCGCGCGCGGATCCTTCAAGCCGCCGAACGGATGAACTGGCACCCGCACAGCGCCGCGCGGGCCCTCGGCGGGGCCCCGGCCGGCGCGGTCGGGCTGGTGCTGGCGCGGCCGACCCGGACGCTCGGCGCCGAGCCGTTCTACGCGCAGCTCATCTATGGCATGCAGTCGGTGCTGTCCGCGCGCTCGGTGGCGCTGCTGCTCCAGGTCGTCGACGACACCGACGCCGAGCTGGCGGTCTACCGGCGCTGGGCCGGCGAGCAGCGGGTGGACGGCCTGCTGATCGTGGACCCGCAGACCAAGGACCCGCGGATCGCCGCCGTGGAGGGGCTCGGCGTGCCGGCCATAGTGCTCGGCGGCCACGGCAAGCACGGCGAGCTGCCGACGGTCTGGGCCGACGACCGCGAGGCGATGCTGGAGACGGTGCGCTACCTGGCCGCGCTCGGCCACACCCGGATCGCGCACGTCGCGGGTACCCCGGCGTTCCAGCACACGCAGCGCCGGATCAGGGCCCTGAAGGACGCGGCCGGGCAGCTGGGGCTGGCCGACACCCAGTCGGTGCCGACGGACTTCAGCGACGGCGAGGGCGCGGCGGTGACCCGGCGGCTGCTGTCCCAGCCGGACGCCCCGACCGCGATCGTGTACGACAGCGACCTGATGGCGGTCGCCGGGCTCGGGGTGGCGACCGAGATGGGGGTGCGGGTGCCGGTGGAGCTGTCGATCGTGTCGTTCGACGACTCGGTGCTGACCCGGGTGGTGCATCCGGCGATCACGGCGCTGTCGCGGGACACGCACGCGCTGGGCGTGCAGGTCGCCGAGGCGCTGATGCGGATCGTGGAGGAGCCGGGGACGGTCGGCGACATCAAGGCGGCCACGCCGCGGCTGACGGTGCGGGAGAGCACGGCGAAGCCGGGGCGGTAGGCGCGTGCTACGCGCGTGATAGAGAGGTCGGCATGAGTGATCCCGACATCGCGACGCTGCAACGACGGCTGGTGGATTTCGCCGAAGCACGCCAGTGGGCGCCGTATCACACCCCGAAGAACCTCGCGATGGCGCTGACGGTCGAGGCGTCCGAACTCGCGGAGATCTTCCAGTGGCTCACGCCGGAGGAGTCGGTGGAGGTGATGTCGGACCCTGACAAGGCTTTCCGGGTGCGCGACGAGGTCGCCGACGTGTTGGCGTACCTCCTGCAGTTGGCGAGTGCCTGCGGGGTCGACGTGCTGCGGGCATTGTCCGAGAAGATCGAGCGAAATGAAGTCCGTTTCCCGACTCCGCCCAGGTAGAGGACCGGAAACGGGCACTCTGGACACTCCCCGCGTAGGGTGGTTCGCATGAGCACTGTGGAACTCACCAAGGACACTTTCGAGCAGGCGGTCACCGCCGACGGGATCGTGCTGGTCGACTTCTGGGCGGAGTGGTGCGGACCGTGCAAGCAGTTCGCACCGATCTACGGGAGGGTGTCGGAGGCCAATACGGACATCACCTTCGGCAAGGTCGACACCGAGGACCAGCCCGAGCTCGCGGGCGCGTTCGACATCCGGTCGATCCCGACGCTGATGATCTTCCGCGACGGCGTGATGGTCTACAGCCAGCCCGGCGCGCTGCCCGAGGCGCCGCTGGTGGACCTGATCAAGCAGGCGCGGGAACTGGACATGGACGAGGTGCGCAAGCAGATCGCCGCGCACGAGAACGGCGGGCATGAGGGCGCTGACGCTCAGGCGTAGGCGGTACCGCCCGCCTCAGGCCCGGCCCCGCGCCACCTGCACCAACCACCCGGCCGCGTCGCTCAGCTCCCGGCCGCGCGGCCACACCGCGCGCAGCGTGCGGCGCAGCGCGACGTCCTCGGTGACCGGCACCTCGACGAGGCGGCCGGCGGCGATGTCCTCGGCGACCGCCAGGATGCTCAGGACCGCCGGGCCGCTCCCGGACAGCGCGGCCGAGCGCAGCGGCGCCGTCGCCCCGAGCTCGATCAGCGGCACGGCCGGGCCGTGGTGGGCGGCGAGCGCCGCCTCCAGCACCTCGCGGGTCCCCGATCCCGGTTCGCGCAGCAGCAGCGGTTCGGCGGCGAGTTCGGTCGCCGTCAACGGTTCCTTGCGCCGTGCCCACGGATGAGCCGGCGCCACCACCACGGCGAGGCGGTCGTGTCCGACCACCGCCGAGTGCAGGTCGCGCGGCACCCACGGTCCTTCCACGAATCCCAGATCCACCTGGCCGGCCCGCAGCGCGGCGACCACTTGGTGGGAGTTCTCCACGATCAGTCCGACGCGCATGGCCGGCCGCAGCTGGCGCAGCTCCAGCAGCCATTTCGGCATCAGGTGCTCGGCGATGGTCAGGCTCGCGGCGACGGGCAGCCGCTCGTCGGCGTGCGTGCGCAGGGCCGCGGCGCCCTCGACCAGCGCCTCGGCCTGCTCCAGGACCCGCCGGGCCCAGTCGGTGATCACCGCTCCGTCGCTGGTCAGGCGGGAGCCGGAGGTGGTGCGCTCCAGCAGTTTCAGCCCGAGCCGGCGCTCCAGCGTCGCCATACGCGCCGAGGCCGAGGGCTGGCTGATGCCGATGCGCGCGGCCGCCTTGCCGAGCGAGCCGGTGTCGGCGACGGCGACCAGCAGTTGGAGCGCGTCCAGATCCGGGAGTCGGGTCATAGAGACAGCCTATGAGGTCTTCGGCGATCGCCGACCAACCGCTTCCAGGACCTCCTCCTCGCCGGCGGCATGTTCGGTCCGGACACCGGCGTCCGCCTGCGGGAAACGGCGCACACCGGCGCGAAGCCGCTCGTGCTCGGCCCGGCTTCGTGGGCCGTGATCGCCTCAGCGGCCTATATCGGAGTCCGGGTCACTTCCCGACCATTAAAATCGCAGGATGCGCATCGCGAGATTCTCCATCGACGACGAGGTGAAGTTCGGGCTCGTCGAGGGCGAGGGCGAACAGCCCGAGTCCCTGGAGGTGGCCGAGATCCTGGGCCACCCGTTCGGCCCGGTCCAGGTCACCCAACGGCGCTGGCCGCTGTCGCGGGTGCGGCTGCTGTCCCCGGTGCTGCCGTCGAAGGTGATCGGCATCGGGCGCAACTACGCCGAGCACGCCGTGGAGCTCGGCAACGAGGCCCCCGGCGCGGACGACCCGGCCGTGGTCTTCCTCAAGCCGTCCACCTCGGTGATCGGCCCGTCCGACGCCATCCAGTACCCGCTCGGCGTGTCCTTCGACGTGCAGCACGAGGCGGAGCTCGCGGTGGTCATCGGGCGGCTGTGCCGGCAGGTGCCGGCGGCCCGGGTGCCGGACGTGGTGCTGGGCTACACCTGCGCCAACGACGTCACCGCGCGCGACCTGCAGCGTGCGGAGAAGCAGTGGGGCCGGGCGAAGGGCTTCGACACGTTCTGCCCGCTGGGTCCCTGGATCGAGACCGAGCTGGACCCCTCCGACCTGGCGATCACCTGCACGGTGGACAACGAACTGCGGCAGGCCGGGCGCACCGCGCAGATGACCCGGTCGGTCGCCGACCTGGTCTCCTACGTCTCCGAGGCGATGACCCTGCTGCCCGGCGACGTGATCCTCACCGGGACCCCGGCCGGGGTCGGGCCGATCGTGGTGGGGCAGCAGGTGTCGGTCGGCATCGAAGGCATTGGCAACTTGACGAACCGGGTGGTGGCTCGTGACTGACATCGCAACAACCGTTCCGCAGACGGACAAGCCCGTCCGCGTCCGCTTCCCCCCGTCGCCGACCGGCGACCCGCACGTCGGCATGGTCCGCTCGGCGCTGTTCAACTACGCCTTCGCGCGCCACTACGGCGGCAGCTTCGTCTTCCGCATCGAGGACACCGACGCCGCACGCAACACCGAGGAGTCCTACAACGCGCTCCTGGCGACCATGCGCTGGATGGGCTTCGAGTGGGACGAGGGCCCGGAGGTCGGCGGCGCCTACGGCCCCTACCGGCAGTCCGAGCGCATGGACATCTACGCGGACATCGCCGCCAAGCTCCTCGCCGGCGGCCACGCCTACCGCTGCTACTGCACGCAGGAGGAGCTGGACGCGGTCAACGAGAAGGCCAAGGCCGAGAAGCGCGCCCCGGGCTACGCCGGCACCTGCCGGAACCTGACGCCCGAGCAGATCGCCGCGCACGAGGCCGCCGGCCGCACCAGCGTGCTGCGCTTCCGCATGCCGGAGGGCACGCTGACCTGGAACGACCTGGTCCGCGGCGAGATCTCCTTCGACACCGCGAACGTGCCGGACTACGTCCTGGTCCGGGCCGACGGCTCGCCGCTGTACACGCTGGTGAACCCGGTCGACGACGCCCTGATGCGGATCACGCACGTGCTGCGCGGCGAGGACCTGCTCTCCAGCACCCCGCGCCAGCTCCCGCTGCACGCCGCGCTGATCGAGCTGGGGCTGTCGGAGACGGTGCCGATGTTCGGGCACCTGCCGTACGTCATGGGCGAGGGCAACAAGAAGCTGTCGAAGCGGGACCCGGAGGCCTCGTTCTCCTTCTACGTGAAGGAGGGCTACCTGCCCGAGGGCCTGCTGAACTACCTGGCGCTGCTGGGCTGGTCGCCGGGCGGGGACAAGGAGTTCTTCTCCCCGCAGGAGATGTACGCGGCGTTCGACGGCACCCGCATCAACGCCAACGCGGCGCGCTTCGACCTGAAGAAGTGCCAGGCGATCAACGGCGACCACGTGCGCGCCCTGGAGCCGGCGGACCTGGCCCGGCGCATCGTGCCGTTCCTGGCCGAGCAGGGCCTGGTCTCCGACCCGCCGCTGCCGGAGCAGGCCGCGACGCTGGCCGCCGCGGTGCCGCTGATCCAGGAGCGGATGGTGGTGCTGCGCGAGTCGGTGGACATGATCGGGTTCCTGTTCGTGCCCGAGCACGCCTTCGCGGTGGACCCGGCGGACGCAGCCAAGGCCCTCGGCGAGGACGCCAAGCCAGTGCTCCAGGCCGCGGCCAAGGCTCTGGAGGCGCTCCCGGAGTGGACGACCGCGGCCATCGACGCCGCGCTGCGCGAGTCGCTGATCGAGGGGCTCGGGCTGAAGCCGAAGAACGCGTTCACGCCGGTCCGGGTCGCGGTGACCGGGCGCCGGATTTCGCCGCCGCTGTTCGAGTCGATCGAGCTGCTGGGGCGGGAGCGGACGCTGCGGCGGCTGGAGGCGGCGATCTCGGGGATTGCGGCGTGACGGCGACGACCACGGCGTGATGCTGCGCCGGCCGCGCTTGGTCTGAGGCCGAGGCCGCGTGGTCTGGGGCGCATTGCCTGAGGCGCATTGTCTGAGGCCGCGTGGTCTGAGGCGTGGCGGGAGGCCCGTTCGAAAGCCGTTTTGGCTGTGGGGCGGGCCTCCCGTATAGTTGTCGACGCAACGCCGCGCGACGAAGTAGGGTCGGGTGGTCGTTGGGGTATGGTGTAATTGGCAACACGGCTGATTCTGGTTCAGTTGTTCTAGGTTCGAGTCCTGGTACCCCAGCCTTGCGAGAGCGGATCCCCAAGGGATCCGCTCTTTTGCTTGTCGCGCCGCGCATACCTGCCCCGCAACCCTTTGCTACTCACGGGTAATTGAGTACCCGCACTCTCCTGCCGACGCCCCGCCGGACGGCACGCTTGAGGCATGAAGAAGCAATGGGAGACGTTCGTGGGCCTGGTGTTCCTCGGGGGCCTCGTCGCGCTGGTGGCGAACTTCGTCCACATCCCCGGCCGGACGGTGCTGAACGTCGGACTCGGCACGGTGAGCCTGTACTGGCTCCTGATCATCACCACGGTGCCGTGGAACCTGTACTTCAAGGCCCGGCGCGTCCGGCACGAGATCGGCGTCTCGCGCGAACGCGGCATCGCGGTCCCCGAGGGCCGCGAGGCCGAGGTACGGCGCTGGGAACGCCGGCTGCTGCAACTGGCGCTGGCCGGGCATGTCGTGACGGCGGCCGTGGTGGCCGGCCTGACCTACGCCTCGGGGCACGTCCTGGGCTACTACTTCGCGGCGTTCTACCTGCTCAGCTGCGCGATCCGGCCGGTCGCGGCGTACCTGTCGTACGTGAAGGCGCGGATCACGAGCCTGCTGAAGGAGACCACGTACCCCCGCGACGACGTGCTCGACCTGACCACCCGCCTGACGAACCTGACCGCCACCGTCGAGGCCCTGCACAACGCCGCTCACGAAGCCCAGGAGCGCACCTCCCGGGAACTGGACGACGTCCGCAACGACCTCCGAGCCGCCGACCTGCGCCTCCGCGAGGACATCCGCCTCTCCCGCGAGGCCGCGGAAGCCGACCGCGCAGGCCTGCGCAGCCGCGTCGAGGAAGCCGAACGGCGCGCCGCAGCCGTCACCCGCCACTTCGACCAAGCCGTCGACGGCCTCACCGAGCAGCGAGAACTGGTCAGCGGCATCCGAGCCTTCGTCCGCCTGGTCCGAGCCGACGCAACCGCCGCCGGCGAGTAGAACGGCGCCCCACGGCCCGGGCCGCGGGGCGCCGCGGGTCCCGCGATTTGGGCGAACCCCGCCGATCGCCTAAGATAAGTCCCGCTGCCAGCGCCCCAGGCGCGGCGGCACTGCTAGGGGCCCCGTTGTGTAGCGGCCTAGCACGCTGCCCTCTCAAGGCAGTAGCGCGGGTTCGAATCCCGTCGGGGCTACATTCGGAAGACCAGGGCAGATTTCGTCTGTTCTGGTCTTCTTGCATTTGGAAGCCGCAACGCCCCGTGTCATCAGGGCGGTGTCGCCACCGTCCCGGACAGCCGCAGGCGGCTGTCGAAGCGGGCGGACTCGTTGGCTACCCGGTGTAAGACCGCTGCCGCGAAGGTTCGTCACGGGGATTTGATCCGCAATAACTTATTCGATATCTCCGGCAATAAAACACCCGACTCGACAGTTGACTAAGTCGCCATAGCATCCCCCCGGCATGGCATATTGGGGACCTACCGCGAACGACGGAGCCCAGGGGGGACTCAGCGTGACGACCGATAGTTGGACCGCGCCTTCGATCGACGACCGGGGGCTGCTTGCGGCTCGGGTGGCGGACGACTTGGACGCATACTTGGCCGTGCTGGCTCGGCTGGATGTTTTCGTGCCGCGGCGGGAGGCGGATCAGGGGTCGAAGTTCGGTCTGCGGAGGTCTGTGGTCAAGCTGAACCAGCTCACTGTGTACGGGCAGCTGAACAATGCCATTCGCGGCACTTCGAAGTCGGCGTTGACGGTCAGTCAGGAGTACGACACCACCCGACGGGGTGCGCGCCTGATACTGCCGGTGTACACCCGCGCGCTGTTGCCCGCCGAGCGGCCTGAGGGCGTGTACTTCCAGCGCAATCTGTTCCCGGCGTGGGTGCAGGATCTGGCGAAGCAGCGGCAGACGATGCAGTTGGTGGTGAATCCGGGGACGCCGGAGGAGCGCGAGCTGAACGTCGGGAAGGCCGCGCACTGGATGCGGAAGGACCCGCAGCTGGTCGGGGGCTGGAGCAACCTGCGCGGCACCATCCGCACCGTCTACAACGAGCCGGCGCAGGGCGATCTGGCGCGCGCCCTGGCCTGCGGCGCGCACCTGTCGGTGACCAACGCCGTGCCGTGGAACACCATGGGCCACGCCTGGCTGGACTACCACAGCGAGCGCGAGTTGCTGAGCCAGTGGTGGGGCATCGAGGGGCCGGTGCAGTGGCAGAACCAGGTCGACGCGCTGCTCGACAACGAGAACCCGCAGCCCGTCGACCTGGTGCTCGGCATCCGCACCGAGCGCGGTGCCGGCGTGCAGCCCAGCGGCGACCCCGCGCAGGACACGGAGCTGCTGACGCAGGCGGTCGACGCCTGGTGCCGCGACCGCGGCGCGCCCGAGCGGCTGGCGCAGGAGATGACCGACATCGCGCAGTGGGTGGTCCGCTGCGAGATGTGGATGCGGCGCGACGGCGTCATCACCCCCGACGCGATCGTAGCCACGCAGGACAGCTGGGACTGGGGCCGCTGCGTGAACATGGCCCGCTGGGGCCTGTCCTGCGGCTTCTGCGACCGCACCACCGCCGAGCAGATCGTCCGGCACGCCGGCAACCTGTGCGCCCGGACCTACGCGGACTGGGGACAGATGTCGGCGGCGTACGTCCTCGGCCGCGTGATCAAGATGGGACGCCAGGGGAATCCGGAGGACTCGTACCGCGAGTCGCTGCAACTGCACCGCGCGCTGATGCTGGATCCGGCCAGCCCGTACCTGACGGTGCCGCTGCACTGAGGTTGCCGCTGCACTCAGGGCGCCGCCGCACTGAGGCACACCGGAACCACGGCTCGCCACAGAGCTCAAAGCCCCCGAACCCACCGAAGTGACCCTGCTCACGGCCCGGCCACCACCCGGTAAATGCGGGATGAGCGCCGTCCGAAGTGCGCTATGCTTTCGGGGTCGCAAGGCGCCCCGGAGCGCTGACGCGGCCGCTAGGGCCCCGTTGTGTAGCGGCCTAGCACGCTGCCCTCTCAAGGCAGTAGCGCGGGTTCGAATCCCGTCGGGGCTACTTTTTCTGCAAGGGTCCGTACTCGGTACGGGCCCTTTTTTGCGTCACGACCGCACCGGCACCGGCCCCGTACTCCCCCGCGCGATCAGCTCGGTCGCCAGCTCCAGGTGCAGTGCCTCCAGTGCCTGGCGCTCCATGAGGCGGACGAGCATCGTCACGGCGATGCGGCCCATCTCGTCGAGGGGTTGGCGCACGGTGGTCAGCAGGGGGGTGGTGGCGCGGCTGATTTCGCTGTCGTCGAAGCCGGTCACGGACAGGTCGGTGGGGACTTGGAGGCCGCGTTCGGCGGCGGCTTGGATGACGCCGACGGCGATCTTGTCGTTGAAGCAGGCGATGGCGGTTGGGCGGTCGGGGAGGTCCAGGAGGTCGCGGCCGGCGCGTAGGCCGGTGTGGATCGCGGGTTCGCCGTAGTGGTGCAGGTGGGGGTCGCTCAGGAGGCCGGCTTCGGAGAGCGCGGCCAGGTGGCCGGCGAGGCGGTCGGAGCCGGAGAGCCAGTCTTCGAAGCCTGAGACGAAGCCGATGCGGCGGTGGCCGAGGTCCAGCAGGTGGCCGGTGACGGCGCGGGCGCCGGCGGTGTGGGCCGAGGCGATCGAGACCACGCCGCGCGGGACGGGGGTGCGG
>NZ_JAACYW010000175.1 GCF_015356825.1 Catenulispora rubra | reverse complement strand
GAGGTCGGGAGGCGGGAAGCTGGTGCGGCGTCGTGCGGGCCGGGGCCCGGTCAGCGCGGCAACGCTTCGTACGCCTCCCAGGCGTCCAGGGTGACCTGCTCGAAGCCCAGGCCGTAGGCCGTCACGCCGCGGCCGTAGGCGCCGAGCCAGCATTCGCGCAGCTCCGCGGCCAGGACCCAGCCGTACTCGCTCTCGCGGTAGCGGAAGCGGGTGGGCTTGCCGTCGACCGGGAGTTGGACCGCGCGCCAGGGGGCGTCGTCCAGGTTCTCGGCGACTTCGTAGGCGAGTTCGGTCTGCTGGTGCAGCCAGTCGCCGCGCAGTGCCTTGTCCACGGCCCAGGGCCAGGCGTCCGAGAGCAGGCCCAGGCCCGCGACGGCTGCGAGGGTGGACAGGGTGGTCGGCTCCAGGATGGTCGCGCCGCCTCCGGGGCGGCGGTCCAGGCGGGCCATCGTCACCACGCCGCAGAAGCGGCGGGGGGACAGGTCGTCGGGGCGGCGGGCCGGGTGGTCGCCGTGGCCCAGGGTGCCGTATTCGGCGACGCCGTCGGGGCCGAGCAGGATCGAGCCCAGCCAGCGGTCGCCGGACCAGGCCTCGTCCAGGCCGTACCACGGGACCGCGGTGCGCTGGCCGGGCCAGGCGTCGGGTTCGGAGGCGGCCAGGGCCGCGGCAGAGATGGACAAAGCACTGTTGGAGGCGACCGGCGGGCCGGGGACATGGTCGTCGCCCGCGGCCGGCGCCACAGAGCCCGGCTGCGAGGCCGGGCCGACGGGGTTGGGGAAGTCTTCAGTTGAGATGGTGCTGCTCATGGAACCTCACGTCGCATCCGCGTCAAACGGCGGGCGCTCGCCCGCGGCCAGGCGCGGGGCGGGGGCCCGGTAGAGGGCATCGTCCGGGGTCGCGTCGTCGGCGGCGAGGGGCCGTCGGGCTCCCTCGGCCGCACCGCGTATCTCGCTGTTGAGCGAGTCGGTGATGTCCCTGATCTCGCGGAAGTCGCCGTCTTCGGGTCCGAGCACGTGCTTGCGCACGAAGTTCTTCGGGTGCAGGTCGGTCAGCTCCAGGTCCTGGAACTCCGGACCCAGTTCCTTCTTCAGGTCGTTCTGGGCGTTGCGGGTGAACTCCCGGAACTGCCGCAGGGTGCGTGCCAGGCCCTGTACCGCGCTGGGCAGCTTGTCCGGGCCGAACAGCATGACGGCCAGGGCCAGCAGCGCGATCAGCTCCAGCGGGCTGATGTCGAGAAACGGCACGTGGGGGCTCCTGCTCTGGCGGGCGCGGCCGGTGTCTTCTCCGGCGCTAGCGCTAGCGTAACTCCCGGCCGGGCGGATGCTGGACCCCCGGCGGGTGGATATTCGTCGATCCTTACACGTCTTGGCTCGGCAATGCCGAGCCAAGACGTGTAAGAGCGAGCCCTCGATCGCAGTGGGGCCGCGACCTGATTCCTGCGGCTAGTGTCCCGGCGCGTAGGTCACGACCTGAGCCGGTGCCGGCTGGGCCGGCGAGTGCGACGGGCTGGCGCTGGCGCTGAAGTCGCCGACCAGCCACACCCCGGTCCCCAGCGCCGCCAGCGACACCGCGCCGATCGCCGCGGCCCGCAGGCGCTGCGGGCGCACCGGGGAGCGGCCGGCCGTGGGGCGGCCGGCCGCCGGAGCCGCTGGCGGGCGGATCGGCACGGTCTGGAACGAGAACGGGGTCGGGGCGTTGCCGGGCGCGCCGGTGGGCGAACCGCTGCCGCCTCCGGGCAGCTGCCCGGAGGCCGCGGCCCCGGTGCCGCGGTTGGTGTCCAGGCTGAGCAGCCCGAGCATCAGCTCCACCGGCACCTGGGGCGCCGCCATCGCGCCGAGCCGCGACTTCACCTGCCGTTCGACGTCGGCCTCGGCCCGGCACTCGTCGCACTGCGCGAGGTGGCCGAGCATGCGGCTCGCTGTGCCGTGGTCCAGTTCGCCGTCGATCAGCGCGGTCAGGCGGTCTCCGAGGTGCCTGGTCACCGGCGGCCCTCCTTCCCGCCGGCGACCGACGCCGCGCCGCCGGGGGCCCGGTGCTCCAGGGCCGCCCGGAGCTGCGAGCGGCCGCGGTGGATGCGCGAGCGCACGGTGCCGAGCTTCACGTCCAGGGTGGCCGCGATCTCCTCATACGACAGGCCCTCGATGTCGCACAGCACCACCGCGGCGCGGAACTCCGGCGCCAGGGCGGCCAGCGCGGCCTCGATGTCGGCGTCCATGTGCGAGTCGACGAAGATCCGCTCCGGCGACGGCTCGCGGCCGGGCAGCCGGTCGTCGGCGTCCTCGCCCAGGGAGTCGAAGCGGATGCGGGCCCGGCGGCGCACCATGTCCAGGAACAGGTTCGTGGTTATCCGGTGCAGCCAGCCCTCGAAGGTGCCCGGCTGGTAGCTGGACAGCGAGCGGAAGACCCGGATGAAGACCTCCTGCGTGAGGTCCTCGGCGTCGTGCTGGTTGCCGGTCAGGCGGTAGGCCAGCCGGTAGACCCGCTGCGAATGGGTCCGCACGATCTCGTCCCAGCTCGGCGGCTCCCAGCCGACGGCCGCGGCGTCCAGGGGCTGGGTCTCCCCCACGCTCTGCACGACGGCCTCGGCGGGCGTCGTGGTATCGGGGATCGCCTCACCCCGGCGGTTCTTTTCCAGGGTGGCCTTGCGGGCCGCCCTCCGACGACGAAGTTCCCCGAGATCGATCCGCGGTCCAATGGTGTTGACCGGGACGGCTCCAGGATTGCGGGCGCTGTTGGCGTCAGCCACGACGTCCCCACCTCCTATTTCCAGTACCGCACTCATCACCATAGACGCCTGCCTCGCTGCTAAAGGCTGAAAGGAACCTGAGATCGGTCTAAGATCTCCCGGCTCTCCAGACCGTGAGCCACTGTCGAGGACAGAACGGCCGGTCACCGACACGAAGTTCCCGGGTACGGGTTCCTCCTCGGTGTCCGCTTAGAGCGATCAGGCAACCCGATCCCGCCGGTACCGGAACCGTCCGGCCCCTGCCGCACACCCCGCCGCACACCCCGCCGCCGACCACCCGCGGACTGTCCGCCGGACAGTCCGACGTGGTATGCGCGCGGCCAGGTGGCTACGCTCTTGATGCCCAGTAGCAACCAACCGACCAGATCCCGGCCGACCCCGGCTCCGGGACCCGCGACCCTCGGAGGCCGTCATCCCCAGTCACCGGCACGCCAGCCTGGCGTATGCGGAGGGGTACGTCGCCGAGGACGACGTCCTGGTCTCCGCGCGCCGCGAGGCGCGGCGGCTGGGCATCGTCCCGGTCGAGCCCGGCACCGGCGCGGCCCTGCGGCTGCTGGCCGCCACGCTCGCCGCCCGGTCGGTGGTCGACGTCGGCACCGGCGCCGGCGTGTCGGGGATATACCTGCTGCGCGGGATGCGCCCGGACGGGGTGCTGACCACCGTGGACGAGGACACTCAGGGCTCGCAGGCGGCCCGCCGGGCCTTCGCCGACGCCGGCTTCGCGGCCAGCCGCACCCGGGTGATCGGCGGCGCGTCCGGCTCGGTGCTGCCGCGCCTGGCCGACGGCGGCTACGACATGGTGTTCTGCGGCGGCCCGGGCACCGACCACCTGGCCGGCTACGAAGAGGCGCTGCGGCTGCTGCGGCCCGGCGGGCTCGTGGCCTTCGACGGGGCGCTCGGCCAGGACCGGGTGGTCGACCCGTCGATCCGGGACGCGCGCACCTCGGCGCTGCGGTACCTGCACCGCCAGGTCGTCGAGGACACCCGGCTGCTGCCGGCCCTTCTGCCCACTGGTGACGGTCTGCTGTGCGCGGTGAAACGCCCTTAGGAAACCGAGAACCCCGCACGATGCCGCGGCGCGGCCCGGCGGGGAAACCCGGGAACGGGCGTCGGCACCCAACCCGACGCGGACGCTCTGACCGGGGTGGGGCTCCGGTCCGGCCGGGTGCGGAGTGAGAAGGAACACGTAAATAGGGGACGCCGGACCCCGGCCGTTCGGGGGCCAGACGTCACTGGTGGGACGAACGGGGTGGCACGAATGGCGGCGCCGGGCTAACCGACGACCCCCTTGATCGCCTCGCCGAGCGCCGCGGCCTCCTCTGCCGACAGCTCAACCACGAGCCGGCCGCCGCCTTCCAGCGGAACCCGCATCACGATGCCCCGTCCCTCTTTGGTCACCTCAAGCGGGCCGTCACCCGTCCGCGGCTTCATCGCCGCCATGCTCGTTCCCCTTCCTAGGAGCCAGCTCTCAACCAATCCATTATCCCGCACGCGCCCGGATTGGGTTCCGGTGTCGCCGCGGGAGGCCCGACTGAGTAGCTTCGTCAGAGTCTGCAAACAGTTCTACCGGACGCGACCAACACTGGTACATGCCTGGAAGCCGATAAGGCGGAGAGTGGGACCCCCTATGTCCGACAACGTTGTCTACGACGTCACCGAGGGTGTCGGCACCATCACCCTGAATCGCCCGGACGCGCTGAACTCGCTCGACAGTGCGACGAAGGCGGCGTTGCGGGACGCGGCGACAGCGGCGGCGGCGGACGGCTCCGTTCGCGTGATCGTGCTGCGCGCCACCGGGCGCGCCTTCTGCGTCGGACAGGACCTGCGGGAGCACGCGGCCTCGCTGGAGGCCGGCACCGGCCTGGCGGACACCGTGCGCGAGCACTACAACCCGCTGCTGCGGGCCCTGACCTCGGCGCCCAAGCCGGTGATCGCCGCGGTGAACGGCGTGGCGGCCGGCGCCGGCGCGGCCCTGGCCTTCGCCGCCGACCTGCGGATCGCCTCCGACAAGGCGGCCTTCAACCTGGCCTTCGCCAACATCGGGCTGACCGCCGACTCCGGCGGCTCCTGGACGCTGCCGCGCCTGGTCGGACCGGCCAAGGCGCTGGAGCTGCTGATGCTGCCGGAGACGATCGGCATCGAGGAGGCCGCCGCGCTGGGGCTGGTGCACCGGGTGGTGCCGGCCGAGGAGTTCGACGCGGCGGTCGACGAGCTCGCGGCGCGGATGGCGGCCGGGCCGACCGCGGCCTACGCGGCGTTGAAGCAGGCGGTCGGCTTCGCGCTGACGCACACGCTGGACGAGACCCTGGACCTGGAGGCCGACCTGCAGGACGCGGCCGCGGCCACCGAGGACCACCGCAACGCGGTGCGGGCGTTCCTGGCCAAGGAGAAGCCGACCTTCACCGGGCGCTGACCGGCAAGGCCGGTACAGGTAGAGGCAGCAACGCCAGCACTGACACCGGCACCATCAGCCAACACCGTCATCGAACACTGCTACGGCCGGTCCCCCACGGGGACCGGCCGTTCTGTTGAGCTGAAAAACCGAAGAGCCCTACTGGTCGTTCCCCGGCTGCCGATCCGTCCGCCGGTACCAGGCCGCCAGCGGGTTTTCGTCCTCAGGGTTCTGACCGTCCGACGGGCCCGGCTCGCCCGCACCGGGCGCCACGCCCACGCCGGGGCCGAAGCCGGGCTGCACCACGGCCGTCGCGATCACCGCGCCGGTCGCACCCTCGACACCGGGCACCGCGTCCTGGACCCGCGCCACCGGCTCGTAGCCGACGCCCTCGCCGAACCGGGTGTCGGCCGGCCGCGTCAGGTCGGCGATCAGCCGGTCCCGGTGGTCGATCTCGGCGGCGAGCCGGTCCAGCAGCCGGTCGACCTGGTCCATGCGGTAGCCGCGGAAGCCGACGGCGAAGCGGGCGCCGTCGATGTCCTCCCGGCCCAGCTGCCGGTCGTCGGCCAGCGCGGGCTCGGGGCGGTCCTGGCGCGGGTCGTCCAGACCCCCGCCGCGGCCCGCGGCCACCCACGCGATCGCACCGAACACCGCCGCGACGACCAGAAATTGGAAGTACAGCACGCGGACATCGTGCCATGCCCGGCCCCACGCCGTCGCCGTTAGGCTGATCTCCATGTCATCGAACGCGGACGGCGCCGCCGGCGACCGCACCGAGAACGCCCCGCCGCCGGCCGCCGTCCCGCAGGGCACGCTGCGCCTGGGACCGTACGAGTACCGCCCCGACCAGCGGCTCGTGATGGCGATCGTGAACCGGACCCCGGACTCGTTCTACGACAAGGGCGCCACCTTCGGGGACGCCGCCGCGCTGGACCGCGTGGAGAAGGCCTTGAGCGACGGCGCGGACCTGATCGACATCGGCGGTGTTAAGGCCGGCCCCGGCGACGTCGTGGACACCGCCGAGGAGATGCGCCGGGTGGTCCCGTTCGTCACCGAGGTCCGCAAGCGCTTCCCGGAGGCCGTGATCTCCGTGGACACCTGGCGCGCCGAGATCGGGGACGCGGTGTGCGCCGAGGGGGCGGACGTCCTGAACGACGCCTGGGGCGGCTGGGACCCGCGGCTGGCCGAAGTCGCGGCCCGGCACGCGGTGGCGCTGGTGTGCACGCACGCCGGCGGCGTCGAACCGCGCACGCGCCCGCACCGCATCGGCTACCCGGACGTGATGGCGGACATCCTGGAGCGCACCGTCCACGGCGAGGCCGAGCGCGCGGCGGCCCTGGGCGTCCCGCGCGACCGCATCCTGATCGACCCCGGCCACGACTTCGGCAAGAACACCCGCCACTCGCTGGAGGCCACGCGGCGCCTGGCGGACATGACGGCCACGGGATGGCCGGTGCTGGTGTCGCTGTCGAACAAGGACTTCGTCGGCGAGACCCTGGACCGCCCCGTGCAGGAGCGGCTGATCGGCACCCTCGCCACCACTGCGGTCTCGGCCTGGCTCGGCGCGCGGGTGTACCGGGTGCACGAGGTCGCCGAGACCCGGCAGGTGCTCGACATGGTCTCGGCGATCCAGGGGCTGCGGGAGCCGGCGGTCGCCAAGCGGGGCCTGGCCTAGGGCCCCGGCGACCACACCGCCCCGATCTTCGAGGGCGACAACGCCACCGTCGCGTTCGAGGCCGCGGGCGCGACCTTCCAGGTCAACATGGCGGCCGGCCTGGCTTCGACACAGGCGGACCCGACCCCGCAGACCAAGATCTCGGACCTGTCCGGCGGCCTGGCCGTGCGCACCGACAGCCCGGCGTTCGTCCACCGGCTCGGCGGCTTCGACCGGTTCGCCACCGCGGTGCAGGTCTCGCAGCAGCAGTTCCGCACCGCCGGCGACGGCTCCGACCAGCGCGCCCAGGCGCAGGCCGTGGTGCTGAGCCGCTCGGACCAGTTCGCCGACGCCCTCGGCGGCTCAGCGCTGGCCGCGCACAAGAACGCGCCGCTACTGCTGACCGAGAGCGCCTCGCTGAACGCCGCCAGCCGCGGCGAGATCCAGCGCGTGCTGCCGGCCGGCGGCACCGTGTACGTGCTCGGCGGCGACCAGGCGATCTCGCCGAACGTCGCGAACCAGCTCGCCGGGCTCGGCTACCACGTGCAGCGCATCGGCGGCTACGACCGCTTCGAGACCGCGGTGGACATGGCGAACGTCTACGCGCCGAACGCGACCCAGGTGCTGACCGCCACCGGCATGAACTTCCCGGACGCGCTCTCGGCCGGCGCCGTGGCCGGGCAGGCCAACGGCATGGCGGTGCTGCTCACCGACGACACGGCCATGCCCGCGGTGACCGGAGACTACATCGCCAGCCGCATCAACGGCCACAGCCTGACCTACCTCGCCGCGGTCGGCGGCCAGGCGAACAAGGCCCTGGCCGACGACGGGTTCGGCGGCTACGAGAAGCTGGGCGGCGCGGACCGCTACGCCACGTCCTACAACGTCGCCTCCCACCTGTTCTCCGGCTTCACGGCCGTCGGCATCGCCACCGGCACGGACTGGCCGGACTCGCTGTCCGGCGGCGCGCTGATGGGCCGCTACGGCGGCCCGCTGGTCCTGGTCGACCCGACCTACGGCATCAACCCGGCCGAGTACACGCTGTTCGATGCCAACCGCGGCTCGGACAACTTCGGCTACGTGTTCGGCGGCGACCTGGCCCTGCCCTCGCGCATCGACAACCAGCTGGCCGCGGCGATCGACACCGCGACCGGCAGCTCGCACGTCGCGGCCGGCGGCATCGCGACGCTGTCGACGCCGAACCTGACCGCCAAGTAGGAGCGGCCCTCAGGTAGTAGCAGCGCACTGAGGTAAGAACAGCGCATAGGTGAGCCTGGCGCTTAGGTGCGTAACGCCAAGGGCGACACCAAAGACAAAGACTTGGCCGCCGGAGCATCCCGCTCCGGCGGCCGAGTCTGTTGTTGTCTGTCCTCGAAGAATCCGTTGTCGAAGAAGGAGCTTCAGCCCCGGTCCCCCGGCTTCCCCATGATCGCGACCGCCTCGTCCGGGTCGTCGACGAGGTGGATCAGATCCAGGTCGCCGGGGGCGATCTTGCCCGCCGGGATCATGGTGTCGCGGATCCAGTCCACCAGGCCGCCCCAGAAGGCGCGGCCGACCAGGACCACCGGGAAGGACGTCACCTTGTGCGTCTGCACCAGGGTGAGGGCTTCGAAGAGCTCGTCCATGGTGCCGAAGCCGCCGGGCAGGACCACGAAGCCCTGGGAGTACTTCAGGAACATGGTCTTGCGGACGAAGAAGTAGCGGAAGTTGATGCCCTGGTCGATGTAGCTGTTCAGGGACTGCTCGAAGGGCAGCTCGATGCCCAGACCCACGGAGCGGCCGCCGGCGTCGAAGGCACCCTTGTTCGCCGCTTCCATCGCGCCCGGGCCGCCGCCGGTGATGACGGTCCAGCCGGCCGCCGCCAGGCCGCGGCCGATCTGCTCGCCGACCAGGTACTCGGGGCTGCCGTTCGGGGTCCGGGCGGAGCCGAACACGGTGATGGCCGGGCCGGTGCGGGCCAAGGAGTCGAAGCCCTCGACGAACTCGCCCTGGATGCGCAGCACGCGCCAGGGGTCCTCGTCCTTCCAGTCCTTGCCGTAGGCATGGTCGAGCAGCTTCTGGTCGGCGGTGGCCGCCGGCAGCTGCTCCTGTCCCCGTCGCCGGGTCACCGCCCCCACGAAGCGCTCGGTGAACTTGCTGCCCGTGCCGTGTCCGTTGCCGCTGCCTTGACTCATAGTCGGCACATTACCGGCCGGGGTTGACCGGGCGACGGCCGACAGGCGACGAGCACGCCGCGCCCGGCCGACGTGCCGTGGCCTGCGGCGCAGGAGCCCCGGACCGCTCAGGACGGCTCAGGACGGCTCAGGACGGCTCAGGACTGCGCACGACCGCTCAGGACTGCGGGTGCACCTGCTCCAGGTGCTGGCTCAGCCAGCCGTAGGCCTGCGGCAGCCACTGCTTCCAGACCGCGGTGTTGTGCGAGCCGTGGTCCTTCTTCAGCACGTCCACCATGTTCGGGGCCACCTGCTGCAGCGACAGCGCGTCGGAGAGCACGCTGCCGTGCGCGTCCTCGGCCGAGGCCGCGGCCAGCAGCGACACCGGCGGGTCGGGCTTGTGGTTCTGCAGGAGCCACAGCGTGGAGTTCTGGTCGGCGAAGGACGTGCCGTACTTGGAGACGTAACCGCCGGGCCGCACGTCGCCGCTCATCTGGACCGCGGCGCTGAACAGCTGCGGGTACTGGACCAGCAGCTTGCCGGCGCACAGGCCGCCCTCGGAGTAGCCCATCATGCCCCAGCCGGTGCGGTCGGTGGTGACCCGGAAGGTGCGCTCGATCATGTTCTTGACGTCGTCGGTGATGTAGGTCGCCACCTGCGGGCCGCCGGGGATGTCGGTGCAGTCCGTGTTCACGCCCTTGACCGGGGAGATGTTCACCGCGACCAGTACGAACGGGGTGGAGGCGTGCTGCTGGACCAGCGTGCCCAGCTCCTTCTGCCCGGCCATGTTGCCGAACCAGGTCTGCGGGGTGCCCGGGTAGCCGGGGAAGAGCAGGACGACCGGGAAGGCGGCGTTCGCGTAAGTCGGGTCGTTGTACTGCGGCGGCGTCCAGACCATCACGTCGTTCGTGCCGCCCAGCCCGGACTTGGGCCCGACGAAGGTGGTGACCACCGCGTCGTCGCCGTACTTCTTGAACTCCTGCGTCGGGCCGGCCGGCCGCTGGCGCGGCACCACCGGCACCACCTGGCCGCGGCCGCCCTGGGCCCGGCCGTCGGTCAGGTCGCCGCCGGCGATCGGGGTGCCGGTCGCCGCGGTGTTCGCGTGGATGATGACGCCCGGGCTGCCGGTGTCACCGAGCAGATCGTCCCAGGACGCGTAGAGCCCGTAGTAGTTGTTGACGATCACGCCGCACAACAGGATCGCCATGACCTGACTCACGCCGATCATCGACAACCGGGCGGCGGCGCGCACCGGGCGCGGGCCGCGGATGCGGTTCCACAACAGATACGTGCCGATCGGCGCGGCGACCGCCAGAAGGATCGCCGTCACCGTCATCGGCCAGCCGGTCGGGCTCATCGAAACTTCGGACCTCTCGGAACTTGCCTGGACAGCCGGGGCGTTCACGGGCTCCCGTAGTCGTCCGGGAGCTGCTCCGCCGCTGGTAAGACGCTACCGAGTCCCAACCGGTTGCCTCCGGCGCGCACCTGTTGTGCCGCCGGTGCGCGCCGCCGCGGGGCATCAGGTCACGAGGCGGAGCCGAGCCAGCTTCTCATCCGCTCCGCGCATCGAACAACTTGCCCCAAGTCCACTGATTCATCGGGTTTGTGGGCCAGAGATCCGTCTCCCGGACCGTAGTTCACGCCCGGAACGCCGAGTTCGGCGAACCGAGCGACATCGGTCCACCCGAATTTCGCCGTGGGTTCGGCGTCCATTCCCGCCATCACCGCGCCGACGAACTCCGCCGCCAACGGCAGGTGCAATCCCGGCCGCGCGGCCGGGGCGGAGTCCGTGACGATGATCTCAGCGTCCAGATCCGCGAAGACCTCCCGGACGTGACGTTCCGCGTCGTCCTGACTGCGGTCCGGCGCAAAGCGGAAGTTCACCGTCACCGAGCACTCGTCGGGGATCACGTTGCCGGCCACGCCACCCGTGATCCCGACCGCGTTCAGGCCCTCGCGGAACTCCAGGCCCTCCACCTCGACCCGGCGCGGCTGGTACTCGGCGAGCCGCCGCAACGCCGCGCCGGCCTTGTGGATCGCGTTGTCGCCGAGCCAGGAGCGCGCCGAGTGCGCACGGGCGCCGTGGAAGGTCAGCCGGGCCCGCATCGTGCCCTGGCAGCCGCCCTCGACGACGTTGTTGCTCGGCTCCAGCAGCACCGCGAAGTCGGCGGCGAACCACTCCGGCCGGGTGCGGATCAGCCGGCCCAGGCTGTTGCGCTCGGCCTCGACCTCCTCGCACTCGTAGAAGACGTACGTCACATCCCGGTTCGGCTCGGCGAGCGTGGCGGCCAGCACCAGTTGCACCGCGACGCCGGCCTTCATGTCGGAGGTGCCGCAGCCGTGCAGCGTGCCGGTCTCCCAGTCGCCTTCCAGCAGCGAGGGGACGTTACGGCGGCCGGTGCTGTCGACGGCGATCGGCACCGTGTCCAGGTGCCCGGCCAGGACCACGCGCTCGGCGCGGCCGAGGTTCGTGCGCGCCAGCACCGAGTCGCCGTCGCGCAGCACTTCCAGGTGCGGATAAGCGCGCAGCGCCTCCTCGATCGCGTCGGCGAGCGCCTTCTCGTTCCCGCTCTCGGATTCGATGTCGACGAGCGCCGCGGTGAGGCGGGCCGCGCTCTGTGTGAGGTCCAGGCCGGACATCTGTCGGTCGCTCCCCGTCCTCAGCCGGTGAACCCGTTGTCCCGGAGCATGTCGTTGATCTGCAGCTTGTCATGCGTCTCGCCGGGCTCCAGGCGGCGCAGCACCAGCAGGCAGGGGGTGGTGAACTCCCCGCCCGGGAACTTCTTCACGCGGGTCGAGCTGACGCACACCGACCAGGCCGGGGCCTCGCCGCGCGGCAGCTCCTCGCCGGTCTCGGCGTCGAACACGCGCATCGACTTGGTGAGGTTGGTGCCCGAGCCCAGCTTGGCGCCGCGGCGGACCCGCGCGCCCTCGACCACCATCGAGCGGGAGCCGATGAAGCAGTCGTCCTCGACCACGACCGGGACCGCGTTGGCCGGCTCCAGCACGCCGCCGATGCCGACGCCGCCGGAGAGGTGGACGTTCTTGCCGATCTGCGCGCAGGAGCCGATCGTGGCCCAGGTGTCCAGCATCGAGCCGGTGTCGAGGTAGCCGCCGATGTTGATGAAGCCGGGCATCACGATCGCGCCGGGGGCCACGTAGGAGCCCCAGCGGATGACCGCGCCGGGGACCACTCGAGCGCCGTTGAGGTCGGTCTTGAGCGGCATCTTGTCGTGGTACCGGAAGTCGCCGGCGTTCGACTCGACCATGTCCAGGACCTTGAAGGAGAGCAGGATCGCGCGCTTGGCCCGCTCGTCCACCACCACCTCGTCGCCGGCCTGGTCCACGAACGCCGCCCGGGCGGTGCCGGCGTCGATCAGGTCCACGGCCTCCACCACGGCCTTGCGGGCGTCGGAGTCGGCCGGGCTGAGCTCCGCGCGGCGCTCCCACAGCTCGTCGATGACGGCCGAGATCGGGGAGGCGGAATCCTGGGGGGTCGGTGCGTTCGTCATGGCCACCACGATATGTGTTTCAGCTACGGTGGCCTGGCGGTGTTCACACCGCAGGACGGATCTCGGACATTAGCGGACGGAACAGGACGGTATGGGTCAGAGAGGCCGCCCCCGGGGCAGGCAGGAACAGGCGCCGCGCAAGTCCCGGCACATCGGCGCGTGGGTGGTGACCGTGCTGCTGATCGGCGTGCTCGGCGCCGGAGGGCTCTTCGTGTACCGCGCCTTCACCGGCGGGCTCTCCTCGGAGAACTGCACCGCCACCGGCGCGGACGGCCAGTCCTCGCAGATCTCCAACGAGCGGATGGCGAACGCGGCGACCATCGCCGCGGTGGCGCGGGCCAAGAGCCTGCCGGAGCGCGCGACGATAATCGCTCTGGCCACGGCCGAGCAGGAGTCGAAGATCCAGAACCTGACCGGCGGCGACCGCGACTCGCTCGGGCTGTTCCAGCAGCGGCCCTCGCAGGGCTGGGGCACCACGGTCCAGATCATGGACCCCGTGTACTCCACCGGGCAGTTCTTCCACGCGCTGCTGAACGTGAACAACTGGGAGTCCATCTCCGTCGGCAAGGCCGCGCAGTCCGTGCAGCGCAGCGCGGACTCCTCCGGCGAGTCCTACGGGCAGTGGGAGGCGATGGCCACGGTCCTGGCCACCTCGCTGGACGCCAAGTCCGGCACCTCGCTGACCTGTACCTACAACGACCCGAAGGCCGCCGCCGAGACTCCGGGCTCGAACGGCCTGACACCGCGCGCCACGGCCCTGGGCCAGGCGCTGGTGAAGCAGTTCAGCGCGAACGGCGCCGGCTCCGCTCCTCAGTACTCGCACACCGGCGACGGCCTGACGCTGCGGATAGCGTCCAGCAACGGGCTCTTCGACCCGCACGTGGTCGCCGACTGGGCGATCGCCTCGGCGAAGAACCTGACGGTGGACAAGGTGCAGTACGCGGACCAGGTGTGGACGCGCTCCTCCGGCAAGTGGAAGTCGGCCTCCCCGGTGGCCGCCGGGACCGTGGAGGTCTCGGTGGTGAAGGGCGGCTGAGGCCTGGCACGCTGGGGCGATGACATGGATCGTGTTCGATTACGGCGAGGTCATCGCCCAGCGGCCGACGCCGGAGGCCTTCGCGCAGCTGGCCGAGTCCGTCGGTGCCCCGACTGCGGAGTTCGAGGACGGCTACTGGCGGTTTCGCGACAAGTTCGACCGGGGCCAGGACGCCCTGGAGTACTGGCAGGCGGTCGGCGACCGGGCCGGGGTCGAGGTCGGACCGGCGGAGGCCCGGAAGCTGACCGCCGCGGACGTCGAGCTCTGGAACACCCTCGACCCGCAGTCGGTGGCGCTGGTGGCGGAACTCGCAGCGGCCGGGCGGCAGCTGGCGTTGCTGTCGAACGCGCCGATCGCGCACGGCACGGCGTTCCGGTCCCGGGAGTGGGCCGCGCCGTTCGAGCACTTGGTGATCTCCGGCGAACTGGGCATCGCCAAGCCGGATCCCGCGATCTGGCGGGCCCTGCTGGACCGGCTCGGCGCGCCGGCCGGGGAAGTGCTCTTCCTGGACGACCGCGAGGTGAATGTCGCCGCGGCGAAGGAAGCCGGGATCAAGGCTTTCGTGTTCACCGGTGTCGACGACGCCCGGCGGCACATCGGGGAATTCGACGAAGAATTCCACTCTCCGACCGGGTTCTGATATCCGACGACCCGATCATTATCCGCAGATATTACATTCCCTTTACTCCCATCAGCGTTTCCCGGAGCGGGGTTCATCCGTTGGGCAGGGAGCTGTCGCGTCGACGTGGCAGCCCCGATCCTAGGAGAACCAGGCAATGAGCACCTTGAGCACCACGGTCCGGCGCGGCCTGGTCGTCACGGCGGCCGCGATGGCCGCCGGTCCCGTCGTCGGCGGCGTCGCCTCCGCGGCGACCGGACCGACGACCAGCGCCCCGCTGGACGCCGCGCCGATCTCGACCGCTGCCGCCGACGCCTCCCAGCCGGCCACCGCACCGCTGCCGGTGACCCGCTCGGCCCTGCCGCTGGCCGGCGGACTCGGCTCGATCATGCCGCTGAACGGCGGCCTGGCCTCCCCGGTCGGCGGCCTCACCGGCGGCCTGCCGCTGAGCAACCTCGCCGGCGGACTGCCGGTCAGCGGCCTGGCCGGCCAGCTGCCGGTGGTCGGGCCGATGGCCCAGAACCTGCCGGTGGTGGGCCAGCTGACCGGCGACCCGGCGCCGACCTCGCCGAACGCCGCCGCGGTCGGCGAGCAGGCGGCCTCGGACCTGAAGGCGTCCTTCCCGCCCCCGCACATGCCGACCCCGCCGGCCCTGATGACGCCGGCGCACGCCGGCACCCGCAGCCGGACGGTCTCGCCGGTGGCGCCCGCGGTCACCGCCCCGGCCACCGCGCCGGTCGGCGGCTACGCGATCCCGGCCGCGTCGACCGCGCCGGCCGCCCCGGCCGCCCCGGCCGCCCCGGCCCAGCCGGCGGCCGCGCCGCAGCCGCAGAGCTCGCTGCCGCTCATGGGCCAGCTGCCGACCGGCAACCTGCCGGTGGTCGGCGGGCTGACCTCGGGTCTGCCGGTGGGCGGCCTGACCGGGCTGCTCGGTCACTTCTAAGCCGGATCCGGGCTGCATCGGGGCTGCATCGGGGCTGGGCCCGGGTCGAATCGAGGCTGGGTCCGCGTCGCCTCCGGGTCGCCTCCGAGTCGCCTCCGAGTCGCCTCCGAGTCGGTTCCGGGTCGATTCCGGGTCGATTCCGGACCGATTGATGCCCGACTCCACGCTGGTTCCACGCCGAATCCACGCCGAATCCACGCCGGCTCCGGCCGACCGCGGCGATCGGCGCGGTGAAAGCGGCGCCGACTTCTGAAAGCCTTCCCTAAGACCCCTGGCATGCGCTTGAGCGTGCCAGGGGTCTTTCGCGCGCCGGCGGTGCGGCCATACGGGGGATTTCCGTCTGTCCGCTTGATCAGCGCGCTCTGATGTCACATAACCTGATGATGAGAGGAATCCCTCCTAGGAGCGATTATCCGCAACTCTTCGCATGCGGGCGCCGCGAAGGCGCAATGAATCGCCATGCCTGACAACGTGTGAACCGCCCCACCGGGAGCCACGGATGAAGCACCGCCACGGCAAGACGACAGGTGTCAGCTCGGGTCTGGTGGACCTGGCCGAGCAGTCCCTGGCCGACGTCTCGCGCTCGGTCTCGGCCGGCGAGGTGCGGTCCGAGGACGTCGACCGGCGCATCAGCCCGCCGCGCGACGGGGGGACCGCGACCGTGCCGGTGGCCGCGTCGTTCAACTCGGCCGTGTGACGGAGGGCGGTGCCATGACGTCCGCGCCCGCGTTCCGGCAGTTCGTCCTGAAGGTGGCGAGCCGCTGCGACCTGGCTTGTGACCACTGTTACGTGTACGAGGCCGCCGACACCTCGTGGCGTCACAAACCGCGGTTCATGTCCGAGCAGACTGTGCGTCGCACTGCCGAGCGGATCGCCGAGCACGCTGCCGCGCATCGGTTACCCGCTGTCGCCTTAGTACTGCACGGCGGAGAGCCGCTGCTCTTAGGACCGGCACGTATGCGGGAAACGCTGAGGACGCTGCGCGAGGTCATCGAGAGCGCGGGCTGCGCGGTGGATCTGCGTGTCCACACCAATGGGGTTCAGCTCACCGACGAATACTGCGAGCTGTTCCGCGAGCACCGCGTCCGCGTCGGCGTGTCCCTGGACGGCGACCGTGCGGCGACGGACAGGCACCGACGGTTCGCCAGCGGAGCGTCGAGTCATATGCAGGCTCTGCGCGCGGTATCGCTATTGCGCGACGACTACCCGGACGTCTATGCGGGAGTGCTGTGCACCATCGACGTCCGCAACGATCCGGCGGCTGTCTATGAGGCGGTCCGTGATGCGGCGCCGCCGCGCGCCGATTTCCTTCTCCCCCACGCCACGCATAGCGATCAGCCGCTGAGACCGGATCCCGGTCGGGCCGAATACGCGGACTGGATGCTCGCGGTGTTCGACCGCTGGGATGACGAAGGCCGTCCGTTCCCGATCCGTTCCTTCACCTCTGTCCTGGACGCATTCCGTGGGTTGCCGAGCGGAACCGAGTCGCTGGGCCTGAGTCCGGTCGACCTCGTGGTCGTGGAAACCGATGGGGCGCTGGAACAGACGGACTCTCTGAAGGCGGCGTATGAGGGTGCGCCTGACACCGGCTTCACTGTCGCCGAGCACTCTTTCGACGAGGCTTCCGTGCATCCGGGCTTCGAGGCACGGCGTCACGGTTTGGCGGACCTGTGCGAGACCTGTCGGCAGTGTCCTGTGGTCGCCGTATGTGGTGGCGGACTGCGTACACATCGCTATAGCGCTCCCTCGCCGGCAGTCGCGGCGAACCCACAGGCCGACCCCTTCGACAACCCCAGTGTCTACTGTCGGGATCTCAAGGAGCTCGTCTTGGGGATCAGGACCCGAACCCAGGCATCCGTCGTCGCGCGGGTTCCCGCGCAGCGAGCCCTTGGACTGCCGGCGGATGTACTGCATCAGTTGGCCCATGGATACGGCGACGCCAAAGCGATCGCCCACCTGAATCGCTTCCAGCGCTCCCTGCGCATACTGCTACTCGCCAAGGTGTTCGCCGCGGCGGACGGCGCCAGCGGGGCACGGCAGGAACTCGTGGACGCCGCGGTCGCCACGCTGACGACGCTCGACGCCGACCACAAGAACGCCCTGCACGAGGTTCTCGGGCATCCCTACACGTCGGTCTGGGCTCTGCGCTGCCTGGACGACGCGCAATCCGGCCGGGCCGATCCTGAGGACTTCGCCCACCTGGCCGCGCTGGCCGCCGCGACCGCCGTCCGCGCGGGTGTCGACGCGGAGGTCGAGGTGCCGGTGCGGCGGGGCGCCGTGTACCTCCCCACGCTCGGGCGTCTGGTCGTCGGCGCCGACGCAGGCCGGTCCGTCAGGCTGCGGATCTCCGACGGCGCGTGCGACGTGTTCGGTATGCAGGGGTGGCAGGGCGTCCGGCGTGTGACTCTTCCCATGTTCTCCGGAGGCGGTATCGCTTTAGAGGACACGGACCCGTTCCGCCGGTGTCATCACTGGGAGGTCGCGCAGCGGCTGCCCTATAGCGAGGCGGCTGCGTGGACGCGCACCGTCCCCGCGGCGTGGGACCTCCTCGCGCGGGACCACCACTCCTACGCGCCGGGCATCGCCGCCGGGCTGACGACGATCGTGCCGCTGGCTCCGTCGCTGTCCGGTCGGGCCGTCAGTTCTACCGCGCGCCGGGCCTATGGAGCGATCGGTGCTGCTCTGCCTGTACTGCGCACGGGTACCGCCGATCCGTCCGCCTCTTCATTGGCGCTCCTGATGATCCATGAGTTCCAGCATGTGAAGCTCGGCGCGGTCCTTGACATGGCAGACCTGCACGATCCGCACGACACCCGCCTGTTCGAGGCGCCGTGGCGGCAGGACCCGCGTCCGCTGGAGGGGCTTCTACAGGGGACGTACGCGCATGTCGGCGTCACCGACTTCTGGCGGGTCCGCCGGTTCACCGCGCCGGACGCCGAGGCGCGCGCGCACGCGGAGGCGGAGTTCGCGCTCTGGTACGGGCACACCCTGCGCGCCACGCACGTCCTGGCCGACTCCGGTTCCCTGACTCCGCTCGGCCTGCGGTTCGTGGACGCGCTGCGGACCACGTTGGAAGCTTGGACGTCCAAGGTCTGACCGCGACACGCAACGTTGACGCCAC
The DNA here is from genome assembly GCF_015356825.1 of Catenulispora rubra. Taxonomy (GTDB): domain Bacteria; phylum Actinomycetota; class Actinomycetes; order Streptomycetales; family Catenulisporaceae; genus Catenulispora; species Catenulispora rubra. The sequence continues at coordinate 5,494 of NZ_JAACYW010000175.1, read as the reverse complement.
CGATTACCCCGCGCAATCCTTCAAGAGACGCAGTGTGAAAGCAGTGAAGGTCACGGGGTGACCCGCCGGGTGCAAGGGGGCGGATGGCTGTGCCGAGTCGGACGCCGAAGGGCGCCGAACACGGGTCAGCCCCGGTCTTCTTCCTCAGTTATGCCAGGCATCACCGCGCCCCCGAGGACAAGTCAGGAACCGCCGAGGATCCGGACCGCTGGACGCTGCGGTTCTTCGACGACCTGACGTTCGAGGTCGCGGAGCTCACCGCGCTCCCCCGGCACGCCCGGCCCGGGTTCATGGACCGGGAGCTGCGGGTCGGCCAGGAGTGGCCGCGGCGGATCTCCGAGGCGCTGGCGGTGTGCCGGGTGTTCGTACCGCTCTACACGCCGCGCTACTTCACGTCCCTGAGCTGCGCCAGCGAGTGGTACCTGTTCCAGGCCCGGCAGAGCGCGCACGAGCTGACCTCCGGCACCCGGCCCGAGGCGATCATCCCAGTGCTGTGGCTGCCGATGCCCGACACCGAACTCCCGCCTGCCGCGCAGGCACTCCAGTTCGACCACCACACACTCGGCGAGGCGTACGCGCGCCTGGGCTTCCTGCAGCTGATCCGGCTGGCGCGCTTCAAGGACGAGTACCAGCTGGCGATCCACGCGCTGGCGCGCGAGGTCGTGCGGGTGGCGCTGAGCGGCGCGCCGCGGGCGGCGCAGCCGGTGGACTTCACGTGGCTGCGCGGCCGCTTCGAGAGCGCCGAGGGGCTCTTCGACGCGGCCCGGGAGTTGGTGCGGCGGGTCGGGGGCCGCACAGCGCTGTCGCTGCCGGGGCGGCGGCCGCTCGCGTTACCGCCGGGGACGGCGATCGCGGACAAGCTCGCCGCCCCGCTCACGGGCTCGCTCTCGGACTCGCTCACGGACCCGCTGACGGACTCGCGCGCCGAGTCTGCGCCCGGACCTGTTCCCGTGCCCGATCGCCCCGAGGGCGGCCCGCACAGCTCGGCGGACGACGCCGTGGCCGCGTACGTCCGCGCCGTGCAGGCGAAGCTCACGGAGTGGTTCGCAAGCCGGCCCCACCAGATCGCGTCCTCAGACTTCGACGACTTCTACTTCCGAGAGGTGCATCCCGCCGCCAAGGCGGCACTCGTCCGCCACCTGACACCCCACGCACCGGACGGACCCTCCGCGCGGCCGCCACGTCTCCGCTCACTGCCCACCGCAGAGCGACCGCAAGGAGAAGCGCCCGATGTCCTCTGATCCGGACGGCACCGTCATCACCTTCTACTCCTACAAAGGCGGCACCGGCCGCACCATGGCCCTGGCGAACGTGGCGTGGGTCCTGGCCGCGAACGGCCGGCGGGTGCTGGCGGTGGACTGGGACCTGGACTCGCCGGGACTGCACCGCTTCTACCACCCGTTCCTGCCGCCCTCGGCGTTACAGTCCGCCGGCGGGGTCATCGACCTGATCGTCGACTACGCGTGGCAGGTGCACCAGCACCGGGAGGACCGGCCGACGGACTGGCACCGGCAGGCCGCGGAGGTGGCCCGGCACACGGTGGCCATCGACTGGCCGTTCCCCGGCAACGGGGCTCTGGACTTCCTTCCGGCGGGCCGCCAGAACCGCGACTACGCCTCGGCCATGGCGCCGCGCGGCTGGGACGACTTCTACGAGGAGATGGGCGGCGGCCTGTTCTTCCAGGCCATGCGCGAGGGGATGAAGTCGGCGTACGACTACGTCCTCATCGACAGCCGCACGGGGCTGTCGGACATCGCCGACATCTGCACGCTCCAGCTGCCCGACGTCCTCGTGGACTGCTTCGCGCTCAGCGACCAGAACATCGACGGGGCGCTCGCAGTGGCGCGCCGGGTACGGGAGCACTGTCTGGACCGGCCTATACGGATCCTGCCTGTGCCGATGCGTGTGGACGAGGCGGAGAAGGCGAAGGCGGACGCCGGGCGCGCGGTCGTGGCGTCGCGGTTCGACGGGTTCCCGGCCGGCATGGACGACGAGCGCCGGACGCAGTACTGGGCCTCTGTAGAGATCCCCTATAGGCCCTTCTATGCGTACGAAGAGACTCTTGCGGTCTTCGGTGACACTCCCGGCTTACCCACCTCGCTGCTGGCCGCCTTCGAGCGGCTTACCGCTGAGATCACTATGGGCCGGGTCACCGGTCTTCCCGCTATAGAGGAAAACCGCCGTCAGCGGATTCTGGAGGGGTTCACCAGGCGGCAGACCACGAAGGTCCGTCCATTGATCCACTATGTCGCCGAGGACCGGATGTGGGCCGACTGGGTGCGGGAGATCTTGGCGCAAGTAGAGGTTCCTGCGGATCTTGTAGGAGTGGGAATCGCTATAGCGAATTCCGACACAGCGTCCTCTGCAGAGGAGCCTGGGGAGCCTGAAGGGGATCGACAGGTACTCGCCATCGCGTCGCATGCGTATCTGCGCTCTGCCGAAGTGCACGCCGACTTACGTCGCCTTGGCGCGGGGGCTCTGTCGGCCGAGGGGCGGTCGCCACGACGGGTCACCGCGGTGCGCGTAGCGGACGTCCGTTTACCGGCGCAGTACCAGGCGAACTCGCCGATCGACTTAGCGCGGCTCAGTGAGCCGGAGGCTGTGGAGATTCTGCTGCGCGCCGTGGACCGGAACGCTTATGCGCAGTGGCGCGCACGCTCTCCAGACGCACTGCCCTCCGCCCGCGCGCACGGCCCGCGCTTCCCCGGTGTCGATCCGCGTGTCTGGAACCTGCGCGGCCGCAACGCCACCTTCACCGGGCGCGACGACGTTCTGGAGTACGTCCGCGACCGCCTGCTCCACGGCTCGGCGGCCGGCTCCGCGCCGCCGCAGGCGCTGCACGGGTTGGGAGGCGTGGGCAAGACCCAGGTCGCGCTGGAGTACGCGCACCGGTTCAAGGGCGACTACGACCTGGTGTGGTGGCTGTCGGCGGACCAGCCGGAGCTGATCCCCACCGAGCTGGCCCGCCTGGCCCGGCCGCTGGGCCTCGGCCTGCGCGCGGACAGCGGTATCGCCGAGACCGCAGCGGCCGTTCTGGAGGCGCTGCGGCGGGGGGATCCGGTGCGCCGCTGGCTGCTGGTCTACGACAACGCCGATGAGCCCGGCGCGGTGCGGCCATACCTGCCGGAGAGCCGGCACGGGCACGTGCTGATCACGTCGCGGAACCCGGCGTGGGCGCAGGAGGCGGCGCCTCTCGAAGTGGAGGTGTTCACCCGCGCCGAAAGTGTGGAACATCTGCGACGCCGGGTTCCGGGGCTGGCCGTGGAGGACGCCGGCGCTTTGGCCGTCGCCCTGGGCGACCTGCCGCTGGCCGTCGAGCAGGCAGCGGCGTGGCTCACGGAGACCGGCACACCGGTCGGCGAGTATCTGGCAGAGCTCCAGCGGCAGGCGTCGGCGGTGCTGGCGCTGAACCAGCCCGGCGACTATCCGGTTCCTGTGGCCACGACGTGGACGATCTCGTTCGAGGCGCTGCGCGACCGCTCCCCGGCCGCCGTACGGCTGTTACAGCTGTGCTCCTTCCTCGCTCCGGAGCCGATATCGATGTCCTTGCTGCGCTCGGACGAGATGATCCAGGCCCTGATCCCCTACGACGAGGCGCTGCGCGACCGGATGATGATCGGACGTGTGGTCCGCGAAGTCGGGCGCTTCGCCTTGGCGCGCGTGGACGCCGCCTCCAACACGCTGCAGGTGCATCGCCTGGTGCAGTCGGTGATTCGTGCGCAGATGAGCGAGGAGGAGCAGGAACAGGCGTGCCATGAGGTGCACCGTGTGCTGGTCGGGGCTCGGCCCCGCGCAGGGGACACCGATGATCCCGAGAACTGGCCGCGCTATGACCAGATCTGGGCTCACCTGGGCCCGAGCCGTGCACGGCTGTGTGCTGAGGGCGAGACGCTGCAACTGCTGATCGACCGGGTGCGGTACCTCTGGAAGCGCGGGGAGTTGGGGGCAGCCTTAGCGTTCGCCGAGGAGGTGGCCGCAGTCTGGATCTCGCGAGGGCGTCCGCCGGACAAGGACCCGGACTTGCTGTCGCTGCGGTTCCATACGGCGAACGTGCTGTGGTCGATGGGGCGCTTCGAGGAGGCGCGTGAGATCAACGCAGAGGTGCTGCGGGCGCAGGCTGCCGCGTTGGGCAACGACCACCGGCACACGCTGATGACCGCCGGCGGCCTCGCTGCGGCACTGCGCGGGCTGGGGCGGTTCGACGAAGCGTTGGCTCTGGATGAGCAGACGTATGCGCGGTTCGCAGAGAACTTCGGAGTGGACTTCCCTCAGGCACTGTCCTCGGCGAACAACCTGGCGATCTCATACCGACTCGTCGGGGACTTCTCCAGAGCGGCCGAGATCGACCGGGAAGTGTTCGCGCGGCGGCGCGATGTCCTGGGGACGGGACACCCGTACACCCTGAGCTCGGCCGGGTCCCTCGCGCGGGACATGATCGACGCCGGCCGCTTCGCGGAGGCGGTGGAGCTGCTGCGCGCGACGTTGGAGACGTACCGGGACGTCCTGGGGGACGACTTCGCCGAGACGCTCCGGACGGCGAAGAGCCTGGCGGTCGCGCTGCGCAAGTGCGGGCGTCTCGAAGAGGCGCAGGAGCTGACGGAGGCGACGTACGAGCGCTATCTTCAGCGGTTCGGCGCGCGCCACCCCGACACCCGGGCCTGCGCCCTGAACCGCGCCGCAGACCTGGCCGCGCAGGACCGGGACGCGGAGGCGGTCGCGATCAGCACGGACTGCCTGGCCCTCTACGAGGCGGAGTTGGGCGAACGCCACCCCTACACACTCGTGGCGGTGAACAACCTGGCGGTCTACGAACGCGCGGCCGGCAACGTGGCCCGCGCCCGAACCCACGCCGAGCGAACGCTAGCCGGCTTCGACGCAGCACTCGGCGCATCGCACCCCTTCACCCTCGCCGCAGCAGGCAACCTCGCAAACTGCCTAGCGGACGACGAAGAACTCGCGGCAGCCCTGTCACTGGAGGAGCGAGTCCTGACGGGATCGCGCGAACGCCTAGGCGACGGACACGTGTACACACTCACCGCAGAGGCAAACCACGCAGCAACACTCCGCGCAACAGGCCGCGCCGCCGAAGCCGAGATGACAACAGCCCGCTGCCTCGACCGCCTCGCAGCAGCCCTCGGCGAAGGCCACCCGGTCTGCACCCGCGTGCGCGCCGGAGCCAGGGTGGGGCGGGATCTGGAGGCGGCGGCCTACTGAGGCGCCACCTGCTAAGAGCGACCGAGGATAGGCGTTACTTCAGGCGTCGAGTGGTGGGTCGTGTGTCCCATCGGTAGCGGGTGCGGGCTTCCCGGATGAGTGCACGGACGGTGACGAACGCGGCGGCGAGGTAGAGGTAGAAGTCGACGACCTGGCCGTCGCGTTCGAAACAACGCCGGATCTTGCCGTAGCCGTTCATCCACGATGTTGGGTCGGCCGCGCGGCGAGGTTCCTGAACTGGTCAGGTCCTTTTTCCGCGCGGCCTCCCGCCGAACCGGAC
>NZ_JAACYW010000174.1 GCF_015356825.1 Catenulispora rubra | reverse complement strand
TGGCGGCGCTGGGGGTGCTGGCGCTGCTGCTGGCGGCGGCACTGCTGGTGGCGGCGGCACTGCTGGTGGTGGTGGTGTTGGCGGCGCTGCTGCTGGCGGCGGCACTGCTGGTGTTGGTGATGTTGGTGGTGTTGGTGGTGTTGGTGGTGTTGGTGGTGTTGGTGGTGTTGGTGGTGTTGGTGGTGTTGGTGGTGTTGGTGTTGGTGTTGGTGGTGTTGGTGGTGTTGGTGTGGAGCGGTCGGGTCGAGGACCTGCGCCGCTTTCCGGTGCTGCTTCCGGCGCGGGTCCCGGTGCGGCGTCGCGAGCTTCGTCAGCCGGGTCGGCCGGATTGCCGGGCCAGGGCTTCGCTGCCCTCACCCCGCGCGAGACCCAAGTCCTGCTGCTCATCTCGCGCGGGCTGTCGAACCCTGAGATCGCCGCCGAGCTGGTCGTCACCGACGAGACCGTGAAGACGCACGTCAGCCGGATCCTGACCAAGCTCGGCCTGCGCGACCGGACGCAGGCCGTGGTCGCGGCGTACGAGTCCGGGCTGGTGGTGCCCGGCGGCGAGGGTCAGGAGCGGCCGCCGAACCGCCACTGATGCACGCCGACCTCGGCGTATCCGGTGCCGGGCAAGGCGGCGCGGGCGTCGTCGGCGCTCGGCGCGCGCAGCATGGTGATCGTGCCGAGCCAGGTGTCGCCGTCGTCCGACAGCAGCGGGCCGTAGGCGATCAGCCCCGCGACGTCCGGCGCGGCCGGCACGCCGCCGACCGGTCGCGGCTCGCCGAGGGCCAGCACGAGGTAGCCGTCGTCCTCCGGTGCGCCGCCGGGGAACTGCCACATGGTGCGGCCGAGGTCGTTGCGCCAGCGGCGCAGCATCACGTCGCGGTAGACGCCGGCCTGGTATCCGGGCTCCCGGAAGGCGAAGGTGCGCGCCGCCGCGGTGTCGGGGAGCGTCAGGATGTGGACGCTGCCGGTCGGGTATTCGTCGTCGCCCTCGACAGTCGGGCCGCGCGCGATCATCACCTGCGCGAAGCCGTCCATGTAGGACCAGTGGTCTTCCAGGAGTTCCATGCGCAGCGCGAGGGAATCGGCGCGGTCGCGGTGGTAGCAGAAGAAATCCATGCGAACAGTCTTCACCAGTCGCCGTACGCTGGCGTTCATGACGGGGTCAGTGCACATCATCGATCTGCCGGGTCCGGTGACGGCAGAGCAGTTGGCGGAGTTGCGAGCGGCGTTCCGGAGCCTCGCCGAGCGGTGCGAGGAGGCGCGGGTCGGCTCGTACGACCTGGACATCGACCCCGCTGCGCTCGACGCGCGGGATCCGGAACGCCAGCACGAGGACGCCGACGGCGGCGGCGCGGTCCGCCGGTTCACCGTCAGCATCGCAGGGCCCGGATTCGGCGACGAGGCGGTCTTCCGCACCGAGCACGCCGACGACCCGGACCTCGACGCGCTGATCGGATTCACGCCGACGCACGACGTGGCGATCGCGACGACGGGCCGGGACTTCGTCGACCGGCTGATGATCGCCCGGCTCACGGCGATCGTGCAGGACGTGGTCGACGGGTTGGTCGACGTCAACATCCCCACGCGGGTGCTGGACCAGGTACGGGGGCTGCCCGGCGTGGTCGCCGTCCTCGACGAGGGATGGCCGCGCGTGTTCGGGACTGCGGAGTTCCTGCGGGCCTGGACGGCACATCCGGAGTTCCGGTGGTACGCGTTGGGGATCGTGCGGCTGCCGAGCGACGCCTGAGCGACGGCTGAGTCACGACGATGTGGTCCCGGGGGCTGAATTTCTCGCGATCACGCGGACGTGGATCTCCTTCGCCTGCTCGTCGGCGGCCTGCGACTCACTGTAGCGGCCCACCGCCATCAGCCGGCTGCCCAAGGTGGTCAGGAAGCGGGCCAGGTGGGGGTCGTAGGCGGGAGTATCCGCAGCCAGGCGGCGGTAGAACGCCACCACCTCCTCGGCGGTGGCCAGCGCCTCCTCCCCACGGCCCACGTCCCACAGCCGGTCGCCGAGGTTGGTCAGGACACGGGCCAGCTCGTGTTCGTGGACGGCGGGGTCGTCCGCGGCCAGGCGGCGGTAGATCACCACCGCCTCCTCGACGGCGGTCAGCCCCTCGTCCCGACGGCCCATCTCCGCCAGCGCGACGCCCAGGGCGGACAGGGACCAGGCCAGGTTGGGCTCGTAGACGGCAGGGTCGTCCGCGGCCAGGCGGCGGTAGATCGCCACCGCCTCCTCGACGGCGGTCATCGTCTCGCCCCAATAGCCCGCCATCGCCATCCGATTGCCCAAGATGTTCAGGGAACGGGCCAAGTGGGGTCTGTAGGCGGCGGGGTCGGCAGCGTCCAGCCGGCGGTAGGCCTCCACCGCCGCCTCGAAGACGATCAGGCCTCGGTGCCTCTGGCCGCCCTTCGTCAGCCAGTTGCCCACGTCGGTCAGGGCACGGGCCAGGTCGGTCCCGGGGTCGGCGGGCTCTTCGGGGACGAGCCGCGTCTCGGCGGCGTCCCGCCAGCCCGCGGGCCGGGCGGCGCCCAGCTCGCTGTCGACCATGCGGAGAACGGCGCTGAGTTGCTCCATGTCGTGAAACGGCGGCCGAAGCAGAGCCGTACCGTCGGCCCAGTGTTCACCCACCTTGCGGAGCAGGTGCCGCAGCGCATGAGCCGTCGGCTGGTCCATGGCGATGGTGATCGTCTCAGCATCCATAGTCACACCATAGGCCGCTGCGATCAGCCACGAGGTGCTGAGGAAGCCGCCGCACCCGAGCGACTTCTCAGACCACTGCGATCATGGTTCAGCCGCCTTGGGCGAGCTCGGCTATCGGCTGCCACTGGCGCCGCGTGAGGCGCCGGTCAGGAACCAGATGCGTTGTGCCATGAGATCACTGCTCCGATCGTTGAACTGTCAGGGGCGGCGCGAACCCTGCCGCGCGCATGGTCGTGGTCCAGGCCTCGTGGTAGCGGCGGACGACGCCGTCAAGGAAGGCACGATGGCCGCCCTCGTGGCAGGCCACGGCGAACTCGCCGACGACATGAGGGTGGAGCTGCTGGAAGCCGCCATGGCAACCCTCGACGCCTGCGGCTAGGCCGCCGACTCACCTTGGGCAGGAACGGGGATGCGCCCGCGCCGGCCCCCGCACAAGTCGAGTCTCACGATCCACGTGGTTACACGGATACGTACGGTGTCACGCGCCCCCTAGCCTCATCCCACATCCGCAGCACCAGCATTGGGGGAAACGTGGGACAGGCAAACAGAAGGGCCGTCGCCATAAGAACGTTGATCGCCGGCGTCGTGCTGGTGGCAGCGGTCGGGTGCGGCAACAGCGTCGGCGGAGGCGCGAAGGGGGCTTCCGGCGGCGCTGCGCCGGCGGACTTCTACGGATACGGCCCCACGCCGGATCCGAACGTGGCGTTGCAACCCGACGTGGTGATGATCAAGGACGGGCCCAAGGCCATCCGCGACGCCTCCGGGGACGGGCTGATGTGGACGATGGACAGTTCGGCATCCGGAGTCGGCGACCTGAAGGTCGGCAGCGTCATGATGGCCAGTTCGTTGGCCACCGGCCGGGTCACGAAGCTTGACCACCAGGGCGGGAACACCGTCGTGACGCTGGCACCGGCGAGCCTGACGGACATCGTGCAGAACGGCGATCTGAAGAGCGGCGACGTACCGGTCGACTTCGGACAGACCACCATGATGTACGTGCCCGACATGCCGGCGGAGGACCCGCTGCCGCCGCCCAGCAGCAGCCCGACGGACACGCCCACGGACGGATCGACCGACCCGTCAGCCCCCAACTCGCCATCCGACACCTCGACCGGCGCCGCAACGGATACGCCGTCCGGCACCTCGACCGACGCGAACTCCACCGACAGCCCGAGCGCCACGACCGACACGGCGACGGACCCGGGCTCGACCGACAGCCCGACCGACCCGGCCGCCGTCTCCAGCCCGGCAGATTCCGGTTCGACCGATCCCGGGAACACCGGCGACAATCCACTCGCCGATCCCGGTGTCACAACCCTCCAACTGCCGCGGCTCAACCTGACCGCCCTGGCCGCCATGGGCCACGCCAACAGCGGCAAGATGCACATCCTGGACAACGTGAAGGCCTCGATCCAGATCGGGAACTGGACCTTCGAGCCCTATACCAGCAGCACCCAGATCCGGATCCGGGCCACCTACGGCGACTACGGCGGCCAACCGGGACTGAAAGTCGGGTTCAACATCTATCTCGACTTCGACAAGCCCCACATGTCCGGCGAGGCCAACATCAGCAACGGCCAGATGCAGTCCTCGACGGTCAACCTCAGCGGCCTGAAATCGATCGGGCTGGACCTGTCGGCCGGCGCCGCCAACGGCGCGCAGGACAACACCCGGTTCCGGGTCGAGATGCCCATCGACTTCATGTCCGCCAGAATCCCGCTGGACGGCCTGCCGGCCACAGTGGCCGTGACGACCAAATTCGTGTTCGAATTCGGCTTCGGCTCCAAGAACTCGACACTGAAAGCCAGCGGCCTCTGGAACGTCCAAGGCACGCTGAGCAGCGTGGGCCAAGTCACGCTCACCGAGGCCAAGAGCCTCATCGGCTCGATGACCGGCGTCGGGATGGCCGGAACCGCGCTGGTGCTCGCCTTCGAGTTCAAGGACCAGATCGGCATCGGCATCCCGTTGCTTTCAGTCGGTCCGTACCTGAAGCTCGTCCTGTCGGCCGGCTTCAACGCCGGTTCGGCCCTCGGCTTCGGCCCCTGCGACTCCATCAGCGTGCTCGCCCGGCTGTCGTTCGGAGGCGGCATCGACGTCAACCCGACGGTACTCAGCTTTCTCAAGAACAAGCTCGGCCCCACGAAGTTCCAGCTGGAGAAACAAGCCGCGGCCAAGGACATCTACAAACAGGACTTCTACAAACCGCACGTCGACATGTGCAACCCCAACAAATAGCAGGCGGGAGGGGCCGGCGGACGCTCTGCGGACGTCGGCCCTCCGCGGACGTTCAGTTCGCTTGGGCACGCGGCACGCGGCCATTCAGGACGTAGTTCTCCAGCTGCGGCATCGCGTAGCGGGAGAACTCGGCTTCGGTCCATCGGCGACGGGGTGGTGCCGAACAGGGCGCCGGCCGGGCGTTGACGGCCAGCAGCACATCGGTGCCGGCGGACAGATCGACCGGTCCGGAAGACATGCGTGTGATTGACAAAAAATCGACAGAACCGACCCATCGATGCGGAATTTGCGGCGAGCCGGCCATAAGCCGGATTCTGTCCTGCGTCGCCGTGCCGGAGCACAGCCGCGCAGTGGCGACCATCCATCTAGGACGCGCGTCGCCGCGCGTCTCGTGCGGTCTACCCGCAGGCTCGGGCGGACCGCCCTCGAACGCCTGCGCAGGCTCGGTCTCCCGGGCCCTTTTGACCTTGCTCCGGGTGGGGTTTACCTAGCCGCCCGGGTCACCCCGGGCGCTGGTGAGCTCTTACCTCACCGTTTCACCCTTACCCGCCTGACGGCGGGCGGTCTGTTCTCTGTGGCACTGTCCCGCGGGTCGCCCCGGGTTGGTGTTGCCAACCACCCTGTCCTGTGGAGTCCGGACTTTCCTCGACGCCGGTCGCCCGACGCCGCGATCGCCTCACCGACTCGCCGCGCATCCAGTATAGGGGGCGGGGCTTCGCGGGTTGACGCGCATGACGCGGGTGGCCGCGGGTGGAAACAGGTGGACGTGCAATACCGAGTTGCCGAGCGGCCGCAGGTCCCGGAACAGTGTCGCCCATGACTGTCATACGCCACATCACCCTGGACGCGAACAACCCCTACGAACTCGGCAAGTTCTGGGAAGCGGTCCTCAACTGGCCGATGGACTCCGAGTCCGCCCCCGGCGACGGCGAGGTACTGCTGGACGGGCCCCAAGGACTCCCCAACCTGCTCCTGATCGAGGTCCCGGAACCGAAGAGCGCGAAGAGCCGCATGCACTTCGACCTCGAACCGCAAACCACCCGCGACGAGGAACTGGCCCGAGTCCTGGCCCTCGGCGCGAAGCTGGTCGAGGACCACCGGAAGGTGGACGGCGCCGGCTGGGTCTGGTGCGAGGACCCGGAGGGGAACGCGTTCTGTATCGAGCGGAGTGCGGCGGAGAAGGAGAAGCAGCGGATCGGCTGAGGCTGACGAGCGGGTAAGCCGACAAACGGGCGACGAGCCGCGGCCGGGGGACGGACGCGGCTCGGTGGTCGGTCGGCGGAAGAACGGTCGACCAGAGAGGGTCAGGCCCATCTGGAGCACGGCCGAGCAGGCGGCTATCGGGCTCGCGCGCCGCCATCATCGCAGCAGCGCCAAGCATTCCGGCCGGGCCGCAGCACAACCAGCCGGCCAGCCGGCCAGCCGGCCAGCCGAACCGACCTAATCCGGCTGCCGCCCCTGCCACGTCGTAATGCACACCTCATTACCCTCCGGATCGGCGAGCACCCAGAACGCCGGCGCCTCGTCCTCGTACGTCAGCCGGCCGCCTGCCGCCAGACCCGCCGCGATGCGGCGCTCGGCCTCGTCGTGCGGGACGCAGATGTCGAAGTGGATGCGGTTGCGCTGGGGGCGCGGTGCGTCCATCTGCTGGAACCAGATCGCGGGGCCCTGGCGTTGCGGGTCGACGAGTGCGTCGGTGGGGCCGGTGTTCTTTCCTTCGTCCTTGTAGGCGAACACCGCCTTCCAGAACGGCCGGACCGCCGGGATGTCGATCGCGTCCACGCCGATCTCGACTAGTTGCAGCGCGCGCGACGCCTCGCTCGCGACGTCCGCCGCCGTCTCCAGGCCCACCTCGCGCACCGCCAGCGAGACGCGGCCGGCCAGCTCCGCGTCGACGTCCGTCACCGCGGCGGCGTCGAGCGACTGCAGGACCAGCACGACCTTGTCGGCCCGTACGTCGAACCACAGGTGGCGGTCGGCGTCGGTCGCGCAGGCCTCGACCGCCTTCGTCGCGACCACGCTCCCCTGCGCCAGCGATGTCACGGCGACCGTGGTGCGCAGCGTCCCGAGTAGGTACCGCCACCCGATCGCTTCGACCGCCTCAGACGCCTCGCGCATCCGCAGGACTCGTTCCGGCTCGATCGCCATCGTGCTCCTCAGCTCTTCTCGGTACTTGTGCCATCGCTGTCAGGGTTCTTCTCAGAACCCTTATCAATACTTTTAGCACCGTTCCCGTTCCCACCGTTCCCCGCGACGTTCTTCACCGGCCGGTCGCGCACCGTGTACCGGGGATCCGTGGCCTCGAACAGTATCCGCCGCGTCGTCACGTCCGCCTCGGCCAGCCGCACCCGCGTCTCCTGCCCCAGCGGCAGGTCGTGGCCGTCGCACCGGGCGCGCACGGCGGGCTGCGTCAGCTGCACGATCCCGACGTCCGGCTTGCCGTTGTGGTCCCAGTCGATGCGCTCGTTCAGGTCGATGACCACCGCGTCGAACTCCTCGCCGACGCGGTCCTTCAGCAGCATCGTCTCCACCAGGTCCACGCACTCCCGGTCCACCGCCGAGCCGCGCCGGTCCGCGCCCTCCATCACCGCCGGCAGCTTCGGCAGCTCCGAGCGGGCCCAGTCCGGGACCTCCGTGCCGGCGCACAGCGCCACGCACACCTCCCCGGCGTAGCGGTCGGCCAGCCGCCGCAGCGGCGCAGTGACGTGCGCGTACGTCGTGGCCAGCGCCGAGTGGCCGGCCTGCTCCGGCACGCCGCCGTCGAAGGCCGTGTAGCCGGCGCCGCGCATCAGCGTCGTGGTCTCCTGCAGGAACGCCGCGTGCGCCGGGACCGCCGGGTCCAGCTTGCGGATCAGGTCGCTGTAGCTGACGCCCTCCTGCCAGCGGATCTTCAGCGCCCGGGCCACGCGGTGCAGCCGGTGGTAGGCGAACTCCGGCGGGTCGGGCATGGTGCGCAGCAGGCCGATCTCGCCGTAGACCATCAGCTCGGCGGCGGCCATGCCGGTCAGCAGCGAGATCTGCGCGTTCCAGTTCTCCACCGGCAGCGGCGTGCGGTACTCCAGCGACCAGCTGTCGCCGTCGGCGACCACGACCTGCGCCGGCACGCTCAGGCTTATCCCGCCGCGCTCGGCCTCACGGTCCTGGCGCAGCGTGCCGATCTCGCGCAGCAGGCGCAGGACCTCGTCGGCGGTGCCGGCGTCGAGCGCCGCCTGGGTGTCCTGGTAGTTCAGCTTGGCGCGGCTGCGCACGCGGGCGCGCCGCACCTCGACGTTCGTGGTGTCGCCGGAGGAGTCCAGATCGATCTGCCACAGCAGCGCCGGGCACTCCTGCCCGGGCAGCAGCGAGGCCGCGCCCTCGGACAGGACCTCCGGGTGCAGCGGCACGCGCATGTCCGGCATGTAGTACGTCTCGCCGCGCCGGTGCGTCTCCAGATCCAGCACGCTGCCGGGGGTGACGAACGCCGCGACGTCGGCGATCGCGTAGTGCACCCGGTAGCCGCCGCCCTCGCGCTTCTCCAGGTGCATGGCCTGGTCCAGGTCCATCGACTCCGCCGGGTCCAGGGTGACCAGCGGCAGGCCGGTGGCGTCCGCCTCGGGCATGCGCGGGGCCTTCGCCGCCGCCTCGGCCTCGGCCCGGGCGTCGGCCGGCCAGGGCCCGGGCAGCTGCAGTTCGGCACGGATGGCGTCGAACCCCGCGCGCAGGTCGGCGGCCGGGACGGCGGCCTCGACGGTGAGGACTCTTTGCGGCATGCCAGCACCTTATGGGGTGCCGGTGGGCCGTTGCACGCGTCCTGCGATCATCGTCACGCCCGCGCCGGGGCGGCGGCCCCGGGCGTGGCGTGCGGCTTCGCCGCCGGACCCGGGCGCCGCCGGCTACGGGTTTCCCTTGCCCCGCCCCGGTTCGCGCGCGCTGTGCGCCGATATCAGCCGATCAGTCCTCTGACGGATCGCCGGCCAGGATCCGGTACAGCGCCTGCCGGGCGCCGACCAGCACCCGCGAGGCCTCGGCCCGCTGGGTCTCGGTACCGACCTGGATCACCTGCATGTAGGCCATCGCCAGCTGCGCGATGACGTCGCGGATCTTGGTGGCCTCCTCCGAAGGCCCCTCTTCCTCCTCGATGCCCTCCCAGGGCGCGGTCCACTTGGCGCGGTTCTCCCGCACGTAGGTCTTGCCCTCGTCGGTGAGCGCGAACATCTTGCGCCCCTCCCCCTCCGTGGTCTGGACGATGCCCTCGTCCTCCAACTGCTGAAGCGCCGGATAGACGGATCCGGAGCTGGGCTTCCACGCCCCGTTGGTGCGCTGCTCGATCTCCTGCATCAGCTGGTAGCCGTTGGCCGGCCCCTCGTCGAGCAGGATCAGGACCGTGATGCGCACGTCGCCGCGCCCGGCGCGGCTGCGTCCGCCGTGCCGGCGCCGGCCGCCCGGCGCTCCCGGCGGCGGCCCGAAGAGCCCGCCGAGGAAGTCGAACGGGATGAAAGTGCCGCCGGCGCCCGGGATCGGCGGCAGCGGGCCGGCCGGGGGCATCGGGGGCATGGGCGGCATCGGCGGGGTGCCCGGCACGTTCCAGCCGAAGCCACCGCGGCCGCCGCCGCCCCGGCGCGGGCCGCGACGGTCTTCCCGGCGCTCGTCCCTGCGGTCTTCGCGGTCCTCCCGGTACCGGGTGCGGTGCTCCTCGCCGCGGGCCCGGGCCTCGTGCGCGTGATCGCGCGCGGCCTGCTCGAGCCGCTGCTTGAGCTCCCGCTCGCGCTGGGCCGCCTCCTCCCGGAGCCGGCGGCCCTGCTCCTTGAGCTCGCGGACCTGCTCACGCAGGTGCTGCTCGGCGCTGTCCCCGGTGCTGGTCTCGGTGTAGTCGGTGCTTTCGGCGCTGTCGGTGTTTTCAGTGTTGTCGTCGTGCTGGTCCTGCTGGTCCTGCTGGTCGTGCTGCTCGTGCTGCTCGTGCTGCTCGTCGGCCATCTCGCCGCCTCCAGTTCCACTCACCGGCGACAGTCGTCGCCTCTCAACGATATGACGGATGCTCCCCCGCCGCCCCCAGCGGAAGCAGCGGCAGGTACCGGACGCGGTCCCGGTCGCCGCGGTCGCCCCGGTCGGCGTACCGCCGGGCCCGCTGCCGCTCCCGCAGGCGGATCTCCATTTCGATCTCCTTCGCGGCCCGCGTGCGACGCTCGGTACGACGCCAGCGGCACGAAGCGCTCGGCCGGTGTTCCTCGATCATGATGTCCTCCCCATCGACGAAACGACTCCCGAAGTTGTTCTTTGATAGCTCAACGATATGTCGTTAACTTTCGCTCCGCAAGTCTCCGTCACGGCGAGTCTTCGGACCTGGCCGGTCGGCGGCGCCGCCGATGCGCGAGAATGATCGCCGTGCTGATCCTGCTCCCGCCCTCCGAAGGCAAGGCCCCCGACGGCGACGGCCCGAAGGTCGACCCGGCCGCGCTGGCCTTCCCGCAGCTGGCCAAGACCCGCAAAGCCCTGATGGCGGAGCTGACCCGGCTGGCCAAGGGGCGCGAGGCCACGGCGCTGGAGGTGCTGGGGCTGTCGCCGAACCAGGGCGGCGAGCTGGCGGCGGACCGGCAGCTGGCCACCGCCCCGACGCTGCCGGCCGCCGACCGTTACACCGGCGTGCTCTACGACGCACTGGACCTGCCGGGCCTGCGCCGCGACGACCCGGAGGCGTTCGCGCGCGCCGAGGCACGGGTGCTGACGTTCTCCGGGCTGTGGGGCGTGGTGCGGCCGGCGGACGCGATCCCGGCGTACCGCTGCTCCGGCGGCGTGACGCTGCCGAAGGCGGGCCCGGTGGCGAAGCTGTGGCGGGCCGCGCTGACCCCGGCGCTTGCCCCGGCCGTCGCCTCGGGGCTGGTGGTGGACCTGCGCTCGTCGATGTACGCGGGGATGTGGAAGGCCCCGGCCTCGGCGGCCGAGCGCACCGCGACGGTGCGGGTGCTGCACGAGCGGATCGTGGACGGTGTGGCCAAGCGCAGCGTGGTGAGCCACTTCAACAAGGCGACGAAGGGCCGGCTGGCGCGGGCGCTGCTGGTCGGGGACGTCGTGGTCGACACCCCGAAGGGGTTGGCCGAGGCGTTGCAGGACCTGGGGCTGCGGACCGAGACCGCGGCGCCGTCCAAGCCGGGGACGGCTTGGACGATCGACGTGGTGGTCGACTCAGTGGCCTGAGAGCCGCCGGAGCCCGATGGACGGCAGGTGTCGAGGCCGGCTGCCGATCAGTTGTTTGTCAGTTGTCTGTCAGTGCTGGTCAGTTGCCGCTAGGGGTGGAGCTGGCGCCCGATCCCCCGCCGCACAAGGTGGCCAAGGGCTTCGAGGCGTCGGCGGCCTTGGCCAGATCGTCGTCCGCGGAGGCGTGGTTCGTGACGTCGCGGCCGACGTTCTGGTAGTCGGTGCCGACCGCTTTCAGCGTCGCCCTCAGGTCGGGGTTGTCGGTCTTGGTGTCCTGGACCCGCAATGCGGTGCCGGCGGTGCGGTAGTCCTGGCCGGTCCGCGAGTCGGAGTCCTTGTCCGTCGCCAGCTTCGACTTCAGCGTCGCCAACACGTCGCGGACGTTGGAGCAGACGGTGTGGTCGACGTCCGAGGGCGTGGCCGTCGGGCTGGTGGCCGCGGACGTGGAGGGCGCGCTGGTGCTCGGGGCGGCGGTGCTGGACGTGCCGGAAGCCGTGGCCGTGGCCGAGGGCGTCGGGGACGAGGAGGTCAGCGGGCGGGTCGCGGCGGCGTTCTTCGGCTGCACGGTGACCGAGCAGCCGGCCAGCGCCGCGACCACAGCCACGGTCGCCGCCGCGGCCCGCACGGCACCGGCCCGTCCGGCGGTGGTCGCGTCCCCGTTCTCGTCTCCCCCGCGCCGCGGGGCCATCCGTTCCATGAGGCCGGAGTCTATCCACGATCACCGCGACGCGAAGCAGGCCCGGGAAGATCGGTGGCGCCCCGGCCTCAACCGGTCAGATGCGCGGTGTCGTTGAACAGGCGCATCAGCGCGCGGCCGTCGGCATAGCAAGTCACGACCGACAGCGAGGCCGCCGAGAGTTCCATCGCGTACAGGGACTCCGGCGGGGCCCCGAGGGCATCACGGATCAGGGTCTTGATAGGCGTGACGTGCGAGACGACCAGGACGGTGCGGCACGCGTGACGCTCCAGCAGCGCGTCGCGCGCCGCGAGCACGCGGACGGTCACATCGTCGAACGACTCCCCGCCCGGCGGCGCGACGGCCGTGGACGCCAGCCACGCGCGGTGCTCCGCAGGCCAGAGCTCGCGGACCTCGGCGAAGCTGTGGCCGTCCCAGAGCCCGAAATCGGTCTCGCGGAACCCGGGGTCGATCTCGACGGACAGCCCGAGCGCGTCGGCGGCCGCCTGCGCGGTCTGGACGGTGCGCTGGAGCGGGGAGGAGACGATCGCGTCGACGCCGCCACGCGCGGCCAGGCGCCGGGCGAGCGCGTCGACCTGCTGGAGGCCGGTGTCGGAGAGTTCGGGGTCGCCGACGCCGGAGAAGCGCCGCTCGGCGGTGAGCGCGGTGGCGCCGTGGCGCAGGAGCAGGAGTGTGGTCGGCGGACCCATGTCGGGGGCCGGGGTCCAGCTCGGCTGCTGCTGCTGCGCCGCCGCCGAACCAGAACCAGAACCAGAACCAGAACCAGAACCAGAACCAGAACCAGAACCAGCAGATCCCGCTACCCGTGACCTATCAACCGGCATCGCAGTGCCGGAAGCCGCAATCTCCGGACCGGTTTCGCCGCCGACACCCGGCAGCGCTTCCTGCGCGACAGCCGCCGGCTCAGTACCGACCGGCGCCCCGGCCTCTTCCCCGCCCCCACCAGCCTCCCGAGCCGCCCGGAAAGCCGCGATCATCGCCTCCGCCTCAGCAACCTTCGCCTTCGCCTGCGGATCGAGGGCGTAGGCGGCGCGCAGTCCGGCGATCAGGCCGCGGTACTCCGCGACGTTGTTGGCCACCACGCCGAGGCCCTCGGCGAGTTCGGCCAGGACCTCGCCGGTGGCGGCGTCCGCGACCAGCGCGCCGTAGGACGCCGGGCCGGGGTTGCCGCGGGAGGCCCCGTCGGCCTCGACGATGAACGCGCGCGCCATGGTTGTCCTTGTTGTCCGTGCTGTACTTGCTGTCGCTCGCCGCCCGACCGGCCCGCCCCGCGCCCTACAGCCCCGACTCCGCGACGCGCACCAGGATGCTGCCGCAGACGTCGTGCCGGACGACCTGGTCGGGGGCCGCGGCCTTGACCGCGTTGACCTCGCTGATGTCCAGCTCCAGCTGACAGCCGTCGCAGCGGCGCTGGCGGATGGCCGCGGCGCCGACGCCGTTGTCGGCGCGGATGCGCTCGTACAGCGCCAGCAGGTCCTCCGGGATGACCCCGGCGGTGGTCTTGCGCTCGGCGGTGACGGCCTCGACGTCGCGGTCGATCTGTTCGGAGGACTTGGCCAGCGCCGCGTTCACCTCGTCCCGGCGGGCCTGCGCCTCGTCGCGCTGCACGGTCATCTCGGCGACCCGGGTCTGCGCCGCCTCGCGCCGCTCCATCACCTCCAGGACCACGTCCTCCAGGTCGGACTGGCGCCGGGCCAGCGTCTCCAGCTCGTGCTGGATGTTCTCCAGGTCCTTGGCCGAGCCGCGGCCGGACTCCAGCATCTGCCGGTCCCGGGTGGCGCGGTTCACCACCTGCTCGACGTCGGCCTCGGCCTTCTTCTGCTCGCGCGCGATGTCGCCCTCGGCGGTCTCGGCGGCGACCAGGACGTCGCGCAGGTCCGCCAGGCGCCGGTCCACCTTCTCGGCCTCGGCCAGCTCCGGCAGGGTGCGCCGCTTGTGCGCCAGCTGCGCCAGGCGCACGTCCAGGCCGTGTAGGTCCAGCAGACGTTGCTGGTCGGCGGGGTTCGCGTTCAGGGCAGTGCCTCTCTCTTGACTTGTTCTTCACGTTCCGCCGGCGGCGGGTTCTACCCCGCTGCCAGGTGCGCGGTCCACGGATCGGTGACCAGCGTGGAAACGTACGCCTCCACGTTAGTACCGGCAGCCCCGAGCGTGGAACGCAACGTCTCGGCGGCATACCGCAGCCACGGCCACTCGCTGGCCCAGTGCGCCACGTCCACCAGCGCCGGTCCTCCGGCCTCCAGCGCCTCGGAGGCCGGGTGGTGCCGCAGGTCGGCGGTGACGTAGACGTCGGCCGCGGAGCTACGGACAGCGCCGAAAAGCGTGTCCCCTGCTCCCCCGCACACCGCGACTCGGCGCACCGGACGGTCCGGATCCCCGGCCACGCGCACACCCCCGGAGGTCACCGGCAGCGCCGCGGCGACCCGCGCGGCGAAGACGCTCAGCGGCTCGGCGGCGGCCAGCTCGCCGACCCGGCCGATGCCGAGTTCGGGGTTGGCCGCGCGCGGCTCCAGCGGCCGCAGGTCGTGCAGGTCCAGGGCCCGGGCCAAGGCGTCGGAGACGCCGGGGTCGGCGGAGTCGGCGTTGGTGTGCGCGGTGAACAGCGCGGTGCCGCCACGGATCAGCCGGTGCACCAGGCGGCCCTTGTATGTCGTCGCCGGGACGCCGTGGACCCCGCGCAGGAACAGCGGGTGGTGGGTGACCAGCAGGTCGGCCCCGCGCTCCAGCGCCTCGTCGATCACCGCGGCCACCGGGTCGACGGCGAAGCCGACGGTGCGCACCGGCTCGTCCGGGTCGCCGCAGACCAGCCCGACCGCGTCCCACGACTCGGCCCACGCCGGGTCGTAGACCCCCTCCAGGATCGCCACGACGTCCCGCAGGGTCGGGGCGGCGGTGCTGACATCGATGACGGCGGCGGGCTCTGGCATGCCCTGTAGGTTACCGGGCTGCGCGGCGCGGGCCTTGGTCCGAACCCGAGTCCGAACCCGCCCGATTGACCCCCTCGGCTAGCGGCGGCGCTCCTCAGGCCGCAGATTCATGTCAAGTGGCGACCACACAAGGGAGGAACCAGGATGCGCGCGGTCGGTGTGAAGGACTACGGGGCCACTCCGGAACTGCTCGACGTGCCCAAGCCCACGGCCGGGCCCGGACAGGTGCTGGTGCGCGTGGAGGCCGCGGGCGTCAACCCGGTCGACGCCATCGTCGCCTCCGGTGCCTACGGCAAGCCGCCGCTGCCGCAGGTGTTGGGCGTCGACTTCGCCGGCCGGGTGGAGGCGGTCGGCGCGGGCGTCACCCGCTACACCGCCGGCGACCCGGTCTTCGGCCGCGCCGCCGGCACCTACGCCGAATACGTGGTCGTCGACGAGTCCGGCCCGATCGGCCCGGCCCCGGACGCCGTGGAGCTCAAGACCGCCGCCGCCCTGCCGACCGCCGGCCTGACCGCGCTGGGCATCCTGGACGCCGCCGAGGTCCGCGGCGGCGAGAGCCTGCTGCTGATCGGCGCGGCCGGCGGCGTCGGCACCTTCCTGACCCAGCTGGCCTCGGCGCGCGACGCCCGCGTGCTGGCGGTGACGCGCGGCGACGAGAGCGTGCGCCTGGGCCTGTTCGGCGCGGCGGTGACCATCGACACCTCGGCCGAGGACGTCGCGGGCCGCATCTGCCGCGACGAGTACCCGGACGGCGTGGACGTGCTGGTGGACCTGGTGTCCGCCGACGGCGAGGCGTTCGAGGCGAACAAGAAGCTCGTCCACGACGGCGGCGTTGCGGTCAGCACCCGCGGCGCGACGCGCGAGCGCGGCAGCGTGCAGTCCGGCGTGGAGGAGATCGCGTTCCGCGTCCAGCCCTCGGCCGAGCTGCTGGCCGCGCTGGCCAAGGAGGTCGACGGCGGGACGCTGCGGGTGTTCGTGGAGGCGGAGGTGCCGCTGGAGCAGGCGCCGCAGGCGGTGGCGCGGATCCAGCACGGCGGGGCGCGGGGGAAGACGATCGTCAAGCCGTGAGGGGCTGGGACAGACAGGCAGGCACAAGCTGGGACAGACAGGCGGGCACAGGCAGGCACAGACAGCAGGCGCGGCACCGGCTGAGCCGTAGGGTTCCCCGCCCCATCGGCCGCCGCTGCCGCGCCGACTATTTGCCCATTGCCTACTGCCTACTGCCTACGCCCTACTGCGGCTTGCCGCACTCGGGGCAGAACTTCGCCCCCAGCACGACCTGCGACCCGCACCCGCCGCACGCCCCCGGATCCGCGTTCTGCTTCGCACCGCAGCCCGGGCAGAACTTCGCGCCGTGCGTCTCGTGCCCGCAGGACAGGCAGACCAGCTGCTTCTGCGTGGAGACGTCCACCTCGGCGGCCAGCCCGGCGCCGAACTCGCGGGCCTTCATCGTCGCGGCGTCGACCATGCCGTGGCTGCGCGCGGACTCGACCTCCGCGGCCAGGTCCGGGGCGCAGTTCGTGCACAGTCCGCGCTCCAGGCTCCAGCAGCGCGCGCAGACGTAGGACGTGCAGCGTCCGCAGCGGTTGAAGTGCTGCTCGGCGGCGGCGATCGCCTCCTTGAAGGAGTTGTCGCGCGCCTTGTGCCAGCCGCTCTGCACCAGGCCGTCGACCCCCTCGGCGACGTCCCAGCCGATCGTCGAGGCCGCCCCGTGCGCCATGTTGGACGCCCGGCGGATCCAGCCGGCGGCGCGCGCCGCCTTGTACGGCTCGAAGCCGCTGCGCCAGGTGTCGCTGCACCGCTGGCAGTAGAACTCGAACTCGAAGCCGGCGTCGTTGCCGTACTGGTTGGAGTAGTCGCGGTGGTTGTTGCTGAACCAAAAAGTGTTGTCGTCGGCCATTGCCCGAACCCCCTATTGATAAGGCCTAGGGGCACAGGATAAAGCTCAACGCCGACGGAGCGACAACACGTCTGTCGCGCTGAAGTTCTCGCCGGGTTTCTTGGCCTCGAAGAAGCGGCCGAGCGCGGTGTCGAGCTCCTCGACGGTGAACGTCTCCTGCGCGGAGTCCCAGCGTTCCTCGACCACCGGTCGCTGCATCAGCAGCACCATGCCGCCGTGCACGACGAACACCTGGCCGTTGACCTTGTCGGCGGCCGGGGAGGCGAGGTAGGCGACGAGCGGGGCGACGTGTTCGACAGCCAGCGGGTCCATGCCCTCGGCCGGGGCTTCGAAGCCTGCGAAGACGTCCTCGGTCATCTTGGTGCGGGCCCGCGGGCAGATCGCGTTGGCCCGAACGCCGTAGCGCGCGCAGCCGTTGGCGGTGGCGGTGGTCAGGCCGACGATCGCGGCTTTGGCCGCGGCGTAGTTGGCCTGGCCGGCAGCGCCGGCGAGGAAGGCCTCGGAGGAGGTGTTGACGATACGGCCGTAGACCGGTCCGCCGGCGGCCTTCGACTGCTCGCGCCAGTGGGCCGTGGCGTGCCGGGTCAGGGCGAAGTGGCCCTTGGCGTGCACGCGCAGGACGTCGTCCCATTCCTGTTCGGACATCGAGAACACCATGCGGTCGCGCAGGATCCCGGCGTTGTTGACCAGGATGTCCAGCGTGCCGAACCGCTCGATCGCCAGCCGGGTCAGGGATTCGGCGTAGTCGAAGTCGGAGACGTCGCCGGCGGAGGCGACGGCCTGGCCGCCGGCCTTGACGATGTCGGCGGCGGTCTGCTCGGCGATGGCCGGATCGTGGTCGTTCACCACGACCGCGGCGCCCTGGCGGGCCAGCTCCAGCGCTTCGGCACGGCCGAGTCCGCGGCCCGCGCCGGTGACGATCGCGGCGCGGTCGGTGAGGGATGTCGTCATGGCAGGTCTCCACATCGGATACAGATTCTCCACATCAGATACAGATTCTCCAGATCAGACACAGGTTCTCCGTATTAGATACAGATCAGACCTCGATGATCGTCCGGATCGCCGCGCCGGTGCGCAGCAGCTCCAGAGCTTGGTTGATGTCGTCGAGCTTGAGCCGGGCGCTGATCATGCCCTCCAGGTCCAGCCGGCCGGCGCGCCACAGCGCGATCAGCCGACCGTACTCCCGGCGGGGGTCGGCGCCGCCGTAGTACGAGCCGAGGATCTTCTTGTTGTCGAAGAAGAGCTGGAACATGTTGAAGTAGACGTTGTCGTCGCTCTTGCCGGCGCCGACGACGGTGACGGTGCCGCCGCGCCGGGTCAGGGCGTAGGCCTGCTTCACGAGCTCGGAGCGGCCGACCACCTCGAAGACGTAGTCGAAGCCGGCGCGGCCGGTCACCTCGGCCTTGGCGGCGTCGGCGTCCTCGGGCTTGACGGCCCTGGTGGCGCCGAAGCGGAGCGCGACCTCGTGCTTGCTCTCCACCGGGTCGATGGCGACGATCTCGGCGGCCCCGGCGATGCGCGCGCCCTGGATCACGCTGATCCCGACGCCGCCGGCGCCGATCACCGCGACCGAGGAGCCGGGCTGGACCTGGGCGGTGTTGATCACGGCGCCGACGCCGGTGGTGACGCCGCAGCCGATCAGGGCGGCGATCTCGAACGGCACGTCGTCCGGGATCTTCACGGCGCACTGCCACGGGACGACCATCTCCTCGGCGAAGGTGCCGTTGCCGGCGAAGCCGTAGACGTCGGCGCCGTCGACCTTGAAGTGCGGCGTCATGGTCATGCCGAAGAAGATGTCGACGCACAGGTTGCCCTGGCCGTCGCGGCAGAAGGAACAGTCGCCGCACGGCGGGTTCCAGCACACGATGACGTGGTCGCCGACGGCCACCTCGGCCACGCCGGCGCCGACCGCGACGACCTCCCCGGCGCCCTCGTGGCCGGGCACGAAGGGCACGGGCTGCGGCAGGACGCCGGTCATCGCCGACAGGTCCGAGTGGCACACGCCGGTGGCGTGGATCCGGATCCGCACCTCGCCGGGGCCGGGGTCGGCGAGGGTGACGTCGTCGCGGACGTCGAGGGTCTGGCTGCCGATCTCGAACAGGACTGCTGCGCGCATGAGGGGTTCCTGTCTTTTTCTTTGTCTGTATAGAGGACCTAGGCCTTGTAGGTCAGCACGGTGTTGGCCAGCACTACCGCGTCGTCGCGCTCGGCCGAGGTGGAGACGATGTCCACGCGCCCGGCGCCGTCGTCCCACATCTTCACGCGCATGGTCTCGCCGGGGAAGAAGATCCCGGCGAAGCGCGTGGAGTACTCCGTCACCCGCGTCACGTCGCCGGCCAGGACGGTGTCGACGACGGCCTTGCAGGTGATGCCGTAGGAGCACAGGCCGTGCAGGATCGGGCGGTCGAAGCCGGCCATCGCGGCGAACTCCGGGTCGGCGTGCAACGGGTTCCAGTCGCCGGACAGGCGGTAGATGAGCGCCAGCTGCTCCAGAGTCTTGACCTCGACGACGTGGTCCGGCTCGCGCTCGGGCGTGGTGTCCACGGTCGAGGGGCCGCGCTCGCCGCCGAAGCCGCCCTCGCCCCGGACGAAGATCTGCGAGTGGCTGGTCCAGATGGGGCCGTCGGCGTCGGCGATCACGCTCTCGGTGCGGATCACCGCGGCCTTGCCCTTGTCCCAGACGTCGGTGACGCGTGCGGTCGCGGTGGCCTGCCCGGAGGTCGGGAGAGCCCGGTGCACGGTGACCGACTGGCCGCCGTGCAGCACGTTGACCAGCTGGATGTCGATGCCCGGGTTGGCGAACAGCGAGAAGCCGAGCGCGCCGCCGGCCACCACCGCGAAGGACGGCAGGACCTTGAGGCTCTTCTCGTAGACGTAGGCCAGCTCCGCCGCGTCGGTCGCCGGGACGCCCGCGCCCAGGCCCAGGTGGTAGAGCTGGACGTCCTTCGGGGTCCAGGCCAGCTCGATGCTGGTGGCCGGGGCGGCCAGGGCCTTCTCGGGGTCGATGGGCATACGCCGGTCCCTTCGGTCTTCGGTCAAGCCGGTTCGGGCTGATCTCGCACTGATCGAGTACTGTCCCGGGCAAACTAGAACACGTTACTGTCGGATGCAATGGCCGGGTCCACGGACGGATGGGGAGAGACTCCGCATGACCGAAGCGGTTTCCAAGGGCGATATCAGGCGCGCCTGGCTGGACGAGGACGAGGCGAACCTGTCGGCGGCGCGGGTGGCGAAGCACCGGCTGGTGGAGCAGGTACGACGGCTGGTGGACGCGGCTTTCCAGCTGGACACCGGGGACGCCGGATACCACCCCGAAGACGCGAGCGAGACCGACCGGGACTTGGACTCGGACTTGGACTCCGGTTCGGGCATCGGCTCCGGCTCCGACTCCGACACCGACCGTGCCGCGCGGTTCATGGCCCTGGCCGCCGAAGCCGAATCCCTGGCCGATCGCATCGGCGCCCTGCCCCGCATCCCGCGTACCGACATCGCCGCTGAGGGCGTGAACGCCAGCCAGGCCCGCCGCCACGACACCCTTCTGGTGGAACGCTCGACCGTCAACGGCCGCGGCAACCCCCTGGCGCCGCCGATGCGCATGTGGGCCGACGGCGAGGTGATCCGCGGCGAGGCGTACTTCACGGCGCCGTACGAGGGGCCGGCGGGGCGCGTGCACGGGGCGTGGGTCGCGGCGTGCTTCGACGAGATCCTGGGCTGCGCGCAGGGGGCCTCGGGGGCGTTCGGGTATACGGGGACGTTGACGATCACGCTGCGGCGCGCCACGCCGCTCTACACGAAGATCACCTACGAAGCCGGATTCTCGCACCGCGAGGGGCGCAAGATCCACGGCTGGGGCCGCTGCTACGCCGACGGACAGTTGACGGCCGAGGCCACAGGCGTGTTCGTCATACCGGCGAACGGCAGGATGGGCCACGGCGCTACTGAGTAAAGGCCTTGCCAGCCATCTCAGCCTGCGTAAAAGTACGTAATTTGATACTTCTGTTTGAGTAAAATCCGACTGCGGCGGAGCCCGGCCCCGGTAGCGTGCCGCCCATGCTTCACGATCTCCTGGACGCGCTCCTGGATGCGCCGACGACCCGGTGGCGGACAGACTGGTCCACCGACGGCGAGTCGCCCACCGGGCACTGGGACTGGGTCGTGGCCATGGCGACGGTCGAGGTGGACGGGCGGCTCGTCGCGCTCAGCGGGGGTTCGGACCAGGCGGTGCGGGCGTGGGACGCCGGCACCGGCGAATCGCTCGGGGAGCCGGTCACGGGGCACTGGGGAACGGCGCTGACGACGACCGTGCTGGACGGCCGCGCGCTGGCGCTGACCAGCGGCACCGACATGACGGTGCGGGTGTGGGACCTGGCCGCCGGCAAGCCGTCCGGGGAGCCGCTGAGCGGCTTCGAGGACAAGGTCGAGGCGATCGCCACCACGACCGTCGACGGCCGGCCGACAGCCATCACCTGCACCGGCAGTGCCCTGGGCCTGGCCGAGCCGACGGTGCAGGTCTGGGACCTGACAACCCGCCGCCCGATCGGCACCCCGCTGGCCGGGCACACCGAACCGGTGTGCGCGGTGGCCACGACCGTCCTGGACGGACGCCCAGTCGCGGTGACCGCCGGCAACGACGCCACGCTGCGCGTCTGGGACCTGACGACGCACCGCCAACTCGGCGCCCCGCTGACCGGCCACACCGACGCCATCTGGGCGGTGGCGACCACGGTCCTGGACGGCCGCGCCGTCGCGGTGACCAGCAGCGACGACTCGACGCTGCGCGTGTGGGACCTGGCAGCGGGCACGGCGCTCGGCGCCCCGCTCACCGGCCACACCGCCGGCGTGGAGACGGTGACGACGACGCTGCTGGACGGCCGCCCGGTCGCGGTCTCGGGGAGCTGGGACCAGACGGTGCGCGTGTGGGATCTGGGCACCGGCCGGCAGGTGGGGCCGGAACTGATGTTCCCGGCACAGGTGCAGGCGCTGACGGCGACGCCGGACGGTCGGCTGCTGGTGGGGTACGACCGGGGTGTGGCGGCGCTTTCGGCGGGGTGAGGCTGGCCGATGGCCGGGCGGCAGCGCGCTGCTGAGGTGCTTTCGGCGGGCTGAGGCGTCTGGTTCGCTTGTGGGCGGGCCGCGTTAGTCTCAAGGAGTGAACAACGCAGCCTCGCAACCGGTCACCGCGCACGACGTCACCCTGTCCGTCGCCCTGGCCGCCGACGCCCTGCTGACCGCGGTCGACCAGGACTGGCACGTCCCGGCCGGCACCCTGGGCTGGGACTGCTGGGAAACTGTCGAGCACATGGCCGACGACCTGTTCGCCTACGCCGCGCAGCTCGGCCCGCGCAAGCCACCGCAGGACAGGCACGTGCCGTTCGCCTGGCAGCGCAAATTCGAAGGCGGCCCGGCCGTCACCACCTTCGCCGACCCGGAAGCCGGGAACGCCGGCCTCATCGAGATGTTCGAGGCCTGCGGTGCCTTCCTGGCCGCACTGGTGGCGACCTCACCGCCCGAGACCCGAGCCCACCACGCGATGGGCCTGGCCGACGCCGAGGGCTTCGCCGCGATGGGCATCGTCGAAGTCGTGGTGCACATGCACGACGTCGCCGCCGGACTCGACATCGCCTGGACCCCGCCCGAAGACCTCTGCGACAGGGTCCTGCACCGCCTCTTCCCCGAGGCCCCGACCGACACCGCACGCTGGCCCACGCTGCTGTGGGCCACCGGACGCGGCGACATCCCCGGCCACGCGCGGATCACCGGCCGCTGGCGGTGGTACGCCGCACCGCGCGAGTAACTGCCAACCCACGCCCGGTCGTCGGCGCCGGCCGCCGCAGATCAAGCTTCGCCGCATCCGGAACCCGGGCTCGCACGCACCGCCGCCGAGCCCGCGTCGCCGCCCCTCACCCCGTCGTCGGCGCCGGCAGCGGCCCCGGCCGCCGCACATCAGGCTCCAGATAGATCAGCCGCGCCTCCGGCACCGCGTCGCGGATCCGGCGCTCGGCGGCGTCGATCGCCTTCGCGACCTCGGCCGCCGTGTCGTCGTGCTGGACCGCGATCTTCATCGCGACCAGCAGTTCCTCCGGCCCCAGGTACATCGTGCGCAGGTGGATCACGTCGGTCACCGTGTCGCCGTCGACCGCCGCGGCGCGGATCGCGTCCACGTCGTGCCGCCCCGCGCCCTCGCCGACCAGCAGGCTCTTCATCTCCACCGCCAGGACCACGGCGATGCACACCAGCAGCACACCGATCGCCATCGTGCCGACGCCGTCCCAGCGCCCGTTGTCGGTGGCCACCGCCATGCCGACGCCGAACAGCGCGAAGCACAGCCCCAGCAGCGCGCCGGAGTCCTCCAGCAGCACCACCGGCAGCTCCGGGGTGGTGGCGCGGCGGATGAAGCCGATCCAGCTGCTGCCCTCGCGCAGGTGGTTGGACTCGCGTACGGCCGTGCGGAAGGACATGCCCTCCATCACGATCGCGAACAGCAGCACCCCGACCGCCCAGTACCAGCTCTCCACCTTCTCCGGGTGCGTGATCTTGTGCCAGCCCTCGTACAGGGCGAACAGCCCGCCGACGCTGAACAGCACCACCGAGACGATGAACGCGTACACGAACCGCTCGCGGCCATACCCGAACGGATGCTCGGTGTCAGCCTTCTTGCGCGCCTGCTTGCCGCCGATCAGCAGCAGCACCTGGTTGCCGGAGTCGGCGACCGAGTGCACGCCCTCGGCGAGCATCGACGCCGAACCGGTGAAGGCGTAGGCCACGAACTTCGACACGGCGATCCCCATGTTGGCGGCCAACGCCGCCACAACCGCCTTGGTACTGCCTTCTGCGCTCATGCGCGCGACTCACCTGCTCCTTCGCGAATCCCCGGGCCCGAAAGCAAGCAGAGTAACAACGATCTACCGTCCGCGGGGCGGGGTACGGCCGTGGTCGCCGAACTCCCGGGCCAGGTCGACACGGTCGGCATCGGTCATCCGGCGGTACCGGCCGGCCTGGCGCAGATACACCGGATCCGCCGTACACCAGGCCTCTTCCACCAATCCGCGAACCACGATCTTGTTCGTGGCCGTCCTCGGCATCGACGCCACGAGGCGCACATACCGCGGCCACCACAATTTCGGCAGCTCCGAATGGGAACCCAGGTACGCCTCGAACGCAGCCGGATCGAACGCCTCGAATCCTCCTACGCCTCCAACCCCTCCGCTCCCGCC
>NZ_JAACYW010000173.1 GCF_015356825.1 Catenulispora rubra | reverse complement strand
GCTGCGGGGCGCGAGGCGGCGGCCGACGGCTCGCCGGGCGCCGGGGCCGGAGCGGCGGTCTCGGCGGCGAGGTCGGCGGGGGTCGCGGTGCGCGAGGTGCTCGCTGGCTCGGCGGTCGCGGACTCGGCCGGAGCTGCGGCGGCGCTCGGGGTGTCGGTCGTGCCGGCGGCGGAGTCGGCACCGGCATGCTCGGCCTGAGCCGGCACCTTCGCCTCGCCGGCCGGAGCCGTGCTGCCGGCCGGGGCGTCCCCGGCGGTCTGCGTCATCGTCCTGCTACTCCCACTTGAAGGTGCGGGCGGCCACCGCGATCGCGGCCACGGCCCACGCGGCGAGGATACCGACGTTCGCCCAGGGCAGCGTGGCGCCGTGCTGGAGCACGTCGCGCAGGCCGTTGGTGAGGGCGCTGATCGGGAGGGCGTCGAGCACGTGGCGGACGCCCGACGGGAACTTGGACAGCGGGATGATCACTCCGCCGCCGGCCAGCAGGAGCAGGAACACGAAGTTCGCAAGGCCCAGCGTTGCCTCGGCGCGCAGGGTGCCGGCCATGAGCATGGCCAGGCCCGCGAAGGTGCCGGTGGCCAGGACGATAAGGACCGCCACCGCGAGCGGGTTGCCGTGCGGCTTCCAGCCCATGGCCAGGGCGATCGCCGAGAGCAGGGCGATCTGGATCACCTCGACGCACAGCACGCACAGCGCCTTGGCCACGATCAGCCCCCAGCGCGGCAGCGGCGTGGCGCCCATGCGCTTGAGCACGCCGTAGCGGCGCTCGAAGCCGGTGGCGATGGCCAGGCCGGTGAACGCCGTCGACAGCACCGCCGCGCCGAACAGGCCCGGGGCGTAGAAGTCGATGCGCTTGCCCGGGCCGGTGGTCGCGACCAGGGACTCGCCGGAGAACAGGACCATCATCAGGGCCGGGATCACTATGGTCAGCAGCAGCTGCTCGGGGTTGCGGAGCATCAGGCGGACCTCGTGCGCGGCCTGCGCGAGGATCATGCGGGAGGCCGGGGCGGCGCCCGGCTTCGGCGTGAAGCTCAGGGCCGCGGCCCGGCGCGCGCCGCTCTTGGCGCCGGTGTCGTCGGCCGTGTCGTCGGCGGAGGCGGTGGTCGTCAACGGAGGTCCCGTCCGGTGAGATCGAGGAAGACGTCTTCGAGGGTACGGCGTCCCACGCTCAGTCCCTGCGGCATC
The DNA here is from genome assembly GCF_015356825.1 of Catenulispora rubra. Lineage (GTDB taxonomy): Bacteria > Actinomycetota > Actinomycetes > Streptomycetales > Catenulisporaceae > Catenulispora > Catenulispora rubra. The sequence goes on along the minus strand of NZ_JAACYW010000173.1, from coordinate 22,652 downwards.
ACGTCCTTGGCGGCGCACCACGCGGTCACCTTCGCCAATACGGTGGGGGTGATGTCCCCGGCCACGGTGTAGCCGCCGGGCGGCTGCTCGACGGCGGTCAGGCCGGCCGGCAGCGTGGCCAGCAGCCCGGCCAGGTCCAGGCCGGGCGGTGCGGTGAAGCGGATCGCGGTGTCCGCGGTGCCGTTCGCCGCGGCCAGCGCCGCCGGGGTGTCGTGCGCGATCACCCGGCCGGAGTCCACGATCGCCACCGTGTCGGCCAGCCGTTCGGCCTCGTCCAGCAGGTGCGTGGTGAGCACCACGGTGACGCCGTCGCGCCGCAGCTGCTCGATCAGCTCCCAGGTGGCGTGCCGGGCCTGCACGTCCAGCCCGGCCGTGGGCTCGTCCAGGAACACCAGCTCCGGCCGCCCGACCACGGCCAGGGCCAGCGAGAGCCGCTGCTGCTGGCCGCCGGACAGCCGCCGGAAGGTGGTCCGGCCGGCCGAGCCCAGGCCCAGGCGCTCGATCAGCGCGTCGGTGTCCAGGGGGTTCGCGTAGAGCTTCGCGGTGTGCTTGAGCATCTCCGCGGCGCGCACGCTGGGATAGATGCCGCCGGACTGCAGCATCACGCCGATCCGCGGCCGCAGCCGCTCGCCCTGGGCGACCGGGTCCAGCCCGAGCACGCGGACGGTGCCGCCGTCGGGCCGGCGGTACCCCTCGCAGCACTCGATCGTCGAGGTCTTCCCGGCCCCGTTCGGGCCGAGCACGGCGGTGATGGTCCCGGTCTGCACGCGCAGGTCCAGGCCGTCCACCGCGGTCTTGGCGCCGTACCTCTTGACCAGGCCGGTCACTTCTACGGCTGGTTGTCCCATAGCGGTGATTCTACGAAGCCGACCTCTGGTGCTTCGTGCCGGGTCTTGCTGTTATCCGCGCCACACGTGCTCAGTGCCCCGGCCGCTTGATCGGGTTGGAGGTCGGCAGGTCGAGCTCCACGACCTCGAACTCCTCCAGCGAGATCAGCTGGACACCCTCCTTCATCTGCTCGAACGCCGCCTTGCGGATCGCTGCCTGCGGGCCGCGCGAGGCCGCGAGGGTGTCCATGTCGCTGAAGATGGTGCTCACGCCGGCCATGTTGTGGGCCCGGTCCAGGAGCAGGCTCGCGCCCTGGAAGCCGTCGAGTTCCTGCAGCCGGGGCAGGCCGACCTCCTTGAAGGCCTGGATGATCGTGTCGGCCATGGCCGGGGCGTACGCCATCCGCTGGAGCCGGAAGCCGCCGCTGGTCGCCGAGGCCGGCCGGGTGTAGGCCGCGGCCTCCAGGTCGACGGTCGTGATCGTCGAGACGAACCGGGCCAGCATGTCGGTGCGGCGGTCGCGCAGCTGCTCGTCGCTGTCCTTGAGCGTCTGTTCGGTCTCCCACCAGGAGCCGGTGAGGATCTTGCCGAGGGTCCGGTCGGCGAAGATCCCGATGCCGTCGAAGCCGGGCTGCTCGGCCATCATCCCGGGGACCGCCTTGGCGATCACGTCCAGGGCGGGGCCGACGTCCGCCGGATCGGCGGTGATGTAGAGGCTGCGGACGAACATAGTCGTCCTCCCATCCGCGTGTTTTCCATCAGACCAGTACGAGCGGGGTGATAGGGCAAGCGGGGTGGGCTGTTCGTGGGAAGTGACCGGCTGTTACTGAACCGGTTCATGGAGATCGCTGAACCGGTTCATGGACGGTGGTCGCTGTAAGGAGCGCGCGTGCTCTCCCGCACCGTCAGCCGGGGCGTGGGGCCCTGCACGTCGCGCACCGAGCCGGGCTCGTCGATCGCGGCCAGCAGCATCGCCGCGACCTGCCCGCCGAGCGCGAACGTGTCGCGGTGCAGCGCGGTGATCCCCGGGTGCACGATGCGGGTGAGCAGCGAGTCCTCGAAGGAGACCACTGACAGGCCGGCCGGCACGGCCACCCCCATCTCGGCGGCCACGGCCAGGCCGGCGACCGCCATCACGTCCGAGTCGAAGATCAGGGCGCTGGGCCGCTCCGGGCTGCTCAGCAGCGCGCGGGTGGCCGAGGCGCCCTGGGCGTCGCTGAAGTCGGTGGGGACCGAGACCGCGTCCGCCAGGTGCAGGCGGCGGGCCGCGTCCTTCAGCGCCCGGATGCGGCGGCGGGTGTGGTGGAACGCCTCGTCGCCGGCGACGTGCGCGATGCGCCGGTGGCCCAGCGCGGCCAGGTAGTCGACCAGGGACAGCATCGCCTCGCGGTCGTCGGCCCACAGGCTCGGCAGCGTGCCGTGGCCGCCGGGGCCGCCGATCACCACCGCCGGGACGCCGAGGTCCTCCAGCACCGGCACGCGCTTGTCGCGGTGCTGCAGGTCGACCAGCACGAACCCGTCCACGTGCCGCTCGGAGGTCCAGCGCCGGTAGACCTCGATCTCGGCCGCGGTGTCCTCGACGATCATCAGGTGCAGGGCCACCGAGCGCGCCGACAGCCCGGCCTGCAGCCCGGCCAGCAGCAGGCCGAAGAACGGCTCGGCGCCGATGGTCTGCGCCGGCCGCGCGACCACCAGCCCGACGGCGTCGGCGCGGGCGCCGCCGAGCGCGCGCGCCGCCTTGTGCGGCCGCCAGTTCATCTCCGAGGCCACCCGAAGGATGCGCTCGCGGGTGGCGGGACTTACGCCGGGGCGGTCGTTCAGCGCGAACGACACGGCGCTCTTCGACACCCCCGCGCTGCGGGCGATGTCGTCGATCGTGGGCCTGGTCACGGTTCGGTATCCCTTCCCCGGCGAGGGCTGTCTCGCCCCTTGACACCCCGGATGTCGCAGAGCATAGTCCCTTTCCACTAGAGCGGTTTAGTAAAACTCTCGTGAACGAGAGAGCAGTCCTCGAACGCACCCAGCACCGTCCCCAAACACCGATCCCTCACACGGAAAGCCGGGAGTCATGAGCATGCGCAGGACCACAGCGGTATCCGCCATAGCCGTCGCCGCGACGCTGCTGGCCGGCTGCGGCGTCGGAAGCAAGTCCTCGTCCGCGGACGCGAACAAGACCGTCGCCACCACGGCCGCGCTGTCGGGCGGCATCACGTTCCAGACCTGGTCGCTGAAGAACGACAAGTTCACGCCGTACTTCACCAAGCTGATCGCCGACTTCAAGGCCGCGCACCCGGGCACCGACGTCAACTGGATCGACCAGCCCGGCGACGGCTACCCGACCAAGGTGGCCAGCCAGGTCTCCACCGGCAGCCTGCCCGACGTGATCAACCTGCCGCCGGACATCGCGCACGCCGTGGCCAAGACCGGCAACCTGCTGGACCTGAAGCAGAACGTCCCGACGCTGGCGACGGACTACGTCAAGAGCGGCCTGTCCGCCTACAACTACCAGGACATCTCCGGCGGCTCCCAGGACTTCGGCTTCCCGTGGTACCTCGGCACGGACGTCAGCTACTGGAACAAGACGATGATGGCCAAGGACGGCCTGGACGCGAGCAACCCGCCGAAGACCTTCGACGACCTGGTCGCGCAGGCCAAGACCATGCACGACAAGTCCGGCGGCAAGGACTACCTGATGTCCCGCGCGCCGGGGCTGTCCGACATCGCCAACACCGGCACCAAGCTGCTCACGACCGACGGCACGAAGTTCGCCTTCAACACCGCGCCGGCCGAGGCGATGCTGGACAAGTACACCGCCGCCTACAAGGCCGGGTACCTCCCGTCGAACGTCCTGGACAACAGCTATGAGGGCAACTCCGCGCTGTTCAGCAAGCAGCAGGCGGCCTGGACCACCGGCGGCGGCAACCTGATCACCAGCCTGAAGCAGGACAACCCGACGCTGGCCCCGAACGTGGTCCCGTCCCCGGCGCTGGACACCGCGCCGCTGTACGTGCAGGGCCTGTCGGTCGCCAGCAAGAGCAAGAACCTGCCGCTGGCGCTGGCCTTCGCCGAGTACGTGACGAACAACGAGAACCAGGTCTCCTTCATCAAGCTGGCCCCGGGCTTCCTGCCGGGCTCGGCCGCCTCGGCCGACGACCCGCAGTACAGCAAGAGCGACGGCACGACGCAGGGCGACGCCTCGGTGATCGCGTACAAGGACATGCAGACCGCGGTGAACTTCACACCGCCGATCTGGACCGACGCGATGAACACGATCCTGAACCAGGAGATCGCCAAGGCGATGACCGGCAAGGAGAGCTCCAAGCAGGCCCTGGACAACACGGTGAACCAGGCGAACGCGCTGCTCACGCAGTGACGTGTGTCCCGTAGGCCTGAGTAGGAAGCAGCGAGGAAACCGATGAGGTCCCACCGGTTCTACACCCCATGGCTGTTGATGCTGCCGGCGCTGGTATGGCTCGCGCTGTTCAGCGTGTGGCCGGCGATCAACACCGTCACGTTGTCGTTCACCAACGTGCACCAGCTCACCGGTGGGCACTTCATCGGTCTCAAGAACTACTGGCTCCTGTGGCACGACCCGCACATCCGGGACGCGGTGCTCAACACCATCGTCTTCATGGTGATCTGCGTCCCGCTGCTCACCCTGCTCCCGCTGCTGCTGGCCATGCTGGTGCAGCGGAACATCCGCGGCATCGCCTTCTTCCGGACCGCCTTCTACTTCCCGGTCATCGCCTCGGCCGTGACCGTGGCCCTGATCTGGAAGTGGATGCTCGACGACCGCGGTCTGTTCAACAACCTTCTTCAGACCATGGGGTTCGTCCACAAGACCGTCCCGTTCCTCACCGACCGGTGGCTGCTGCTGCTCAGCGCCATCGCGCTGACGGTGTGGAAGGGGCTGGGCTACTACATGCTCCTGTACATGTCCGCGCTGGGCAGCGTGCGGCGGGAGCTGCACGAGGCGGCCGCCGTGGACGGCGCCGGGTCCGTGCGCCGGTTCTGGAGCGTCACCGTCCCCGGGGTGCGCGGCACCATGATCCTGATCTCGGTGCTGATCGCGGTGAACGCGATGCGGGTGTTCAGCGAGCTCTACATCCTCGGCGGCGCGACCGGCGGCGTCGGGGGCCAGGACGTGTCGATCGTGATGCTGGTGCAGCAGGCCGCCTCCGGCAGCGACGGCCGGCTCGGCTACGCCAGCGCGATCAGCGTGTTCCTGTTCTTCCTCACCGCGATCCCGCTGCTGTTCCTGACCCGCCTGAACAACAGCAACCAGGAGGAGTCGTGACCGCGACCACCGCCGAGGACAGCCGCGAGCGCGAGACGCGCGGGAAGCGGCCGGCGCGCCGCGGCACCGCCGTCCGGAACCCGGACCGCAAGGGGCGCTCGCCCATCTTCGACGCCCCGACGCCGCACGGCCTGGTCCTGCGCTACACCGCGCTGGTCATCGTGCTGCTGGTCTCCATCGGCCCGATGCTGTGGGAGCTGTCGACCTCGCTGAAGAGCAAGGCCGAGGACGTCTACACGCAGAACATCCAGCTGCTGCCGCACCACCCGACGCTCGGCAACTACGGCGAGGTGCAGAACACCATCCCGGTGTGGCACTTCGCGCTGAACTCGCTGACCGTGGCCGCGATCAACGTCACCGGCAACGTCCTCGGCGCCACGCTGGCCGGCTACGTGCTGGCCCGGCTCAAGTTCAAGGGCCGCAAGCTGCTGCTCGGGGTGTTCGTCGCGACGCTGATCCTGCCGGCCGAGGTGACGATCATCTCCAAGTTCCAGATGATCACCAGCATGGGCCTGGGCGACTCGATCCTCGGGGTCTGCCTGCCGGACATGATCGCCATGACCAACGTGCTGCTGATGCGCAACGCGTTCATGGCGCTGCCCAAGGAGGTCGAGGAGGCCGCGATCATCGACGGCGCCACCGTCCTGCAGCGCATGCGCTACGTCGGCCTGCCGTCGGTCAAGGGCACGCTGAGCGTGATCTCGATCTTCGCCTTCATCGGGGCCTGGGACGACTTCCTGTGGCCGCTGCTGGTGTTGCAGAGCCCGAACAAGCTCACCCTCACCGTCGGCCTGTCCTACCTGAACGGCCAGTGGTCGCACGACCCGCGCACCATCGCCGCCGGAACCATGATGGCGCTGCTGCCGATCCTCGCGCTGTTCCTGATCTTGCAACGGTACTTCTTCAGAGGTGTCGCGGAGGGCGCCATCAAGGGGTGACGCCCGCCAGGTCCGAAGACATCTGATTTGCCACCGCACGCCCCGCACACACGAGGACCCGCTCCGGCCATGACCGCAGTTCCGCCCCGTCCGCCGTCCCCGCAGCCCCCGACAACGCACGCGCAACCGACGCGCACCCAGCAGACACACACGCAGGCGACACACACCCAGCCGACACCCCGCTTCGGCGTCAACTACACCCCCAGCGTCGGCTGGTTCCACCACTGGCTCGACTTCGACCTGGACGAGGTGCGCGCCGACCTGGACTCGATCGCCGGACTCGGCCTGGACCACGTGCGGGTCTTCCCGCTGTGGCCGGTGTTCCAGCCCAACCGGACGCTGATCCGCCCGCGCGCCGTCGAGCAGCTGGTCGCGCTCGCCGACGCCGCCGCCGAGCGCGGGCTGGACGTCAACGTCGACGGCCTGCAGGGCCACCTGTCCAGCTTCGACTTCCAGCCGGCCTGGGTCAGCACCTGGCACCGCCGGAACATGTTCACCGACCCCGACGTGGTCGCCGGCGAGGCCGAGTACCTGCGCACCCTGGCCTCGGCGCTGGCCGACCGCCCGAACTTCATCGGCATGACGCTCGGCAACGAGACCAACCAGTTCTCCGGCGACCCGCATCCGGATCCGGACCGCATCACCCCGGCGCAGGCCGCCGCCTGGCTGGACCGGCTGCTCGCGGCCTGCGAGGAGGGCGCGCCGGGCAAGCTGCACCTGCACTGCTCCTACGACGCCGCCTGGTACCTCGACGACCACCCCTTCACCCCGGGGCACGCCGCACGTCAGGGGGCCGCGACCGCGATCCACTCCTGGGTCTTCAACGGCACGCAGCAGCGCTACGGCACGGACTCCACGGCCGTGGCGCATCACGCCGAGTACATGATCGAGCTGTCGAAGGCCTGGGCCACCGAGGCGCACCGGCCGGTGTGGCTCCAGGAGGTCGGCGCCCCGCAGCCGCACATCCCGGCCGACAAAGCCGCCGATTTCACCCGGGCCACGGTAGCGAACGCGCTTGACTGCCCGGACCTGTGGGGCGTCACGTGGTGGTGCTCGCACGACGTGAGCAAGGACCTGGCCGACTTCCCCGAGCTCGAATACCGCCTCGGGTTGCTCACCAATTCCCGCGAGCCCAAGCCGGCCGGACTGGAGCTGGCGAAGATCGTCGGCGAGGTCCGGGAGCACTGGGCGCCGCCCGCGCCGCGGGCCGTCGGCCTGGTCGTGGACCTGCCCGAGGAGGTCACGGCGCGGGCCACATGCGGTCCCGGCGGACGCTACTACGAAGCCTTCATGCATTTATTAGCAGAAGGTGCGCGGCCCACAGCTGTACTGGCCGGGCTCGCGGGGGATAAGAATCACTTGACTGCGCGCGGCATCACCGAGGTGCTGGCCGTCGAGGACGTTTGGAGCTAAAGCGATGCACGATAACCGGTCCTTGGTGGAACACCGCCTGAAGCGCGTCCTGGAGGAGCGCATCACCCCGGCGATCTACCCGGAGTCGGTGCCGTTGACGGGGTCGATCTGGGTCGCCCCCGGCGAGCCGGTGCCGGTGGCCGAAGGCCTGGCCGCGCCGCGCGAGCCGGTCGCGGTCGGCGACCGCTGGGGCGCGCCGTGGGGGACGAGCTGGCTGACGGTCGCCGGGACGGTGCCCGCCGCGTGGGCGGGCAGGACCGTCGAGGCGATCATCGACCTCGGATTCGACAAGAACATGCCCGGCTTCCAGTGCGAGGGGCTGGTCTACCGGCCCGACGGCTCGCCGGTGAAGGGCCTGAACCCGCGCAACCAGTGGGTGCGCGTGGTGGACCGGGCGGCCGGCGGCGAGGACGTGCTGCTGCACGTCGAGGCGGCCTCGAACCCGGTGATCCTGGACTACCACCCCTTCCTGCCGACGCTGCTCGGCGAGAAGGAGACGGCCGGCGACGAGCCGCAGTACCGGCTGGAGAAGCTGGAGCTGGCGGTCTTCGACGAGACGGTGTGGAACCTGGTCGCCGACCTGGAGGTGCTCGGCGAGCTGATGGCCGAGCTGCCCGAGGACTCGGCGCGGCGCTACGAGATCGTGCAGGCCGTGGAACGCGCGCTGGACGCCGTCGACCTGCAGAACGTGAACGCCACCGCGGCCGCCGCGCGCGAGCGGCTGGCCGAGGTGCTGGCCAAGCCGGCCGTGCCCTCGGCGCACAAGATCTCCGCGGTGGGCCACGCGCACATCGACTCGGCGTGGCTGTGGCCGCTGCGGGAGACGGTCCGCAAGGTCGCCCGCACCACCGCGAACATGACCAACCTGTTGGACTCAGAGCCCGAGTTCATCTACACGATGTCCCAGGCCGCGCAGTACGACTTCATCAAGACCCACCGCCCCGAGGTCTACGAGAAGGTCAAGAAGGCGGTGGCCGACGGCCGCTTCGTGCCGGCCGGCGGCATGTGGGTGGAGTCGGACACGAACATGCCCGGCTCGGAGGCGATGGCCCGGCAGTTCGTGCACGGCAAGCGCTTCTTCCTGGACGAGTTCGGCGTCGAGAACGACGAGGCCTGGCTGCCGGACACCTTCGGCTTCGCCGGCGGCCTGCCGCAGATCATCAAGGCCGCGGGCTCGAAGTGGCTGCTGACCCAGAAGATCTCCTGGAGCCAGGTCAACAAGTTCCCGCACCACACCTTCCTGTGGGAGGGCATCGACGGCACCCGGATCTTCACGCACTTCCCGCCGATCGACACCTACAACTGCTCGATGAAGGGCAGCGAGATCGCGCACGCCGCGCGCAACTTCAAGGACAAGGGCCGCGCCTCGGTGTCGCTGGCCCCGACCGGCTGGGGCGACGGCGGCGGCGGGACCACGCGCGAGATGGTCGCCAAGGCCCGGCGGATGAAGGACCTGGAGGGGTCGGCGAAGGTCGCGTGGGAGAAGCCCGCCGACTTCTTCGCAAAGGCCGAGGCCGAGTACAAGAACCCGCCGGTGTGGGTGGGGGAGCTCTACCTGGAGCTGCACCGGGCCACGCTGACCAGCCAGGCCGGGACCAAGCAGGGGAACCGCTGGAGCGAGCAGCTGCTGCGGGAGGCCGAGCTGTGGGCCGCGACCGCGGCGGTGCGGAACGGCTTCGAGTACCCCTACGCCGCGCTGGACCGGATCTGGAAGACGGTGCTGCTGCACCAGTTCCACGACATCCTGCCGGGGTCGTCGATCGCGTGGGTGCACCGCGAGGCGGAGAAGACCTACAAGGCGGTGGCCGACGAGCTCGAGAAGGTCGTCTGGGACGCGTTGGGCGAGCTGGCAGGAAAGGGCGACCGCGAGGTCGTGTTCAACGCCGCGCCGCACGGGCGGTGGGAGATTCCCGCCGGCGGCGCCCGAATCGTCATCGCCGAGCCCGACGTCCGGGTGGCGCCGACGGCCCGCGAGGGCGGCGGGTTCGTCCTGGACAACGGCGTGGTGCGGGCCGAGATCGACGGGCGCGGCCTGCTGGTGTCGGTGGTCGACGTCGAGAGCGGCCGGGAGACCTTGGTCCCCGGTTCCCCGGCCAACCTGCTGCAGATCCACCCCGATTTCCCGAACATGTGGGATGCCTGGGACGTCGACGAGTTCTACCGCAACACGGTCACCGACCTGACCGAGGTCGACGAGCTCCAGGCTCTGTCCGGCGGGGTGCGGGTCACCAGGAGTTTCGGAGCCTCACGTGTGGTCCAGCGGCTGTCGCTGGCTCCCGGTTCGAAGCGGCTGGACATCACCACCGAGGTCGACTGGCACGAGACCGAGAAATTCCTCAAGCTGGCCTTCCCGTTGGACGTCCACGCGGATCGCTACGCCTCGGAGACCCAGTTCGGCCACATCTTCCGTCCGACCCACACCAACACCTCGTGGGAGGCGGCGAAGTTCGAGGCCTGCAACCACAAGTTCGTGCACTTCGAGGAGCCGGGCTGGGGGGTGGCGCTGATCAGCGCCTCGACCTACGGCCACGACGTGACGCGCACGGTCCGCGCGGACGGCGGCACCACCACGACCGCGCGGATCTCGCTGCTGCGCGCGCCGCGGTTCCCCGACCCCGAGACCGACCAGGGCAAGCACTCCTTCCACCACTCGCTGGTGCCGGGCGCGTCGATCGGCGACGCGGTGCGTGAGGGCTACGCGCTCCCCACGACCAGCCGCGGGGTGGAGGGCGGCGAGCGCGATGTCGCCCCGCTGTTCACCATCGACGACGACGCCGTCGTGGCCTCCGCGATCAAGCTCGCCGACGACCGCAGCGGCGACGTGATCCTCCGGGTCTACGAATCGCACGGCGGCCGGGCCTCGGCGCGCGTCACGCCGGGCTTCGGTTTCTCGGGCTTTGAGATCTGCGATTTGCTTGAGCGGCCGATCACCCGAGAGGGTGTGAGCGTGGCCACAGACAACGACGGACTCCGCCTGGATCTGCGGCCGTTCCAGCTCGTCACGCTCCGCTTCGCCCGCACGACCGGTTCGGAGGCCTGAACCATGAACGTCCTTCCCCCGTACGCCGCCGACCCGGACCGCTACGACGACCGGATGCCCTACCGGCGCAGCGGCCTGAGCGGGCTGAAGCTGCCGCTGGTCTCGCTCGGGCTGTGGCACAACTTCGGCGACGGCAAGCCGATCGAGGACCAGCGCGCGGTGCTGCGCCGGGCCTTCGACCTCGGCGTGACGCACTTCGACCTGGCGAACAACTACGGGCCGCCCTACGGCTCGGCCGAGACCAACTTCGGGCACGTGTTCGCGCAGGACTTCCGGCCGTACCGGGACGAGCTGGTGATCTCCACCAAGGCCGGGTACGACATGTGGCCCGGGCCGTACGGCGAGTGGGGCTCGCGCAAGTACCTGCTGGCCTCGCTCGACCAGTCGCTGACCCGGATGGGCCTGGACTACGTCGACATCTTCTACTCGCACCGCTTCGACCCGGAGACTCCGCTGGAGGAGACGATGGGCGCGCTGGCCTCGGCGGCGCAGCAGGGGAAGGCGCTCTACGTCGGCATCTCCTCCTACAGCTCCGAGCAGACCCGCGAGGCCGCGGCGCTGCTGCGCGGCATGGGCGTGCGGGCGCTGATCCACCAGCCCTCGTACTCGATCCTGAACCGCTGGATCGAGGAGGACTCGCTGCTCGACGCCACCGCCGAGACCGGGATGGGCTGCATCGCGTTCAGCCCGCTGCAGCAGGGGCTGCTGACCTCGCGCTACCTGGACGGGACCATCCCGGCCGGCTCGCGGGCGTCGATCGGCCGCTTCCTGTCCAAGGACAACCTGACGCCGGAGGTGCTGACCAAGCTGCGCGGCCTCAACGAGCTGGCCGGCAAGCGCGGGCAGAGCCTGGCGCAGATGGCCACGCAGTGGGTGGTCCGCGACCCGCGGATGACCTCGGCGCTGATCGGCGCCTCGTCGGTGGCGCAGCTGGAGGAGAACGTGGCCGCGGTGTCGGGGCCGGAGTTCACCGCCGAGGAACTGGCCGCCATCGACGAGCTGGCGCTGGGCTAGCCTTCGGGCCGAGACCTCAGCGGTTTTGCAAGCCGCCGCCGAGCCGGGGATCCTGAGCCCCCGGCTCGGCGGTTCGTCCGTCCAAGTGGGCGATCCATCCCACTGGGCAAAACGTTTTCCCGACCCACCGGAGGAAGTGTGTACGCGGCCATCGACATCGGCGGCACCAAGATCGCGGCAGGCCTGGTCGACGCCGCGGGCGAGCTGCTGGCCCGGCACGAGCGGCCGACTCCCGCCACCGAGCCGATGACGGCGGTCGAGGACCTCCTGGCGGCCCTCATGGCGGAGCCCGCGTGGGCCCAGGCCGTGGCCGTGGGCATCGGCAGCGCCGGCCCCATCGACGCCGCCAAGGGCACCGTCAGCCCCCTGAACATCCACGCCTGGCGGGACTTCCCGCTGGCGGCCCGGGTCGCGGACCGCACCGGCCTGCCGGTCACCCTGGCCGGCGACGGCGTCGCCATGGCCGCCGGCGAGCACTGGCGCGGCGCCGCGAAGGGCCGCGAGAACGTGCTGTGCATGGTGGTCTCCACCGGCGTCGGCGGCGGCCTCATCCTCGGCGGCCGGCTGCGTCCGGGCCCGAGCGGCAACGCCGGCCACGTCGGCCACATCTGCGTGGAGCTGGACGGCCCGCCGTGCCCGTGCGGCGCCCGCGGCTGTGTCGAGGTGATCGCCAGCGGTACCGCGATCGCCGCGCGCGCGGTCAGCGAAGGTTGGCAGCGCCCCAGCGGCGGCGCCGCGTCGGAGGCCACGGCTGCCGAGGTGGCGGACTCGGCACGCGCCGGCGACCCGATCGCCCTGGCCTCGTTCGACCGCTCGGCCAAGGCCCTCGCCGCAGCCATCGCCGGCACCGCCGCGCTGGTCGACATGGAGGCGGCGGTGATCGGCGGCGGCGTGGCGAAGTCAGGGGACCTGCTGTTCGGGCCGCTGCGCGAGCACCTGAAGGAGTACGCGCGGCTGTCGTTCACGCGCGACGTGACGGTGCACCCGGCGGCGCTCGGCGGGGACGCGGGACTGATCGGGGCGGCGGCTTTGGTGCGGGACGTGGAGGTCTGAGGCCGAGCGAACTCGGCGAACTCAGCGAACCCAGGGACCTCATAGCCGCCGTCGGTTTCCGGGACCGCCCCGCGGTGCATTGAGGTGAGCCGCGGGATCGGGACCGGCTGGTCGAGCCCCGCGCTGCCGCTTCCGAAGCCCGGGCGTAGGCTCGCCGCGAGGCGTCTTCGTCCGAGCTCCGCTCCGAGCCGCCGCGCGCGCGTGAATTTGGTCACATCCCCGTGACTTATTAGGTCCCCCTTACTTGGTACCGGGGAACGAATAAAGGCACACTGGTGTTGTGGAAAGCGTGCCGAACCCGAGCGTGAGTGCGTCGTCGTCCGCCGACGACGTTTCTGACGTGCACGTCGGCACGCGCAACCGGGTCGCCCGCAGCATCCTGGCCAACGGGCCCTCGACCGCGGTGGACCTCGGCAAGCGGCTCAAGATGACGCCCGCCGGCGTGCGGCGTCACCTGGATGCGCTGTTGGCCGAGAACCTTGTCGAGGCGCGGCAGCAGCGGACGTACGGGCAGCGGGGACGCGGCCGGCCGGCCAAGGTCTTCGCGCTCACCGATCGCGGCCGGGGTGTTTTTTACCAGGCGTACGACCAACTGGCCGTCGACGCGCTGAAGTTCCTCGCCGACAGTGCGGGGTCCGTGGCGGTCGAGGCGTTCGCGCGCAAGCGTGTGGCGGAGCTGGCCGACCGGTTCCGGGAGCGGATGGAATCCGTGCCCGCCGAGGAGCGGCCCGCGCTGTTGGCGAAGCTCCTCACCGAGGACGGCTACGCGGCCGGCCTGCGGGAGACCGGCAACGCGCCCGCCGCCGGCGAGCAGCTGTGCCAGCACCACTGCCCGGTGGCGCACGTCGCCGAGCAGTTCCCCCAGCTGTGCGAGGCGGAGACCGAGGTCTTCGCCGAGCTGCTGGGCACTCATGTCCAACGACTCGCGACCATCGCCCACGGCGACGGCGTGTGCACCACCTTCATCCCGATGACCGTCTCAGCCACCGGGACCAGCAAGAGCACCGAGGTTTCCGGAAGGGTTCCGCTATGACCACCACCTCGCACGAGCAGCTCGAAGGCCTCGGCACCTACGAGTACGGCTGGGCCGACTCCGACGTCGCCGGGTCCACGGCGCGCCGCGGCCTGAACGAGGACGTCGTCCGCGACATCTCCGCGAAGAAGAGCGAGCCGGAGTGGATGCTCGAGATGCGGCTGCGCGGCCTGCGGCTGTTCGAGAAGAAGCCGATGCCGGTGTGGGGCGCGGACCTCGGCGGGATCGACTTCGACAACATCAAGTACTTCGTGCGCTCCACCGAGAAGCAGGCCGAGTCCTGGGACGACCTGCCGGCGGACATCAAGAACACCTACGACAAGCTGGGGATCCCGGAGGCCGAGAAGCAGCGGCTGATCTCCGGTGTGGCGGCGCAGTACGAGTCCGAGGTCGTCTACCACCAGATCAACAAGGAGCTGGAGGAGCAGGGTGTCATCTTCCTCGACACCGACACCGCTCTGAAGGAGCACCCGGAGCTGTTCCGCGAGCACTTCGCGACCGTGATCCCCACCGGCGACAACAAGTTCTCCGCGCTGAACACCGCGGTGTGGTCCGGCGGGTCGTTCATCTACGTCCCCAAGGGCGTGCACGTCCAGATCCCGCTCCAGGCCTACTTCCGCATCAACACCGAGAACATGGGCCAGTTCGAGCGGACGCTGATCATCGCCGACGAGGACTCCTACGTCCACTACGTCGAGGGCTGCACCGCGCCGATCTACTCCTCGGACTCGCTGCACTCGGCGGTCGTGGAGATCGTGGTGAAGAAGAACGCCCGCGTGCGCTACACCACCATCCAGAACTGGTCGAACAACGTCTACAACCTGGTCACCAAGCGTGCCGCCGCGCAGGCCGGCGCGACCATGGAGTGGATCGACGGCAACATCGGCTCCAAGGTCACCATGAAGTACCCGGCCGTCTGGCTGCTCGGCGAGCACGCCAAGGGCGAGACGCTGTCCGTCGCCTTCGCCGGCGAGGGCCAGCACCAGGACGCCGGCGCCAAGATGGTGCACGCCGCCCCGCACACCTCCTCGACCATCATCTCCAAGTCGGTGGCCCGCGGCGGCGGCCGCACCTCCTACCGCGGCCTGGTCCAGGTGCAGGAGGGCGCGCACCACAGCAAGTCCACCGTGAAGTGCGACGCGCTGCTGGTCGACACCATCTCCCGCTCGGACACCTACCCCTACGTGGACGTCCGCGAGGACGACGTGTCCATGGGCCACGAGGCGACCGTCTCCAAGGTCAGCGAGGACCAGCTGTTCTACCTGATGAGCCGCGGGATGACCGAGGACGAGGCGATGGCGATGATCGTGCGCGGCTTCGTCGAGCCGATCGCCCGCGAGCTGCCGATGGAGTACGCGCTGGAGCTCAACCGGCTGATCGAGCTGCAGATGGAGGGCGCGGTCGGCTGACGCCCCCCGCTCCATCAGAACAGACCTCTTACGAATCACTAGCCACGAGTACGGGACATCGATGTCTGATCCGCAGAACCAGGTTGGCTCCAAAACCGCCGCCGCCGTCACCGTGAACGAGCCCGGCGCGGGCAACCGCCTCGCCGGCCCGGGCACCGGCCGCGCCGTGAGCCAGCCGACCGACGCGCGCGTGGAGCGCCCCACGTCCTTCGACCCCGCGGACTTCCCGGCCCTGACCGGCCGCGAGGAGGACTGGCGCTTCACCCCGCTGAAACGGTTGCGCGGGCTGCACGAGTCCCCGGCCGCCGACGGCAAGGTCGCGGTCGACGTCGTGGCGAGCGAGCCGGTCGTGGTGGAGACCGTCGGCCGCGACGACTCCCGGCTCGGCAGGGCCGGCGCCCCGGTGGACCGCACCGCGGCGCTGGCGTGGGCCGGGTTCACCGAGGCCACCGTCATCACCATCCCGCAGGAGGCCGAGGTCGCCGAGCCGGTGCGCGTGACGTTCACCGGCACCGGCGGCACCGTGTTCGGCAACGTGCTGGTGGACGTGAAGCCGTTCGCCAAGGCCGTGGTGGTCCTGGACTACCAGGGCAGCGCGACCTACTCGGAGAACGTGCAGTTCCTGGTCGGCGACAGCGCCGACCTGACCGTCATCGCGCTGCAGGACTGGGCCGACGACGCCGTGCACCTGTCGCAGCAGCAGGCCCGGCTGGGCCGGGACGCGCGCCTGCAGTCCATCAACGTCAGCTTCGGCGGCGACCTGGTGCGGCTCACCCCGCGGGTGGCGTACACCGCGCCCGGCGGCGACGCCGAACTGCTCGGCGTGTACTTCGCCGACGCCGGCCAGCACCTGGAGGCCCGGCTGCTGGTCGACCACAGCGCCACGCACTGCAAGTCCCGCGTGACCTACAAGGGCGCGCTGCAGGGCAAGGACGCGCACACGGTCTGGGTCGGCGACGTGCTGATCCGCGCCGAGGCCGAGCAGACCGACACCTACGAGCTGAACCGCAACCTGGTCCTGACCGACGGGGCGCGCGCCGACTCGGTGCCGAACCTGGAGATCGAGACCGGCGAGATCGTCGGCGCCGGGCACGCCAGTGCGACCGGCCGCTTCGACGACGAGCAGCTGTTCTACCTGCAGGCCCGCGGCATCCGCGAGGACGAGGCCCGCCGCCTGGTGGTCCGCGGCTTCTTCGCCGACGTGATCGGCCGGATCGGCATCCCGGACGTCCAGGAGCGGCTGATGGCGAAGGTGGAGACCGAGCTCGCCGGAGCCGTCGGATGAGCCAGACCGACACCTGGACCCGCGTGTGCGGCGTCTCGGAGGTGACTCCGGACCAGCCCAAGGCGGTCGTGGCCGGCGACGTCCCGGTGGCCGTGGTGCTGCACGAGGGCGAGTTCTACGCGATCCACGACGTGTGCTCGCACGCCAACGTGGCCCTGTCCGAGGGCGAGGTCGTGGACTGCGAGATCGAGTGCTGGCTGCACGGCTCGATGTTCGACCTGAAGACCGGCAAGCCCTCCAGCCTGCCGGCCACCGAGCCGGTGCCGGTGTACCCCGTGAAGATCGAAGGCGATGACCTGTACGTCGCCGTCAAGGAGGCGTAGAGAAGTCATGGCGACTTTGGAAATCAAGGACCTGCACGTCACCGTCGAAGGAGAAGGCGGCCCGCGCGAGATCCTGCGCGGCGTCAACCTCACGGTCAAGGAGGGTGAGACGCACGCCATCATGGGCCCCAACGGCTCCGGCAAGTCCACCCTGGCCTACTCGATCGCCGGCCACCCGAAGTACACCATCACCTCGGGCACCGTCACCCTGGACGGCGAGGACGTCCTGGCGATGACCGTGGACGAGCGGGCGCGCGCCGGCATGTTCCTGGCCATGCAGTACCCGGTGGAGATCCCCGGCGTCACGGTCTCCAACTTCCTGCGCACCGCGGCCACCGCGATCCGCGGCGAGGCCCCGAAGCTGCGCACCTGGGTCAAGGAAGTCAACGGCGCCATGGAAGCCATCCAGATGGACAAGGCCATGGCCGAGCGCAACGTGAACGAGGGCTTCTCGGGCGGCGAGAAGAAGCGCCACGAGATCCTGCAGATGGAGCTCCTGAAGCCGAAGATCGCGATCCTCGACGAGACCGACTCCGGCCTGGACGTCGACGCGCTGAAGACCGTCTCCGAGGGTGTGAACCGGGTCCGCGAGTCCGGCGAGGTCGGCACGCTGCTGATCACGCACTACACGCGGATCCTGCGCTACATCAAGCCGGACTACGTCCACGTCTTCTCCGACGGCCGCATCGTGGAATCGGGTGGTCCGGAGCTGGCCGACAAGCTGGAATCTGAGGGCTACGAAAGCTACGCCAAGGCTGGAGCCTGATTGTCATGGGCACGAATGTGAATGTCACTGCCTCTCAGTTCCTTGACACGGATGCCATCCGCAAGGACTTCCCGATCCTGCAGCGCCTGGTGCACGGCGACAAGCCGCTGGTCTACCTGGACAATGCGGCGACCTCTCAGTCGCCTCAGCAGGTGATCGACACCATCGTCGAGTACTACTCGCTGCACAACGCCAACGTGCACCGCGGCATCCACGTGCTGGCCGAGGAGGCCACGGCGCTGTACGAGGGCGCCCGCGACAAGGTGGCGGCGTTCATCAACGCCCCGCGCGAGGAGGTCGTCTTCACGAAGAACTCCTCCGAGGCGCTGAACCTGGTGGCCAACGTGCTGGGCTGGGCCGGCGAGCCCTACGGCATCCGCCCCGGCGACGAGATCGTCATCTCGGAGATGGAGCACCACTCCAACATCGTGCCGTGGCAGCTCACCGCCGAGCGCATCGGCGCGAAGCTGCGCTGGTTCGGGATCACCGACGAGGGCCGGCTGGACCTGTCGAACCTGAACGAGCTGATCACCGAGCGCACCAAGGTGGTCTCGCTGGTCCACATCTCCAACATCCTCGGCACGGTCAACCCGGTCGAGACCATCGTCAAGCGCGCGCACGAGGTCGGCGCGCTGGTGGTCCTGGACGCCTCGCAGTCCGCGCCGCACCTGCCGCTGGACGTGCAGCGCCTGGGCGCCGACTTCGTCGCCTTCACCGGCCACAAGATGCTCGGCCCGACCGGCGTCGGCGTGCTGTGGGGCCGCCGGGACCTGCTGGAGGAGCTGCCGCCCTTCCTCGGCGGCGGCGAGATGATCCAGACCGTCACCATGGAGAAGTCCACGTACGCGGGCCTGCCGCACAAGTACGAGGCCGGCACCCCGCCGATCGCCGAGGTGATCGCGCTGGGCACCGCCGTGGACTACCTCAACAACGTCGGCATGGACAAGGTCGCCGCGCACGAGCACGCCATCACGGAGTACGCGCTCAAGCGCCTGCAGGAGGTCGAGGGGCTGCGGATCATCGGCCCGGCGACGAACGAGGACCGCGGCGCGGCCATCTCCTTCACGCTCGGCGACATCCACCCGCACGACGTGGGCCAGGTGCTCGACGAGCACGGCATCGCGGTGCGGGTCGGCCACCACTGCGCGCGGCCGGTCTGCGTGCGCTTCGGAATTCCCGCGACCACGCGGGCGTCGTTCTATCTGTACTCCACGCCGGCCGAGGTCGACGCCCTCGTTGAGGGTCTGGACCAGGTGAAGCGGTTCTTCGGAGTCTGAAAGCCGTAAGGGAGCCAGGAGATGCAGCTGGAATCGATGTACCAGGAGATCATCCTGGACCACTACCGCCACCCGCACCACAAGGGTCTGCGCGAGCCGTTCGCGACCCAGGTGCACCACGTCAACCCGACGTGCGGTGACGAGGTGACCATGCGCGTCGACCTCAATGGCGACGTGATCAGCGACATCTCCTACGAGTCCCAGGGCTGCTCGATCAGCCAGGCCTCGGCGTCGGTGATGGCGGACCTGCTCATCGGCAAGTCCGTCGAGCAGGCGCGCGAGGTGCAGGAGACCTTCCTGCAGCTGATGCAGTCCAAGCTGGACGGCCCGGAGTTCGCCGAGGAGCACGAGGAGGTGCTGGAGGACGCGGTGGCGTTCGCCGGCGTCGCCAAGTACCCGGGGCGCGTGAAGTGCGCGCTGCTGTCGTGGATGGCGTGGAAGGACGCGACCGCGCAGGCGCTGGAGTCTAACGGCAGTGTTGAACTTGAAGGCAAGGGTGTGAAGGCATGACTACGACCGAACTGGCGCCCGTCGAGGACGTCACCGAGGCGCTGCGCGACGTGGTGGACCCGGAGCTGGGGATCAACGTCGTTGATCTGGGACTGGTCTACGGGCTCACGGTCGACGACGCCAACATCGCCGTCATCGACATGACGCTCACCTCGGCGGCCTGTCCGCTGCAGGACGTCATCGAGGACCAGATGCGCATGGCCCTGGACGGCCTGGTCGCGGACTTCCGCGTGAACTGGGTGTGGATGCCGCCGTGGGGTCCGGACAAGATCACCGACGACGGCCGCGAGCAGCTGCGGGCCCTCGGGTTCAACGTCTGATATCAGCGAGCTGCGTTAACGGCGGGTAAAAACTGGCCGCCCGATTCTTCTGGAATCGGGCGGCTTTTTGCGGGTATCGCAGGCCATTCCTGCGCTGCCTTCTGCGGATGCATGTGCATTCGCAGGCGCGGAAGTCTTGCGTAAACGACGGTACGTGTGGGTAGGTTGGTACCTGTTACAAGTAACGAGATGGTCAAGACCCGCGTACTAAGGGGGAGCCTGTGTCCGGGATCCGGAAGGCGACTGACAAGGGCCGTGAGTCGTGCCTGCTCGCCGTGCACCTCATTCTCCAGCGGCCCGACGACGAGCGTGTGCTCCTGGGGCTGCGCAAGGGCGCGGTGTGGGGATCCGGGCGCTGGCACGTGCCCGCCGGCCACGTCGAGCCCGGCGAGGACGCCGTGCAGGCCCTGGTGCGCGAGGCGCGCGAGGAACTGGGCGTGCGCATCGACCCCGGCGACCTGGAGCACGCGGTCACGGTCCACCACCGCGAGGCCGACGGCGAGCCGCGCATGCAGCTCTTCTTCGCGGCCAGCCGCTGGTCCGGCGGTCCGGTGAACGCCGAGCCCACCAAGTGCGAGAAGCTCGGCTGGTACACGGTCGACGACCTGCCCTCGGCCACCGTCGGCTACACGCGCACGGCGCTGAGCTCGTGGCACGCGGGCCGCTCGTTCGCGGTCTGCTGGCGGGACAGCAAGCGCGTGGACCGGGGTCTGGGGTCGCGCCTGATCGCCGGCCTGCAGGCGATCTGAGTCACACATCGCCCCATCTAGAGGCGATTTGCTTCGGAGCAGCACGAAAACGCGTTCCGGAGTGGTGTCGTACGCACCGTAAAATGGTGCGTTGTGATCACCGCAACCGACGTCGAGCTCCGGGCCGGCAGCCGCATCCTGATCGAGAAGGCCTCCTTCCGAGTGGGTCCCGGCGACCGCATCGGCCTGGTCGGCCGCAACGGCGCCGGCAAGACCACGCTCACCAAGACCCTGGCCGGTGAGACCATCCCGGCCGCCGGCACCATCAGCCGCTCCGGTCCCGTCGGCTATCTCCCGCAGGACCCCCGCACCGGCGACATGGACGTGATCGCCCGCGACCGCATCCTCTCCGCCCGCGGTCTGGACGACATCCTGCGCCGCATGCGTGAGAACGAGAAGCGCATGGCCTCCCTCGACCCGGCCACCCACGACAAGGCGATGCGGCGCTACGCGCGGCTGGAGGACGAGTTCATCGCCGCCGGCGGCTACGCCGCCGAGTCCGAGGCCGCGACCATCGCCTCCGCGCTGGGCCTGCCGGACCGGGTGATGAACCAGCCCCTGCACACCCTCTCCGGCGGTCAGCGCCGGCGCGTCGAGCTGTCCCGGATCCTGTTCGGCGACAACGAGGTCCTGCTCCTCGACGAGCCGACCAACCACCTCGACGCCGACTCGATCGTGTGGCTGCGCGACTTCCTGAAGACCTACAAGGGCGGCTTCATCGTCATCTCCCACGACGTGAACCTGGTCGAATCCTGCGTGAACAAGGTCTTCCACCTCGACGCCAACCGCGCCGCCATCGACTACTACAACATGGGCTGGAAGCTCTACCTCAGGCAGCGCGAGGACGACGAGCGGCGCCGCAAGCGCGAGCGCGCCAACGTCGAGAAGAAGGCCGCGGTGCTGAACGCGCAGGCCGACAAGATGCGGGCCTCGGCGACCAAGACCGTCGCGGCGCAGAACATGGCCCGCCGCGCCAACCGGATGCTGGCCGGGCTGGAGGAGGTCCGCCAGTCGGACAAGGTGGCCAAGCTCCGCTTCCCGACCCCGGCCCCGTGCGGCAAGACCCCGATCATGGCCACCGGCCTGTCGAAGTCGTACGGCTCGCTGGAGGTCTTCACCGACGTCGACCTGGCCGTGGACCGCGGCTCCAAGGTGGTCATCCTCGGCCTGAACGGCGCCGGCAAGACCACGCTGCTGCGGCTGCTCGGCGGCGTCGAGCAGCCGGACACCGGCCAGGTCGAGGAGGGGCACGGCCTCAAGCTCGGCTACTACGCGCAGGAGCACGAGACCCTGGACCCGGAGCGCACGGTCCTGGAGAACATGCGCAGCGCGGCGCCGGACCTGGACCTGGTCTCGGTGCGCAAGACGCTGGGGTCGTTCCTGTTCTCCGGCGACGACGTGGACAAGCCGGCCGGTGTGCTGTCGGGCGGTGAGAAGACCCGGCTGGCGCTGGCCACGCTGGTGGTCTCGACGGCGAACGTGCTGCTGCTCGACGAGCCCACCAACAACCTGGACCCGGCCTCGCGCGCGGAGATCCTCGGCGCCCTCGGAACGTACGAGGGCGCTGTGATCATGGTGACCCACGATGAGGGCGCGGTGCAGGCGCTGAACCCGGAGCGGGTCATTCTGCTGCCGGACGGCGACGAGGACTTGTGGAGCGAGCAGTACCTGGATCTGGTGTCGCTGGCTTAGCGCGCGGCGGCGGGCTGCGCACCACCGCCAACCACGCAACGCGACGGGCAGGCGCCAGCCGAGCACGCGGTTCGCCGGATCCGAAGGACCATGCGGGGTGTTGGTTCTGGGTCCCTCGCCGCGTCGGCGGGCGCAGCCAACCTGGCCGGTCCGGTGGTGTCAAGCCGGGCGAAACCGGACCATAGCAGCAGCGATGCGGCTTTACACCACCGGACCGGGCTGGTTCCGTAAGGCGACGACGCGGCGAGGGACCCAGAACCCGGCGACCACAAGCGCGACCGCCGGCATGCAGCGCGACGCAGGCAACAGCGTGAAGGAAAGCCGAACAGTCGCGGGCCGCCGCCTCAAGCAGGTCGGGAGGGTCGCCCCTCGTCGAGGAGCGCCCGCCGGAGGCACCTTGCCTTTGATCTTGGGCGCCCATCAAACGCTGCCGCCGGCCGCCAGACCAAAGGTGTGCGCAGTGACTCGGACCTGCGCGCGGTCGTGCCCACCGATACCGCCAGCCGCCAGCGCACCGCCGCAGCGACTCGGACCTGCGCGCGGTCGTGGACACGAAAACCGGCGGCCGCCAGCGCGACTCGCAATGCTCAACCGAACTGCGTCCCCCCGCGAGGCCGTCAAACCATGTGCGAAGCCGTAAAAAGCCTCTAAAGCCACAAACTAAACCGCTGCGGCCCCCCCGACGTCCCGACGTCCCAACGCCCCC
>NZ_JAACYW010000172.1 GCF_015356825.1 Catenulispora rubra | reverse complement strand
GCCGGGCAGGGTGTTCGTGTTCGGTACGGGGCTGTGCAGCTTGGGACCTGTTGGCGTCGCGGGCGGTGTCGTCCACGGCAACGGCTGCGGGAGACGCGAGGTCGTGGTGTCGGCTGCGGCTCCGGCTGCCGCTGCCGATCCGGAGCCCGGGGTCTGAGCGGATGACGTGCCGCCGTGCCCTATCTCGCCGCTGATCCCGACCGCCGCGCCCAGGACGGCGACGACCGCCAGCGAGGTGCCGATGGTGGTGCGCCGCTTGCGGTCGCGGGCGATCGCGGGGCCGAGCGGGCCGTAGGGGTCGGCCGTGCGCGGGGTCGCGGCCGCGGTCGCGTGCAGGCTGGTGACCAGCTCTTCGGTCAGGGCTCTGTCGTGCTCGTCGATCATGATGTCCTCCGTCATCGGGGTTACCCGGCTCTCCGTGTCGTCGCCGTGGCCTGTTCGGCCGCGGCCTCCGTCCCGAGGTGGCTCCGGAGCTTGGCCAGGGCTCTGGAGGTCTGGGACTTGACGGTTCCGACGGAGCATCCGAGGACCTCGGCGGTCTCGGTCTCCTTGAGGCCTTCCAGGAAGCGCAGAACGATGATCGCCCGCATGCGCGGCGGCAGCGTGAGCACCGCGCGCCACACCTGGTCGCGGCGGTCGACCGTCTCGGTGTCGTCGGACACCGCCACCTCCGGCACGAACGCCACCGGCCGCTCGGAGCGGTGCGAGAGGCGCCGCCACCACGACGCGTTCAGGTGCACCACGATCTGCCGCGCATAGTGCTCCGGCACATCCCGCCGCTGGATCCGGGGCCACGCACGGTACGTCCGCACCAGCGCCGTCTGCACCAGATCCTCGGCCCGCGCGTAGTCGCCGGTCAGGACATAGGCCGTGCGCACCAGCCGATGCCGACTGTCGATCACGAACCTTCGGAAGTCTTCTTCCTGCTCCGCCCGCACGCGCGCGCCCCTTCGCCGTTCATATCCGGCCTCTGCCGGACACCGTCAGGAGCCAGAGCCCTTGAGGCGGTGGGAAGGTTGGCTCGCGGGTGGGAAACGTTGGGTGGTTCTTATTGGCCGGCGGCGATGATCTCTGCAACTCGGGCGCGATAGGCCTGGCCGAGTGCGAGGGAGGCTGGGGCGGCGGCGAGTTCGGCGAACTGCTCCGGGGTGATCGGTTCGCCGAGCGCGGTCACGGCTTCGAGGTCGCGGGACTGGCAGGCTGTCTCGGCTTCATGCATGCCGAGTTGGCTGGCGAACGAGTAGAAGGCGTGATCAAGCGCCGAGCGTGCGTGCTTGAGATCCTGAAGCGTCCAGGCATCGCGGAGGCAAGCGATCGAGATGGCGGCGCCTCGGAAGTAGCCCTCGGACCCGCCTGGGTTCTCGGTGGGGAAGTCGTCGGAGCCGAGGATCTCCTCCAGCCGTGCGCTGACCTCGGTGGTGATGGTCTTCGTCGGCGTGGACAGTAGGTACGCCTGATTCATGCGTTCCGCAGACTGGATCAGCTTTCGGAACTCATCGTCGCGCAGGTCGCCGATAGCGGTGGTCCGGCGGGCGGCCAGCGCAGCGACGACCGCAGCTTGGTACGGCGTGCAGCCCGCGATGCGCTCATCGATCCCGGCGGCCCGGCGAGCGTTCAGGACGGCAGCGGCCCTCGCCTGCCTGGCGGCCTGCTCGGCGCGGATCCGGTCGAGCTCGGACGGATTGTCGGAGGCGGTCATCGCCGGTCCTACCGACCTGCTGCGATGATCTCCGCCACTCGTGCCCGATACGCCTGCCCGAGTGCGATCGAGGCCGGGGCGGCGACCAGCTCGTCGAACTGCTCCACGCTGATCGGCTCGCCGAGTGCGGTCACGGCGTCGAGGTCGGCGGACTGGCAGATCGTCTCCGCCTCGTCCAGCGGCGCGGCCGGGGGCGTCGGGAGGTGTCGGCCGAGCTTGTTGGCGAACTTGTAGGCGGACGAGAGTGCCGAGCGCGCGTACTTGAGATTCTGAAGCGTCCAGACATCGCGCAGGTAGGCGATCGAGATGGCTGCCTTCATGAAGTAGCCCTCGGACCCGCCCGGGTCGTCGGCGGGGAAGTCCTCGGAGCCGAGGATCTCCTCCAGGCGCGCGCTGACCTCGGCGGTGACGGTCGTTGCCGGCGCGTTCACCAGGTACGCCAGATTCATGCGCTCCGCGGCCTGGATCAGCTTCCCGTACTCCTCGAAGTCCTCCTCGGCCTTGGGCAGTTCGCCGACGGCCGTGGTTCGCCGGGCAGCCAGCGCGACGACCACCGCCGCCTGGTAGGGGGTGCAGTCCATGATGCGCTCGTCGATCCGCGCGGCCTGGCGCGCGTCCATGCCGACGGCGATCCTCGCTTGTTCGGCGGCCAGGGAGGCGCGGATCTGGTCGAGCTCGGACTCGTTGTCGGAGGCAGTCATCGTCAGGTCCTTTTCCTACCAGGTGAACATGCTCTGGCCGTAGAGCCAACCGCCGCTCTTGCCGCTCGCCAGCCTCTGGTTGGTCTGGACGGCGTTCTTGCCCACCGGGGGTTGGAATTTGGTCCGTGTTTCGGGACCGACCAGGGTAGCGGTGCCGACCTTAGCATCGAACGGCGTGTGGACGACCGAGTTCTGACACCACGGACAAACCGGACGGTTCGCCGCCCCGCCGAGCGGTGTCCAGCCACGATCACGGATCGTGTTCAGGGCAGTGGTCTCCGCGTGGTTCTCCAGCTGGGTGGCGCCGGTGAACGGGTCGGCGGGCATCTCGTTCTTGAGACTGCCGCTCTTGCCCAGTGCCGCCATGATGTCGGGGTCCAGCGGCCCCTCCCCGCTCCAACCCACCACGTGGTGGATGTCGCCGTTCTTGTCCATCGCCCGGATGATCGCGATGCTGTTGTTCCTCTGCTCATACGGAGCGTCCAGCATGCCGTGCAAGGCATCCGTCCGATCCTTGATCTGCTGCAGCGCGGTCATGCACAGCAGCCCGAGCGGGTCCGCCTCGACCAGCGGGTTCGCCACGTAAGCCTGGTCGTTCGGCGCGGGGGCCAGGCCGAGCGGGTCCGGGCTCAGGTAGGAGCCGCGCTCGGGGTCGTAGTAGCGCTGGACGTTGTAGTGCAGGCCGGTCTCGGCGTCGTAGAACTGGCCGGGGAAGCGTAGGGGGCAGTCGGTGTCGTGGCCTGAGGACGTCGCGATCGGTGTGCCGTACAGGCTGGTTGTGGTGTGCCAGTCGATGGAGCCGTCCGGGGCGACCAGCTCCGTCGGGGTGCCGACCAGGTCGGTGACGATGGTGTGGAACGCCTCGTCGATCGTCTCCTGCGGGGCGTCCGCGGCCCAGGAGCGGCGGCGTTGCGCGACCGGGCGCCAGCCGTCGCCGAGTTCGTAGTCCCACACCAGCGCGGTGCGCAGGCCGTCTGGGGTCTCGGTGACCTGCTCGACCAGGCGGTCGCCGTCCCAGGAGAACGTCACGCGCTCCGCCGGCGTGCCGTCGGCGGCCAGGCGGGCCTTGCCGGTGCGGCGGCCCGAGGGATCGTACGTGTACTGCCATACCGTGCCGTCCGGCAGCGTCACCTGCGACATCCGGTCGTCGGAGTCCCAGGTGTAGTGCCATTCGCGCCGTTGCCCCGACAGCGTCTGGCGTAGGGCGCGGATCGTGCGGCCCTGCGCGTCGTAGTCGTAGTGCGTGCGGCCGGTGCGGCGGATTCGGGGGCCGTCGAAGGCCGGGGTCTCGGGGCCGTCGTCGCCGGCGCCGCGCTGGATCGACTGCGCGACGTTCCCGGACGTGTCGTAGCTGTACGCCTCGCTCCAGCCCGGAGCCTGGACGGTCGTGACGCGCCCAGCCGGGTCGAGTTGGTAGCGCCGGGTGCCGCGCAGCGAGTCGCCGACGGTTACGGGCACGCCGTCGGCGCGGTACGAGTACGAACGCTCGAACAACACAGACGGAGCCGCGACAGCCGTACCGCCGGCGAACCCACCAGCGGATTCGCCAAACGACCCACCAACCGAACCGCCAGCCAGCGCGCCGACGATCCGCTGCCCCGCCAGCCGCCCCACACCATCGAACTCCTGCATCAGGCGCGCGCCGCCGTCCACGGTCCGCACCGTCTCGCGCCCCGCGTCGTCGAAGTCGAACGCCAGCGCCCGCCCGGAGAGCATGAGCGTCGCCCGCCGGACCTCCGGGTCGAAGTCCCACTCCGAGACCGCCCCGGAGGGCGTGATCCGGCCGATCCGCCGCCCGGCCGCGTCGTAGTCGAAGATCGTGCTGCGGCCGTCGACGGTCTCGGTGACCGGACGGCCCGCCTCGTCGTAGGTGTACGCGACCGCGGAACCCGGCCCGGCGGCGTTCAGCAGCCGGCCGGCGACGTCGTAGTCGTAGACCGTCTCGCCCTCGTCCGCCCGCTGCCGGACCACCTGCCCCATGGGGTTCCGCTCCAGGCGGACGACCTGGCCGGCGCCGTTGACCCGCGCCGCGAGCTGCCCGACCGCGTCGTGCGCGTACCGCTGCACGCGCCCGGTGAAGTCGCGCTCGCCGGTCAGGTTGCCGGCCGCGTCGTGCTCGTAGTCCCAGGTCCGCCCGGCCGGGTTGGTGACGCGCACCAGCTTCAGCTCGGTGTCGTAGGTGAAGGCGTGACGGACCCCGGCGGCGTCGGTGCGCGCGACGACCTTGTCGAAGGGGCCGTATTCGGTGCGGGTCACCGCCCCCAGGCCGGTGACGTGCTCGATCACGTGCTGTTCGAGGTCGTAGGTCCAGGTCGCGGTCCCGGTGTCGGACGTGGTCCGGCGCAGCGGCCGGCCCTCGACGGTGAACTCGGTGGTGACGACTTCGCCGTCCGGACCGAACACCTCGGCGATCCGGCCGAAGGCGTCGCGCCGGATCCGGGTCACGGCGCCGGCCGGGTCGACGACCTCGACCGGGAGCCCGGCGCCGTCGTTGGTGACGCGGGTGGTCTGGCCCAGGGCGTCGGTCGATTCGGCCACGGCGCCGCGCTCGTCGTAGACGAAGGCCGAGGCGGCGCCGGCCGGGTCGGTGACCGTGGTGGTGTTCCCGCGGTCGTCGTAGGTGTACTGCCAGGCGGTACCGTCGGGCAGCGTCACCTGCAGCGGCTGTGCGGGACCGGCGAACTCGCCGGTGATCTCGGTCCCGTCCGCCCTCAGGACGCGCACCGCATTGCCGTGCCCGTCGTACTCCCGCCGCGTGGTGCGGCCGATCGCGTCGGTGCCCCCGATCAGCAGGCCGCGCTCGTCGTATTCGGTGATCAGGGTGCTGCCGAGCGGATCGCTGATCGCCACGACGTTCCCGGACTCGTCGTACCGGTAGACGCATGCCTGGCCCAGCGAGTCGGTGACCGTGTTCGCCTGGGCGTCGACATCGTAGACGAACGTCGCGGACAAGTAGCCGCCGTCGCCGCTGCCGCGCACGACCCGGCCGTCCTCGCCGTATCCGTAGACGTAGCGGTAGCCGAGGCGATCGGTCCACGCGGTGATGCGGTCGGCGTCGTCGTGCTCGTAGCGGAACGGCTCGCCGGTGGAGTCCACGACGCCGGTCAGGCGGCCGGGCTCGTCGTACTGGAAGCTGCGGACCGTGACGCCGTCCTCGGAACCGTCGAGGACGCGTATTCGGCTGACCCGCAGACCGCCGTCGGTGGCCGTCGTGTCGATGGCCACGCGGTAGCCGCCGCTGTGCTCGACACCGGTCGGATTCCCCTGGCCGTCGCGCAGGAAGTCGACGCGGTTGGCGTTGCGGTCGGTCAGCGCCATCAGGTCCCTGATCTGGCCGTCCTCGCCGGCGAAGTGCGCCACCGGGAAGTGCATGACCAGGCCGGTGGCCGGTGTGGTGATGCGTATCTCGTCGGTTTCGCGATCCCACTCCAACGGCCAGCGCGCGCCGTGGACCGGCACGACGGTCTGCCCGGGAACGGGAATCGGGTAGTTCAGGACCTGCGCGTCGTCGCCGGTGAGGTGGATGCCGGCGGCGTTGACCGACAGCCGTATATCAAGGGTCGAAGACCAGCCGGGGCCGAACAGGCGGCCGACCTCGTAGCCGGAGGAGTAGGAACGGCGCAGGAACAACGGCAGCACGCCGGGCAGGACCAGATCGGTATCAGAGGTCAACATCCGGCCGGAGACGACGTCCACCGGGTCGCCGCCCTCGCAAGCCAGCTTGTTGCCGCGGCTGCCGATCTTCTCCAGCAGCTGGCCGCCGTACTTGTCCATCAGCTTGCCGCCGACCTTTTCGACCGCCTTCCCGCCGACGAACTGCAGGCCCAGCATCCCCACGCCCATCAGGGCGTCGCCCCAGTGGCCCTGCATCGCGTCGCCGGCGATCTGCATGCCGGTGCCGACCAGCGCGATGATGTTGTCGGCCTCGGCCAGGGCGGCGGTGATGACGTCGACGCCCGGGATCCAGGACGTGGCCAGGGCGAGGATGTCGAGGATGGGGGCGATCTCGTTGGCGATGTCGGCGATCTCGCCGCCGATGTCGGCCAGGGCCTCGCCGACGTGCTCCCACCAGTGCTTGTTGTGGATGCCGTCGGATTGCGCGTGGTGCAGAGCGCCGGCGCAGGTCTTGGCGGCGCTGATGCGGTCGTTGTAGGCGTCGTTGGCCTGCTTGGTCAGGTCCGCCATGCGGGCCTTGGCGTTGGTCAGGTTGGTCTGCGCGGTGGTGTGCGCGTTCTGGGCGTCGGTGACCGCTTGCGGGTTGGGGCTGGCGGCGTGGTTCTGTTGCGCCGTCTTCAGGTCGGCGGCGGCGTTGGTGGCTGTGGTGGTGGCGCGTTGCAGATCGGCGTTCGCGTCCTGGGCCTGACGCAGGGCACTGTCAGCCTTCGACTGCGCGGCTTGCAACTGCGGCGCGTAGGCGTTCAACGCGTCGGAGGCCTCGCTGTAGGAGGTGTACAGCTTCTGCAGCCGACCCGGCAAAGGGCCGAACTGGCCCTTGAACGCATCAGCGGTCTGACCCACCCACTCCAGCGCCGCCGCGTCCGAACCGAACGAGTTCAGACTCCGATACGCCGACTCCACATCGTGGGCGAAGTCCCCGAACTGCTTCGCCAGAGCCTGCACCGACTCGACCACACCCGGAGTCGGATCCCCATCCAGCCCCAGAATGTCCCACCCAGACGGACGCGCCACCTCTGTTCGACCCCCCATGAATGGGCTCAATGCCCCGTTTTATAACAAACCCCTGTCACGCTCCCTCGGCTGAGGATCTTATCCGGCGCGCCAATACCCTGAAAGGCCCTAGTGGGAGGTGGTGACGAACGTCGCGACCGAGGTCTCACAGGTCCGTTGTCTTCCGAGCGGGCTTGAGGAACAAAGCGAGCCCGATACCGACCGCCAGTGCAGGGGCGATCCACAGGTAGCCGGTGGCCGTCGCGTGGGCGAAGGCGTTCAGCGCGGTGCCGCGCAAGGCGTCGGGCAGCTGGCTGACGCTGTCGGGGCGAGCGGCGTTGAATCCGCCGGTGGTCGGCAGGTTCCGGGTGCGGTCGGCGAAGCCGGTGTTCAGCAGGGTGCCGAAGATGGCGACGCCGAAGGCCGCGCCGATGGAGCGGGCGAAGGTGACGACGGCGCTCGCGGCGCCCAAATCGGCGGCCGGCACGCTGTTCTGCACGGTGGTCAGCACGACCATGGGGATCATGCCGATGCCGATTCCGGTGATCAGGAAGTAGACGCTCAGGACCGGAGTGCTGGTGGCGGCGCCGATGGTGCTCAACAGGAGCAGCCCGGCCAGGTTCGCCGTCAGGCCCGCCAGCAGGATCGCCCGCAGCCGTTCCACGTGCGCGGCCCAGCGTCCGGCCAGCGACTGGCTCACGACCAGGCCGGCGACCAGCGGCAGCATCGAGACGCCGGAGAGGGTGGCCGACACGCCGTGCACGATCTGGAGGTAGGTCGGCAGGTAGACCAGCACCGAGAACATCGCGGCGTTGGCGAAGAACGCGATCAGCGAGGAGAAGACGACGGTCCGGGAGGCGAGCATGGCCGGCGGCAGCACCGGGGCGGCGACGCGGCGCTCGACCGGCACCAGCACCGCGGCCAGGCCGACGGTCGCCACGATCAGCCCGGTGATGGCCGGCGAGCTCCAGCCCCAGCGCTCGCCGAAGGACGTGATGAGCACCAGGCCGGTGGCGATGCCGGCCAGGATGAGCGAGCCCAGGTAGTCGATGCGTGCCTTGGCGCCGCGGGTCGCGGCCGGGAGGGCGCGCGCCGCGATGGCCAGCGCCACGAGGCCGACGGGCAGGTTGATCAGGAAGGCCCAGCGCCAGGAGAGGTGGTCGGTGAAGACCCCGCCGAGCAGCGGCCCGACGATGCTGGCCACGCCGTAGACCGAGCCGAACATGCCCTGGTAGCGGCCCCGCTCGCTCGGCGCGACGATGTCGCCGACCAGGGCGAAGGTCAGCACGATCATGCCGCCGCCGCCCACACCCTGCAGCACCCGGGCGCCGATCAGCTCGATCAGGTTCTGTGCCAGGCCGCAGGCTGCCGACGCGACCAGGAAGGTGGCCGTCGCCGCCAGGTAGAGGCGCTTGCGGCCGAACATGTCGCCGAGCTTGCCCCACAGCGGGGTGACGGCCGTCGACGCCAGCAGGTACGCGGCGCTGACCCAGGCGATGTCGGAGAACCCGTTGAGATCCCTCGCTATTCGAGGCAGGGCCGTCGAGACGATCGTCTGGTCCAGGGACGCGAGCAGGACTGCGAGGACCAGGGCGGACATCGCGAGGGCGACGCTTCCCGATCGCGCTGGTGGCACTGATGGCACTGGTGGCACTGGTTGCGCTGGTCGCGGTGTGAGGAGTTGTTGGGTTTTCGGCATCAGCCGCGCCTCTCTGCGAGTCGGTTACTGTCACATCACTGTAGCACTTATGAAGTGATAAGCCACCCAGGGGTGGCTATAGGTGTGGCAGACTCCACAGCGGGACCTAGAATCGATGCCGTGAGAGCCGACGCAGCACGCAACCTGGAAGCCGTCCTGACTACCGGAGCCCGCATGCTCGCCGAAGACCCGGGGGCGAGCATGGCGAGCATCGCGGCGGAAGCGGGCGTGGACCGTCGCACGCTCTACCGGCGCTTCGCCTCGCGCGAGGAACTTCTGGAAGCGGTCTACGAGGCCCGGCTGGAGGCCATCGGCCAGGCCATCGGGGACGCCCGGTTGCGCGAGGCGCCGGTGGCGGTCGCCCTGCACCGCTATGTCGAGAACATCATCGAGGTCAACCGGACCTGGCCGGTCGACCTCGCGCTCATGCTCGGCACGGAGGACGTCCGCCAGCGGCGCGACGCCTATGTCGCCGAGGTCGACACCTTCTTGCAGCGCGCCACGGACGAGGGCCTGCTGCGCGCCGGGTTCCCCGACGGTTGGATCAGTGATCTGTTGCCCTCGTTGATGAAACTGGTGGTCCAGCGGCTGCCGGAGCTGAGTCGCGGTCAGGCGGCGGATGTCGTGGTCGACACGCTGCTTCGCGGCGTCGGGGCAGAAGCGTCGGCGCATAGAAGCGTCGGTGCATAGAAGGCGTTAGGGCATAGAAAAGCCGGGGCCCGCTCCATCCAGGAGCGGGCCCGACTCTTGCTGCGCGCCTCGGTTCAGACCGGCTGAACCGCACCCCGGCGCGCCTTCCAGGCCAGCAGGCCGGCCTGGGCGATGAAGAAGATCGCGCCGCCGGTGGCGTAGACCGACAGGACCGACAGCGTCGGCTTGTGGCCGGCGGCCTGGGCGGCGTAGAAGATGCCGACGATGAACGACAGCCCGCCGGACACCAGCGTCGGGACCTGCCTGTGCGCTGTCGGACGCCGCCGCCGCTGCCGAATGCCTCGCGGTCATGGTCTTCATGGCCTACTCCTTTTCCTTCCTCGACCTACGTCTTCGACGCTTCTCGGGTAGTCGGCGTCCGGGGCGTCCGGCTCAGTACCGCGAGGCCGGCACGCAGCGGAAGCTGCTCGCCGAGGTCGGGTCGCCGTGGCCGGTGTAGTGGGACACCATCGGGTAGCGGCAGACGTCGCGGGCGACGGTCTGGCCGGTGGCGGTGGGCAGGGTGGCGTGCAGGACGCTCGGGGCCTGGCCGTGCTCGACCCAGGTGGTCAGGGCCGCCATGTCGTCGACGCCGCCGCCCTGGAGGCCGCAGTGCGCCACGCCGGGAGCCAGGAACACGCGGTAGAAGTCGTCGACCTTCTTGGTGCCGCCCATCAGGGCGTCCACGCGCTGGCGGTAGTCCACGGTGCCCGCGGTCGGGATCAGCTGGTCGGCGTCGCCCTGCCAGGTGATCAGCTTGCCGCCGGCGTTGCGGAAGGCCGACAGGTTCGGGTTCGACGTACCGATGACCGAGTCGTACTCGGCGCGCGCCTTCTGGAAGATCTGGTCGAACTGCTTGTAGGTCAGGTTCGCGGAGCTGAAGCCGGGCTGCTTCTGCACGAAGTTGGCGACCCACTGCGCCGGGACGATGAACGGCGAGCCGCTGGTGACGCCGGAGGCGTCGGTGGTGCTGGCCGCCAGGTAGTCGAAGGACGCGCCGACCGGCAGGCCGTACCAGAGCCGCCTGCCGGCGGTGTCGCGCGGGCCGTCCCAGATCTTGCGGACCACGTCGGCGTCGGCGGCGGTGATGGTGACCTGCTTGCCGTCGCACTCGACCTTGGTGCCGACCAGGCGGCGCGGGTCGAAACCGCACTTGTTCGGGTCGCTGATCAGGCCGTCGACGACGCCGTCGAGCTTGTCGCAGGCCTTCACGGCGGCGGCGTTGAAGGCGTTGAACTCGCAGCCGGTCGGGTAGGTGTGCTCCTGGTTCATCACCACCTGCGGCCACAGCGTCGCGACCTCGAACTGGTTCCAGTTGATGGCCGGGGCGTCGGCGTTGATGCCGTTGTAGTCCGTCGGGTACTTCTGGGCTTCCATGTAGCCCTGACGGCCGCCGGTGGAGCAGCCGTTGAAGTAGGAGTAGGACGCGGCGTGGGTGTAGACGTCGGCCACCACTTCCTTGCCGACGAGCGTCATCTCGTGCACCGAGCGGGAGGCGAAGTCGGTCAGCGCCGCGGTGTTGATCTTGCCGTTGGCGGTGAGCGCCCAGCTGGAGTTCAGGCCGCTGGTGTCCACGCCGGCGTCGGTGGTGGCGGCGGCGTAGCCCTGCTTGACGGCGGTGGCCACGTTGCCGATCTGGCCGGCGGCGTACGCGGCGCCGCCGACACCCTGGAACCGGCCGTTCCAGCCGGTCTGCGGCAGCCAGACCTGCACCGTGGCGTGGTCGTTCGCGCCGGGGTGGGTCAGGGTGACGGTCACCTCGCAGTGCGCCGGGACGTCCGGGATCGGGAAGCCGCCGAGCGGGGGCGTGCCGGGGACCTGGTAGGTACCGGCCGGGACGGTGCTCGCCGTCACCGACTCCACGACGGCGCCGGCCGGTGCCGGGAGCTGGAACGCGGAACAGGTGAACGCGGACGGGGTACCGGCGGCCGCGGCCGCGGCAGTGACCGGCTGGGCTGCGGCGTCGGCGGGCTGCGCGGACGCGCTGACCGGTGCGTAGACGGCGCCGACCAGCGCCAGCGGGACACCGGCGACCGCGAGGGTCAGGAGGCGTCGATTCATGGTCTCTCCTCGGATTCGGGGTTGCGCCATCACTGTGGCCAGCGCGGGCCGGGCCGCACATCAGTCACGTGACGCTCAGTCGCTGAGGGGCGCGAGGGCGTCCGAGGGCCGGCGTGAAGCGGAGTCACATGACCGATGTGGCCGCAGCGCGTCGGGCGCGACAGTGGGGACCGCCCGATCCACAGCACTGTTCCGATTCCTTGGAGTGTGAGGCGTCAGGCGTCAAGACGAGGAAAGAACTCCGTCGAGCTCGCGCCGTGAGGAGAGGTTCAGCTTGGTGAACACCTTGCGCAGGTGCCACTCCACGGTGCGGGGACTGAGGAAGAGTTGGGCGCCGATCTCAGCGTTCGAATGTCCTGCCACCACCAGCCGCGCGATCTGCGTCTCCTGCGGGGTCAGAACCGGCGCGCCGACGGTGCGTCTGCGGACGGTCTCGCCGGTGGCGAGCAGTTCACGGCGGGCGCGTTCGGCGAACGCCTCCATGCCCATGGTCGTGGCTGCGTCGTGGGCGGCGCGCAGTTCTGTTCGGGCTTGTGCGCGCCGGTTCTGGCGGCGCAGCCACTCGCCGAGCAGCAGTCTGGTCCGGGTGTGGAGGACTCCGAGGCCGCCCTGGTCGAAGTGGTCGATCGCTTCGCGGTAAAGGGTTTCGGCGCGGGTGCTCTCTTCGGCCAGGGCCTCGGCGAGTGCCTGTACGCCCTGAGCCCAGGACGTGCTGGATGCGCTCGACGTGCCGGCCTGAGTCCAGTCGGAGAGCCGTTCACGCGCCTCGGCCGCCGGAGCTCGTTCGCCGGTGCGCGCGGCGGCTTCGGCGAGTTCGGTGAGCGCCCAATGGTGCAGCGCAAAGTCCTGATACTCCAGGGCTGTGCGGGCCGCCTTCAACGCGAGCGGATAGTTGCCGAGGCCGTTGTAGAGCGCGGCCTTGGCGCACTCCGCCACGCCGAGCAGCCGTCCCAGACCGCGCTGCTCGCCGTCGCGTTCCAGGGCCTCGATCAGGCCCACCGCCGATCGTTCCTCGCCTCGGTAGGCACCGAGCATCGCCGGAGCGATCACCGACGTGCGCAGCCCGATCGCTTCCTCGGCAGCCGTGGCCGCCACGCTCACGTCACGGGCTTCGGCGAACCTGCCGGCGTGGATCAACGCGATCGTCCGGTAGGTCAGCGCGGTGGGAAGGATCGACAGGGTGCCGGTGGCCCTGGCAAGAGTGGCCGCGCGGTCCGTGATGCTCAGGATCGTCTGGAGATCTCCCACCTCCACGCCGGCGGCCACCGCCAGCCACAACGCCCCCGGTTCCCCGTCAGCGGCATAGCTGTCCAGCACCTGGCGCAGGAACGGACGCGCCGCAGCCGGACCGTCGGTCGACCAGGTGACGAAGGCCCGCAGGAAGGCTCCCGCCGTGTCCTCGCCAGGCGGCAGATCGCGTGCCGTTTCGACGGCCTGCCGCAGGCTGTCGCGATCGAGCCGGCCGGCCCACATCGCCGCCCCGAGCGCCGACAGGCAGGTCTCGGTCGGATCGAGGTCCCGGAGCCGGGCGGTCGCGGCCAGCAACGGCTGCACCGCGCCGCGTCCGGGGCTGATCATGTACGACGCCTTGGCCCGCAGCCGCGCGGCCTCCGCCTGCTGCCCGGAATCCACCGCTCCCAACTCGGCGGCGGCGAGCAGATCCGGGACGCGGGCCGGGGCCCCTGCGGCCAGATAGGCCGATGCGGCCGCCAAGGCGCGTCGGGCTCGTTCCCGTGGCTCCGGCGTCAGTGCGGCGGCGCGTTCCAGGAACGATGCGGCCGCGGCCCGGCCGCCGCGCGCCAGGGCGCGATCCGCCGACGACTCCAGCGCGGTCGCGACGTCCTCGTTCGGTCCGACGGCCGCATGGGCTCGGTGCCACGCGCGGCGGTCGGGATCGCGCTCGGCGTCGGTGGCTTCGGCGAGCGCGCGGTGCACGGCGCGCAGCGTGGCGGCGTCGGCGCTGCGCCAGACCGCCGAACGCACCAGAGGGTGACGGAACCGTACGGGAGCCCCCAGCTTGAGCAAGCCCGCTGATTCGGCCAGTGCCGCAGCGTCAGGCTCGACGCCGAGCAGCCTTAAGGCGCGCCAGAGCAGGGGTCCGTCGCCGACCGGCTCGACCGCAGCCGTCAGCAGCAGAGTGCGGGTGTCGGTGGGCAACGCCTCGACACGGCGCCGGAACCTCTCCTCGACCCGAGCAGTCAGCGGGGCGAGACCGGGACCGCCGAAACCGCCGAAGCCGAACGCCAGCTCGGCCGACGACAGCCCGCGCGGCAGCTCCAGCAGGGCGAGCGGGTTTCCGCCGGTCTCGGCGATGATCCGGTCCCGGACCCGGTCGTCCACCAGCCCGGGCAACGCCGAGTCGAGCAGGGCCCGGGCGTCCGCGTCGGAAAGGCTGCTCACGGGCAGCTCCGGCAGGCCGGTGACGCCCTCCTCCGGATCGGAGACGCGTTCGGCGAAGACCAATGCGACTGATTCGGCGTCCAGACGGCGTCCGACGAAGGTGAGGATCCGTTGGGACATAAGGTCCAGCCACTGTGCGTCGTCGACCAGACACAGCAACGGCGATTCGGTCGCCGCCTCGGAGAACAGCCCGAGGACGGCCAGCCCGACCAGCAGCATCTCCGGCGGATTGCCCGCGCTCAGGCCGAAGGCGACGCGCAGGGCTTCTTGCTGCACCTGCGGGATCCGATCGATGTGTGACAGCAGCGGAGCGCAGAGGCTCTGCAACGCGGAATAGGCGAAGTCCGACTCGGCCTCGACTCCGGCTGTGCGCACGGTCTGCATCCGCACCCGCGGCGCTTGGGCGGCCAGGTAGTCGAGCAGTGCGGACTTGCCGATGCCGGCCTCGCCCCGGAGAACCAAGACCCGGCTGCGCCCTGCGCGTACCTCACGGAGAACGCGGTCCAGCTCTTCGCGTTCTCGGTTCCGTCCGAGCAGTCGGTCAATCGCGGCCTGCGAGGGTTTGTCTTGCATCGGTGCCATCCTACGAACAGCGCCGATCGGCCGCAGACCTGCGAGAACGGTTTCAGACAGTGACGGTCTTGTATTCCGTGTAGGCGCCGAGGCCGACCGCGCCGTACTCCCGGCCGACGCCGCTGGCCTTGAAGCCGCCGAACGGGCCGTCGAAGCCGATGGAGGCGCCGTTGATCGTGACCGTCCCGGTGCGGACGCGGCGGGCCACGGCCAGCGCGTGCTGCTCGTCGGTGGACCAGACGCCGCCGGACAGGCCGTACTCGGAGTCGTTGGCGATGCGGACGGCGTCATCCTCGTCGTCGTAGGGGATGACGACCAGGACCGGCCCGAAGATCTCCTCCTGCGCGATCCGCATGGAGTTGTCGACGTCCGCGAACACGGTCGGCGTGACGTAGTTGCCGCCCTCCAGGCCCTCGGGGATCTGCGGGCCGCCGGTGACCAGGCGGGCGCCTTCCTCGATGCCGAGCCGGATGTACTCGCGTACGCGCTCCTGCTGGTCGGGCCGGATCATCGGGCCGATGAAGGTCTCGGGGTCGTTCGGGTCCCCGACCTTCAGCGATTCCACGAGCTCCTTGAGCGCGGTGACCACCTGCTCGTAATGGCTGCGCGGCGCCAGGATCCGGGTCTGCGCGATGCACGACTCGCCGTTGTTGAGCAGGGAACCGAACTTCACCCCCGCGACGGCGCGCGCGATGTCGGCGTCGGGCAGGATGATCGCCGCCGACTTCCCGCCCAGCTCCAGGCTGACCCGCTTGAGCTGCTCGCCGGCGATCGCGGCGATGCGGCGGCCGGCGCGCGTCGAGCCGGTGAAGGCGATCTTGTCGACGTCCCGGTGCGACACCAGGTATTCGCTGGTCTCGCGGTCTGCCGGCAGGACACTGATGACGCCTTCGGGCAGGCCGGTCTTCTCCAGCAGTTCCGCCAGGAACGCCATGCTCAGCGAGTTCTCCGGAGACACCTTCAGGATCACGGAGTTTCCGGCGAGCAGCGAAGGGATGATCTTCGAGGTCGCCGAGGAGAACGGCGAGTTCCACGGGATGACCGCGGCCACGACGCCGACCGCCTCGCGGCGCACCACGCTGCGCACCGCCGACGTCGGGTCGGAGGGAGCCAGCGTTTCCTCCCAACCGAACTCCCGCGCCGCGGTGAGGTAGGCGTTTGCCTGGCGGCTGAGCCCCGGCTGTCCGGCGCGGGTGAACCAGCCGGCCGAGCCGTTCTCCAGCGAGATCAGGCGCGCGATGGCGTCGGCGTTCTGCTCGCGCAACGCGTTGAACCGGCGCAGAACCTCGATCCGCTCGGCTGGCGGGGTCTGGCGCCACGCGCCGGACTCGAACGAGGCCCGGGCCGCGGCGACCGCGCGGTCGATGTCCGCGGGCTGGGCTTGCGCGGCGCGGCCGATCACCGACCGGTCGTGCGGCGAGGTGATGTCGAGCAGTTCCGGATTGCTCGGCTCGACCCAGGAACCCCCGATGAAGAGCTTGGTGTGGACGGTGACCATGACGGTGCCTCTCTCGGCGCGGAATCAACTGTCACATCACTGTAGCATTTTATGGTGAGACAGGCGCATCGGAGAGGCGAATAACCCGAGCGGCCCGGCCCCCAATCGGGGGCCGGGCCGGTTCAAGCGGCTGTTTCAGAAGGTCAGAAGGTCAGGAGGTCACGAGGTCGCCACGTCGTCGTACTTGGTGAACGTGGGGTCGCCCGGGTAGTTGTCGTCCTTGCTGACCAGCGTCAGCGTGTAGCTGTGGCCGGCGGTGATCGAGGCGGTCACCTGCTTCCAGCCGGAGCTGGAGACGCAGGTCTTGGCCAGCACCGTCTTGGTGGTGCCGGCGGTGTTGTCCTTCAGCGTGGCCGTGGCCCAGTCGTATGTCACGGTGTCCGGGCAGGTCACGTTGTACCAGAAGGCCAGCTTGCTGTTGCCGGTGCCGGCCTTGAAGGTCTGGGCGATGCTGGAGGTGTTGCTCGGGCTGGTCGAGCCGACCATCGCCGCGTACGTGCCCGAGTGCGGGCCGGAGGTGGTCACCGAGGTGACGCCGCTGGTCGTCCAGCCGGACAGGCTGCCGGTCTCGAAGCCGCCGTTGACCACGGCGTTGCCGCCGCCGCCGGAGGTGCCGACGGTCCAGGAGAAGCTGGTCGAGCCCGAGGCGGGAGTGGAGTCGCTGGCGGTGACCGTCGCCGAGCCGCTGGCCGCGGTGGTCGGGGTGCCGGAGATCAGGCCGGACGAGGAGATCGACAGGCCGGCGGGCAGGCCGGTGGCCGAGTAGGTCAGAGTCTTGCCGGCCGAGGAGCTGGCCGAGACCTGCAGGCTGACCGGGGTGCCGACGGTCCAGGACTGGGACGGGATCGAGGTCACGGTGATGGTGTCGGTACCGCCGCCGCCGTGGCTGATGATCGCGTGCGACAGGTCGCACTCGTTGGTGTCGTTCGACCACGACGCCTGCTCGGCGTAGGTGCCGTAGGAGCCGAAGGAGACGTTGCCTATGCCGCCGGCGGTGCCGGGGGAGAGCCACGCGCACTCGTCGGAGTTTTCCTGGCCGTTGTAGGACGAGCCGGTGTTGTTGGTCCAGCCGCCGGCGGGGTTCTGGTCGGACATCATCTCGTGCCACTCGTGGCCCATGGTGATGGTGTAGCCGTCCAGGGTGCCGGGGGAGTTGATGAAGCCCACGCCGCAGCCGGCGCCGGAGTCCATGTTGTACGGCTGGTTGGAGAAGGCGATGTCGCCGTAGGGCGAGCTCACGGCGCCACCGGTCAGGGTGCTGTCACCGTTGTAGTCGTGCCACGCGCAGTACTGGCCCTGGTAGTTGTCCGGGTTGGTGCCGGTGGGGGACAGGATCACGTAGTAGGCGTCGCGGTTCGAAGCCGCGGACGTGTTTCCGAAGTGTGCGGCGGCGTTGACCGACTCCTGGCCCAGCTGGTGGCCGGACGCGGCGCTCGGGGAGGCGCCGGAGTTGTCGTACCAGACGCCGGCGAGCACGCCGCCGGACTGGTAGTTGATGTACTGCGAGGCAGGGAGGTTCGTCGGGCAGGCTACCGCGCCGGTGGTCACACCCGCGCCGTCGCACCACTGCGTCAGGTCCGCGGACCAGGTTTCGCTGTTGGTGCCGATGCCCTTGAACATCTGCTGGGCGACCGAGGCGCCGCCGTCGGGGTCGCCGGAGAAGGTCGCGTTGCCGTTGGAATCCGTGCCCTGCGTCCCCCACTGGTTGCCGTAGAAGACCAGGTAGACCTTGCTCTTGCCGCCGTCCTGCACGCCGATGCCGTCGATGCCGCCGCCGTAGGACAGCGTCTCCGGGCCGGTCGCGGCCTGCGGCGAGGCGTGCTGGGTCGCCCACGCCTTCATCTTCTGGTTCTGCTGGACGGTGGGGACGGCGCCGTGGCGGTACGGGTGCCCGTACTGCGGCGAGTAGGGGTCGGCCACGGTCGAACCGTGGGCCTGCGTGGACGGCGAGGCCATGGCGGCCGCGGTCCCGGCGACGCCGAGCGCGGCGCACGCGGTGATGGCGAACGCGATGCGCGCCGTCTTGCGGCGCACGGCGTTCCTGGAGGGTTGGGACACTTCGGTGTCTCCTCGATCTCGGATGGTGCACTGGCGATGTGGGTGGCGCAGTGGAGCCGAAATCAGGGCACGCACATCGGCGGCGCAAGGGGTGTTGCGAGCCGAGGTGTGGGCCGGGTCGAAACGGGTGCGCTTGGTGTCGCTTGGTGTGTTGTGGGCGGGAAGTGTGGAATCGCTTCACCACCTGACCGGGAAACGTAGGCCCGACAAGCGGTGTCGTCAACGGGCATCGGTGGTGACCAGCTCATCGCGTCCGGCGCCCGTGTTGCGCGGAGATGTCCGGGCCGCGACATGCTCCGGCCGCGGATCGAAGCCGGATGTAGCAGAACCTTGACTCTCTGCGACGGCGTATCTAGCATCCGCCGTGCCCGCGCCGTTCGCGGGGATCTCTGTTGTGCCCGACGCGCCGCCCCGTGCCGCCGACGATGTCGAAAGGGGTGTTCAACTACGGCAGTCAGTGGGGGTCCGACGCCGCCGACCACGCTCATCCCCGCAGTTCATCCCATATGTCATCCCCGGATGTCATCCCCGCCGGACGGGAGTCCGCCCGGCTCCAGTAGGGAGTCACTGTGCGCCATCGTCCCCCGCGCCCGCTGCGCAGCAGACTGCTCGCCGTCGTCTCGACGGTCGGGCTGATGTTCCTCGGCACCGCGGCCGCCGGCACCCCCGCCTCGGCCGCCACCTCGATCACCAACGGCGGTTTCGAGGCCGGGAACCTGTCCGGCTGGACCGCCACCGGCGTCACCTCGGTCACCACCACGAACCCGCACTCCGGCACCTACGCCGCGATGGTCGGCTCGACCAGCCCGAGCAACACCTCCTCGATCGCGCAGTCGTTCACCGCGCCGGCGACCAGTCCGTCGCTGTCGTTCTGGTACGACGTGACCTGCCCGGACACCGTCCAGTACGACTGGGCCACCGCGACGCTGAAGGACACCACGTCCAACACCACGACCACGGTGCTGCCGAAGACCTGCGTGAACCCGAGCTCGGGGTGGAAGCAGGTCACGAAGACGCTGACCGCCAACCACAACTACACGCTGACGTTGACCAGCAAGGACGACAACTACCCCGGCGACCCGACGTACACGCTGTACGACGACGTCACGCTCTCCGGCGGCGTCCCGACCAACGACTTCTCGATCGGCGACAGCCCGGCCTCGGCCGCCGTGAACCCCGGCGCGTCGGCGACCTCGACCATCTCCACCGCCGTCACCTCCGGCAGCGCGCAGAGCGTGACACTGTCCACGTCGGGCCTGCCGTCGGGTGCCTCGACGACGTTCTCGACCAACCCGATCACCGCCGGCGGATCCTCCACGATGACGGTCGCCACCACCTCCAGCACCCCGGCGGGCACGTATCCGATCACCGTCACCGGGACCGGCGCCTCGGCCACCCACACGACCACGTTCACCTTGACGGTGAACGGCACGGGTCCGTCGCTGCAGAAGGTCTCCACCGACCCTTACACCGACACCGACGCCCAGCACGCCACCGAGGTCGAGCCGGACACGTTCGCGTACGGCAGCACGGTCGTCGCGGCGTACCAGGTCGGCCGGGTCTTCGGCGGCGGTTCGTCGAACCTGGGCTGGGCCACCTCCACCGACGGCGGCAGCACCTGGACCAACGGCTTCCTGCCCGGCATCACGGTCAACCAGGGCGGCAGCTATTCGCAGGTCTCTGACGCCTCGGTCGCCTACGACGTGAAGCACAACACCTGGATGGTCGCCGGCCTGCCGATCGACTCCTCCGGCAACGCCGCGGGCATCCTGGTGAACCGGTCCACGAACGGCGGCACCACCTGGACCAACCCGGTCAACGCGATCGGCTTCGACGGCCAGGGCTACGACAAGCAGTGGATCGTCTGCGACGACACGTCCACCAGCCCCTACTACGGGAACTGCTACATCGAGGCCGACAACACCTCGGCCGGCAACGCCGAGCTGATGGCCACCTCCACCGACGGCGGCCAGACCTGGGGCGCGGCGAAGAATCCGGCCGGCGGCCCGTCCGGGCTCGGCGGGCAGCCCGTGGTGCAGCCGAACGGGACCGTGATCGTGCCCTTCTCCACCAACGGGTCCGCCATCGAGGCCTTCACCTCGACCAACGGCGGCTCCAGCTGGGGCGGCGTCAACACCGTCTCCTCGGTCAGCGTGCACTCCGCCAACGGCAGCCTGCGCGACGGCTCCGGCCTGCCCTCGGCCGAGATCGACTCCTCGGGCAAGGTCTACGTGGCCTGGCAGGACTGCCGGTTCCGCTCCGGCTGCCCGGGCAACGACATCGTGATGTCGACCTCCACCAACGGCACCAGCTGGTCGGCGGTCACCCGGATCCCGATCGACGCGGTCACCTCCGGCACCGACCACTTCATCCCGGGCCTGGGCGTCGACCACGCGACCTCCGGCAGCACCGCGAAGCTCGGCCTGTACTACTACGCCTACTCCAACGCCAACTGCACCACCGCGACCTGTCAGATGTCAGTGGGCTACATCTCCTCCGCCGACGGCGGCAGCACCTGGAGCACCGCGCAGACCGTGGCCGGCCCGATGACCATGGCGCAGATCGCCAACACCAGCCAGGGCTACATGGTCGGCGACTACATCTCCTGCTCGGTCGTGAACGGCAAGGGCGTGGCCCTGCTCGCGGTCGGCAAGAACCCCACCAACGGCCAGGCCTTCGACGAAGGCATGTACACCGTCGGCGGCGGCCTCGCGATGCGCGGCGGCCCGGTCCGGGCAGACACCGGACCGGTCTACGCCGCGCCCCAGCACGTGAGGGCGCCGGCGCTCAGGGCCCTGATGTAGGGCCCTTGGCGAAGCCTGCTCAGGCAGGCTGAAGGGCGGCCGTGTCCATCGCTGCCGATGATGGACACGGCCGCTCGTGAGCGGATCTTCAGCAGGGACCTGTGTCAGCTGCCGATGGCCTGCGGGTAGGTGAAGAAGCCGGCCGGATCGTAGATTCGGCGAGCGTTTCGGCGAGCGAAGGGGACTTCCTGAGGACTGGTACGGCGTTCGGCCCATATGGACCCACTGCGTCGTGTAAGAGTTCGGATACGCACGGGCAGGACCGGGAGGGCGCGGGCAGTGCTTTTAGGACGCGATCAAGAGTCCGCGCGGGTCGAGGAGGCGCTGGACCGGGCGTGCTCCGGCAGCGGGGAGATCCTGCTGCTGCGGGGCGATCCGGGCATCGGCAAGAGCGTGCTGCTCGCGCGGACGGTCGAGGGGGCCGCGGAGCGGATGCTCGTGCTCCAGGCCTGCGGGTTCGAGACCGACGCGGAGATCGGATACAGCGTGCTGGCCGATCTGTGCCGTCCGCTGGGCGCCGAGATCGCCGAGCTGCCGGAGCTGCTGCGCGAGGCGCTTCAGACCGCGACCGGCGCGGCCGTGGGCAGCGGCGAGGGCAGCAGCGCGTTCGCCGTCGGGCGGGCGTTGACGGTCCTGCTGCAGAACGTGGCCGCCCACCAGCCGGTGCTCATCGCCCTGGACGACGGGCACTGGGCCGACGAGGCCTCGGCCTACGCGCTGGCGTTCGCGGCGCGGCGGCTCGGGGACGCCGCGACCGCCGTGCTCATCACGCTGCGCAACGGCGAGCCGAGCGTCTTCGACGGCCTGGACGCGCCGTCGGTGGAGCTCTCGCCGCTGGAGCGCAAGGCGGCCGAGGCCTTGATCGGCGCGGAGGCCGCGCGCCGGGTCGGGCCGCGGATGGCCGAGCACATCCACCGCGCGGCCCAGGGCAACCCGCTGGCGCTGCTGGAGTTGGCCGACGCCGCGCTGAGCGGGCGGCTGGACCCGGACGACGACCAGGTCGTGCCGTCCGGGCCGCGGCTGGAGCACGCCTTCGCCACCCGCCTGCGGCGGCTGCCGGAGCGCTGTACCAGGGCCCTGATGGTGGTGGCGACCAGCTTCACCGGCGGGCTGGCCGAGACCGCCGGGGCGATGGCGCGGCTCGGGATGTCGGAGTTCGACCTGGACATGGCGCGGATGGAGCACCTGCTGTGGGAGGACGGGGACCGCTGGCAGATGCGGCACCCGGTGTTCCGCTCCGTCGCCTACCAGCACTACCCGGCCGCCGAGCGGCGCCGGGCGCACCGGGCCTTCGCCGACTGGCTGGCCGACAACGGCGGCGGGGTCGGCGGGACG
This sequence comes from Catenulispora rubra, assembly GCF_015356825.1. GTDB lineage: Bacteria > Actinomycetota > Actinomycetes > Streptomycetales > Catenulisporaceae > Catenulispora > Catenulispora rubra. The sequence goes on along the minus strand of NZ_JAACYW010000172.1, from coordinate 1,675 downwards.
TTCCTGGCCGACCAGCGGGCCTGGCACGCGGCCGCGGCGGCGGTGCCCGGCGACGAGGCGGCGGCCACGGCGGCGGCGCTGCTGGCCGAGGCGGCCGACGCGGCGCGCTCCCGTGGCGCGCTGGCGGCGGCCCACCGGGCGTACCTGCGGGCGCGGGAGCTCAGCGCGGAGCCCGAGACCAAGGCCGCGATGTCGATCGGCGCCGCGGAGTGCGTGCAGGTGTCCGGCGACGTGGAGACCGCGCAGGTCCTGGCGCGCGAGGCGTTGCGGTACTCGTGCTCGCCGGCGGTGGCCAACGCGGCGAACCGGGTTCTGCACCAGATCACCCTGGCGCGGGCCGGTGCGGAGGAGGTGCTGGAGCTGTTCGAGGCCGACGCCGACGCGCTGGGCGCGCACGAGGCCGACCTGGCCGCGTCGTACCTCGGCGCGGCGGCGGCCACCGCGATCACCGCGACCCGGCTGCACGACACGCTGCGGCTCAGCGCGAAGGGCGTCGCGCTGACTCCTTCGGGCGTGGGCACCGGCGCCGCCGCGGCTCGCACGATCAGCGCTTTCGGGCTGGTCAGCAACGGCTGTGCTCCCGAGGCGGCGCGGGTCATGGCCGACTACTTCCCGGCGTTCCGCGAGGTCGATCCCTGGCGTCAGAGCTTTGAGACGGTCGGCGTCACCGGGATGGTGCTGGTCTGGCTGGGCATGATCGGGCAGGCCGGGGAGTACCTGACGCGCACCGCGCGCCTGCTGCGCCAGGCCGGCGCCGAGGAGCACCTGCCGCTGCTGCTGATCCCGCAGATCCTGCTGGCCATCCGCAAGGGCGACCTCGCCGCCGCGCACGAGGCGGCCGAGGAGTCCCGGCGCCTCGGCGGCGAACTCGGCCAGCGCCAGGTCGCCCCGCTCGCCGTGGCGCTGGCGGCGCGCCTGGCCGCGGTGCGCGGCAGCTTCACCCGGGCCCTGGACCTCGCGACCACGACCGAGCAGCTGACCGAGGCGACCGGCGCGAGCTTCTACCGGGACATCGCGAACACCGCCGTGGGCTCCGCCGACCTGGCGCAGGGCCGCTACGAGGAGGCGGCGGCGGTGCTGGCGGGCGTCCGCGAGCGTCTGCACGCCGGCGGGATGGTCGAGCACAGCCTGTTCATGCCGACGTTCGGCGACTACATCGAAGCGCTGATCCGGCTCGGAGCCGACGACCGGGTCCGCGCCGAGGTGGCCGAGGAGCTGCCGCGCGCCGAAGGCGGAGGGCTGCCGGCGTCGCTGGCGGTCGTCTACCGGTGCCAGGCGCAAGCGCTGCCGCCGACGAAAGCAGGGCCCTGGTTCGACCGGGCACTGGCCGCGCACGCGGACTCGGTCGACGCCCTCGAGCAGGCGCGGACCCAGCTGGCCTACGGCCGCTTCCTGCGCGAGAACGCCGAATCAGCCGCCGCCGGCCGACTCCTGACGGCGGCCGCCACGGCCTTCGGCGCGATGGGCGCCGACCCATGGCTGGAGGAGACGGAGACCGAACTGGACTTGCTGGTCCTGCCGGGCGAGCTCTCGGGCACGAAGCTGGCCCGGCAGGAACGGCGCGTCATGCGGCTGGCGGCCGAAGGCGCGACGAACGGCCAGATCTCGGAGGCCCTGGGCATCGCGCCGCACATCGTGGACCAGTACTTGGAGCAGGTGCTGGACAAGCTGGGCG
>NZ_JAACYW010000171.1 GCF_015356825.1 Catenulispora rubra | reverse complement strand
GCCGTTCGTGTACCTGCCCGCTCGCCGTCCCGTGGAGGTGGCTGCCGTGGCGCAGCCTGTGATCCCCGCCCAGCAGACCGTCCCGGTCGCCGACTACTTCCCCCAGGCCGTCCCGGTCGCCCAGGCCAATGCCGACCTGATCCGGGAGATCGACACGCTGCTGGGCAGCCGGGACGTGGTGTTCGTGCACGTCGCGGCGCACCAGGTGAACGGCGACCCGTACAACGACCTCGCCGACCGGGCCGCGAGCGCCAGCGCGATCAGCCAGCAGGCGCTGGCCGGGACGGACGCCTCGCAGGTGCCGGGGACGCCGGACCGGCCCGCGGGGAGCGGTAGGGCCGGTGGCGGGGGCACGCGGGGCGGCGCGAAGAGCACCGGCGCGAACGGAAGCGGCGGGAGCGGGACCGGCGCCAGCACCAGCGCCAGCACCAGCAACGCCACCGCCGGCGACGCCAAGCCGAAGAAGGCCTTCACCATCCAGGCGAAGTTCGCCGGCACCTGCTCCTGCGGCAAGGGCTACGACGCCGGGGAGAAGATCACCAAGCTCGACTCCGGACGCTGGGGACACCCGGCCTGCGCCTGAGCGGCTGAAGAATCATCTGCTCGATCTTGCCCGGCTGATCGGCAGCCGGGCCGATCAGCCGAGCAAGGCCCCTCCAGATCCGCCGACCACCCATCGCTCGTTCGGAGCAACCCACCTCACATAGGCCGACGGCGGCCGGAGCCGAAGCCCCGACCGCCGTCAAGCGACACCCCCACCGGACAAGCCCGACCTCAGTCGATCGGCACCTGCACCGTCCGCATCTCCCCGTCCCCCAGGTGCAGCAGCGCCCGGCCCGCCTGGACCTGGCCCCCCACCTGGCTCCGGTTCAGCCGCACGCCGATCAGGTCCCCGTCCATCGGCGACTGCGGCGACATCAGCGCCCCGCGCCGTCCGCGCCGCGCGTCGACGTGCCAGCCGCTGAAGCCGCTGTTCAGGTCCTCCGCGCTGCCGGCCAGCACCAAGGCCTGGCCGCGATCGCCGCCCTGGTTGAGGATGTCCCGCAGCACCGAGCCGGCCGGGGCCTCCTTCAGCATCTCCGCGTCGTCGATCAGCACCGCGACCGGGTGCCCGCCCGCGGAGTCCAGCGCCGAGCGCAGGTCCTCCTCGCTCAGGTCCGCGTTCTCGAAGACCGCCAGCACGCCGCGCTCGCCGGCCATCTTGCGCAGCGGGGAGTTGCGCGGAGCCACCAGCACCACCTGCGAGCCCTGCACCACCAGGGTGCGGGCCATCGCCATCAGCATCGTGGAGCGGCCGGACTTCTGCGGCCCGGCGATGATGAACCCCGGGACGCCGTCGCCCAGGTCGGGTCCGGCGCCGATGAGCTCGTCGCCGCCGACGCCGGCCAGCGCCCACAGCGGCCGGCCCTGCGAGGACTCGTCGCGCAGCTCCCAGGCCTCGGCCAGCGAGATGCGCGTGGGCAGCACGTCCACCCGGAACGGCCGCCGCGCCCGCGGGACCTGCGCGTCCCGGCCCCGCGCCTGCTCCGCGATGGCCGCGATGGCCGCCGCCTGCGCCTGGCCAGAGCCGTCCGCGGTCAGCAGCGCTACCTGCGTCTCCAGCCCGGAGTCGGACCGGAACGCGCGGCCGGCCACGATCTCGTCCGGGATCTTGCGCGGGTGCAGGTTGATCAGGCCGAAGTCCTGCTTGTCGGGCAGCCGGAAGGAGAGCTTGTCCTCGGTCAGCGAGGCGATGCGGCCGCTGAAGACCTGCCGGTCGCCGGTGATGACCATGTGGACGCCGACGCCCTGGCCCTCCCGCATGATCCGCTGCACCTCCTCGACCAGCACCCCGCCGTCCAACTCGCCCAGCGAGCCCAGGAACCCGTCCCAGCGGTCCAGGAACACCACGATGTGCGGCAGCTTCTGGTCGGCCGGAACCGACATCCGCTGCTCGATGATCCCGGCGAAGCCCTGCGCGGACAGCGACTCCTGCCGGTTGGCGATCTCCTGCTTCAGCCGCGTGATCAGCCGCGTCGCCCGCTCGGACTGCTGCCGCTGCACCACCGCGCCGCAGTGCGGCAACGCCGTCAGCGGCAACAACGCCCCCGAGCCGCAGTCGATGCCGTAGATGTGCACGTCGGCGGTGGACTGCGTCAACGCGATCGCCCCGGCCATCGTCCGCAGCACCTGCGAGCGCCCCGACCGCGGCGCGCCGGCGATCAGCATGTGGCCGAGCGAGGCGAAGTCCAGCACCGCGGCCCGCCGCGCCTGCAACGACGGCAGGTCGTCGATCCCCCACGGGATCGGCGCCAGGTCGTGCCCGCCGTGCCGGCGCACCGGCGGCACGTCCGAAAGCAGCACCGTGTCCTGCAACGCCGGCAGCCACGGCGAGTGCTGCGGCGGGATCTGCATCGCCGCGGTCGCCTCGCGGATCGCGTCGACCAGCACCTTCAGGTCCGTGATCTCCGCGTCCGTCTCGACCTTGGGCCCCTCGGGCTTCTTCGGCGGCACGGAGGCCAGCGCGGGCCAGTCCAGCCGGGTGCTCCACACCGAGGCCTGCGACACCACGTTGGCCCCGGGACGCCGGCCGCCGACGCGGCCGGCCTGGAACGGCACCAGCGAGTTCGCACCGAGCCGGACGTAGGCACGACCGGGCGTCGACTTCGAGATGAACCCGGCCGACGGGTCGTCGATCACGTCCGAGGACTCGTTGCCGTCCGTCACGCGCAGCGCGATGCGCAGGTTGGTGTTGGCCCGGATCTCCGGCGACACCACGCCCGAGGGCCGCTGCGTCGCCAGCAGCAGGTGGATACCCAGCGAACGACCACGCTGGGCGATGTTCACCAGACCGGTCACGAAGTCCGGCAGCTCACGCACCATCGAGGCGAACTCGTCGATCACGATCAGCAGCCGCGGCATCGGCGCCAGATGCGTATTCTTCCTCCGGATGTCGCCGTAGTCCTCGATGTCCTTCGCCCCGGCCTCCGCCAGGATGTGCTCACGCCGCTTCAACTCGGCGCCCAGCGACTCCAGCGCCCGCTCCACCAGGTGGTTGTCCAGGTCGGTGACCATGCCCACGGTGTGCGGCAGCTGCACACAGTCCTTGAACGCCGAACCGCCCTTGTAGTCGACGAGCACGAACGTCATCGCGGTCGGCTTGTTCGCCACCGCCAGCGACGCCACGATCGTCTGCAGCAGCTCCGACTTACCGGCACCCGTGGTACCGGCGATCAGACCGTGCGGACCGTCCCGACGGATGTCGATCCCGAACGCGCCGTCGAACGACTCGCCCAGCATCGCCATCGTGGTCTCGCCGCCCATCGTCCAGCGCGCGGCGATGGCCTGGCTGGTCGGCGGCTCCAGGCCCAGCACGTCCAGCAGACGCGCCGAGTTCGGGATCCCGGAGGCCTCCTCGTTTCCGGAGACGTCGCGCACCGCGGCCAGGCCGCGCACCAGACGCTGGCACCACACCGGCGACACCGCGTCCGGCCGCACCCCGCGCTGCATGTCCTTGCCGACCTGCTGCACCCGCAGGCCCTCCGGCTCGACGACCACGATCGCCTGGCACTCGCCGGGCAGGAAGCGGTCCTCGCCGTCCAGGCAGATCGCGCGGATGCCGACCGTCGGCCCCTGCTGCAGGATCTGGATCACGCCGGGCATCGAGCGCAGCCGGCGCGAGCCGTCCAGGATCACCACGATGTCCGGGTCCTTGAACATCACCTGCTCGGTGGGGCTGCTGGCCTTGGTCATCTGCTCCTTCATGCGGAAGCTCAGCTGCTGCGAGACCTCCGCGATGCGCTGCGCGACCGACTCCGCGTCGGTGCCGATCAGCGCCGTGGCGTTCTGGCCGGCGGTCGGCCGCAGGTGCGGCAGCCAGCGCATCCACTCCCAGTCCTGCCGGGCGTGGGAGTCGGTGAGCAGCACGAACTGCACGTCGTCCGGGCTGGACAGGGCCGCGGTCTGCGCGACCAGCCAGCGCGCCAGCGCCCGCGGGGTCCCGGCCGGACCAGCCACGCCGATCACGCCGCGCTCCTTCAGCGGGATGGTCACCGGCGCCTCCGGGACGGTCCAGGCGACGTTGCGCCGGTGCTCGTCCTGCTCCGGGTCCTCCAGCACGACCTCGGAGTCCTGGTCCAGGGTGCCGACGCGGAGCAGCAGGTGGTCGGCGTCGCGGCGGCGGCGCTCCCACAGCCGCTGGCGCGGGCCGATGCCGATGTCCAGCAGGGTCGCCGGGTCCGGGCTCTCCTGGCGCCGCGCGTTGCGCTCCAGGGCCAGGGCGTCACGGGCGTCCTGCTCGATGCGGGCCTTCTTCGCCTCGTACTCGGCGACCTTCTGCACGAACGTGGACTTGCCGGACTTCTTGTCCTGCCAGAAGTTGCCGAGCATCATCATCGGCGACATCGCGGCCATGATCAGGTACCGCGGCTGCCCCATGACGACGGCCATGACCACCGACATCAGCAGCGGTGCGATCAGCATGACGACCGGGAACGGGCGCTTGCTCTCCTCGACCACCGGCTGCGGGAGCTTGAAGCGGGTCTGCCGCTCCGGCGGCAGGATGCGCGGCGGCCGGTTGTAGTCGAGGAACGCGCCGTCCTCAGAAGGCGTCAGCGCGGCGTCCGGCGGCGTGTAGTAGCCGACCTCGAGGATCGTCGTGCCGATCACGACCTGCATCCCGGGCTTCCACTCGGCCTCCCCGACCAGTGGCTGCTTCTCCAGGACCGCGGCCACGCCCTCGTACGGGGCCAGGCGGATCACGCCGTGCACGTCCAGGCTGACTCGCAGCGCGAAGTCGGGTATGCCCGGATCATCGATCTTGACTCGGTTACGCCGGGACCGTCCGATGTCGGCGTAACCCGGATTTATTCGGTGCACCCCGCCAGCGTCGGGTCCCCCGGCGACCCGGACTTCGACGGTTCCATACGGCTCCGCGGGCAGACACCCCGAAGGGTTGTGCAGAGAGACAACCGAACCCTCACGCAAAGGTGAGGAGGCCAATGTGTGGCGCTGGTCCACAAGATTGCCGTCCACGAACAGGAGGGGTGGTGACCCCGGGTTCGGCCCCTGCGCCCCCAACATTCGACCCAACTGGTCCGCGACCTGCGGGATCGATGATTCCCCGTCCGCGTCCAGCAGTGCGTCCATCCAGGAGCCCTGGACAGGATCCACCACCGTCAACGTCATACGCATGACTCGGAAGTCTACGGCCAGCCGCAACAGGGGATAAGGTCCGCCCTGACAAGCGCGGATCCCCGGCCGGGACCCCCTTCCGGACCGGTTCGAACACGGCTCGCTCACGGCGCGCCGAACAGGAGGCTCCCATGGACGTCGGCGTGGCGACCGCCCTGGTCGGGGCCCTGTGCGGGCCCGCATTGGCCCGCAGCGCATATCAGATGTCGGTGGACGCCGGAACGCCCGCGCGAGAGCGCTGCGGGCACTGCAGTCGGCGGCTGCCGGCCGGGGCTTTCCGGTTCCCGTTGTGGACAGGCCGGTGCGGTCAGTGCGGTGACCGGCTCGGCCCGCGCGTGTGGCTGGTGGCCCTCGCCGCGGCGGTCGGCGGCTTCGCGGTCGGGCACCGGCTGGGCAACGATCCGGCGGTGCTGACGTTCCTGGTCTTCGCCCTGGCCTGCGTGCTGCTGGCCTTCGTGGACCTGGCGGTGCGCCGGCTACCGGACCAGCTGACCGCGCCGTTGGCGGTGCTCGGCGTGGTGGGCCTGGGGACCGCGGGCTACCTGAACCGGGACATGACGCCGCTGCTCAGAGGGCTGATAGGGGCGGCGCTGGCGGGCGGGCTCTTCCTGGCGCTGGCCTGGGCGCGGCCGGACGGCGAGGGCATGGGGCTCGGCGACGCCAAACTGGCCGCGGTGCTCGGGCTGTACCTGGGCTACCTGGGCTGGAGCGACCTGGTGCTCGGCATGTTCGCCGGGACGTTCGCCGCAGCCGTGTTCGCCCTGGTCATGCTGCGCACCGGCCGGATGGACCGGAAGTCGGCGCTGGCCTACGGGCCGTTCCTGTTGCTCGGTGCGCTGATCGCGGTGCTGTTCGGCTGAGGACTGACTCGCTCGGGAGACGCCGAAGGCCGCTCACTCCATGGCGCGGATGGTGAGCGGCCGGACGGACTACGTCGCCGATCAGCTCGACGAGGGCTGGAACTGCTGGTAGATCCCGGTGTTCGCCTCGGTCGAAGCCGCCACGGAGATGGTCGCGCCGCCGGAGAAGCTCAGCGCCACCGGCGAGTTGCGGCCGGGGGTCGAGCCGGAGTTGGCGAGCACCATCTTCGGGCCGGAGGGCGCGGCCAGGTTCAGCGCCGCGTGCGCGCCGACGGCCAGGCCGCCGCCGGCGACCGACACCGACTTGCCGTCGACGGTGACCCCGGACAGCGTGGTCGGCTGGTCGCCGTTGTTCACCACGGTGCCGGTCACCTGTGCGGCGCCGGTGGCCGGGTCCACGACCACGACCATGTTCAGGGCCTGGACGTCCCCGCTGCCGCCGGCGGCGAAGTTCGGCTGGATCTGCAGGGTCGCGGCGCCGTCACCGGCGGCGCAGCCGGTCGCGACCGCGGCGATGCCGGCGGCTGCGGCGATGACGAGGGCGATGCGATAGCTCTTCACGGTGGAACGGCTCCTAGACGGTCCAACAAGCTCGGGCCGCCGCCGGTGTCGATCGCTGTGATGGTGCCGGGCCGCCGCGCGTTCGTACGACTTCCCGACCACCCGATGAAACGGCGGCTCGCAGCCAGTGTAAAAGGGCCTCAGATCAGGTCCGGGCCCGGGGGCCGATCCGCCGGAGTGATGTTCGCTACGCCGCCGCCCCGGCACCCGCCGAGGGCATGCCACAGGCCGTCTTGACAGGTCCTCGCCGGAACCGGGGCGAGGACCGTGTCAGAACGTCGCCGCGCGCCTCAGAGGCGCGCGGCAGCGCTGAACCTCACCAGAAGACGAGGAAGCGCAGGGCGTGCCCGACGCGCCGGCCGAGTCCGGCCAGCGCCCGGAAGGGCCGGGTCAGGGCGGATCGGCACTTCGCCCGGGCCCTGGCCCGCGCGACCTCCCGCCGGTAGGCCCGCACCTCGTCGTCGAGGGCGGAGATGTCGTCCGGGACGACCACGACCGGGAACCCGCTGCCCTCTGGGCCCGGATCACCGAAGGAGCCGTAAGAATGATCGCCGTTGTCGCGGCCTGGACTGTTCACCAGTGTCTGCACCCACCCCACGCGTCGTCGTCGGGAGCCGTAGCGTCATTGTGCGCTTTGCAGAGCGTTGTGCCCATAGCCGAGGGGCTCGTAATCACGCTGGGATTCCTCTATTTCGCCGAGCACGCCGCGCCCACGCCGCAACTACACCGATCGAGATCGACCAAGATCGACCGCCGTCCCAGGTGAGATCGAAAGATGCGACATGAAGCCGATTGAGCTGCACGAGCACGGCGTATGGGGGTTTGTCAAGCCCCCACGGGTACGCTGACCTGCGCAAACGGTCTTCAGAACGGGCGTGCGCCGTGGTATCCTGGAGAGCCACGGAAGGGGCACATATCACATGACGTTCAAAGTTGGCGAGACCGTGGTCTATCCCCATCACGGGGCCGCGCTCATCGAGGATATCGAGATCCGCGTGATCAAGGGCGAGCCGAAGGAATACCTCGTGCTGAAGGTGGCGCAGGGTGATCTGACCGTACGCGTGCCCTCTGAGAAGGCCGAATACGTCGGCGTGCGCGACGTCGTCGACCAGGGCGGCCTGGAGAAGGTCTTCGACGTGCTGCGTGCGCCGCACACCGAGGAACCGACCAACTGGTCGCGCCGTTACAAGGCGAACATCGAGAAGATCCAGTCCGGCGACGTCATCAAAGTGGCCGAGGTGGTGCGCGACCTGTGGCGCCGCGACCGCGACCGCGGGCTGTCCGCCGGCGAGAAGCGGATGCTCGCCAAGGCACGGCAGATCCTGGTCAGCGAGCTGGCGCTGGCGGAGGCCACGAACGAGGACAAGGCCGACGCCATCCTCGACGAGGTTCTCGCTTCCTGACCCGCTCGGCGTATCGACGCTTGTACTGACGACTTGTGATGGGCACAGCCGTTGCCGCGCACCATCGTTTCTTTTCAGCATGAGCACGCCATCCGGCCCCGCGGCAGCAGCCGCCGGGGCCGGCGGCTTGTTGTGCGCTAATGTCCCGGGCCGTGAGCATGAGTACTGATCCCGCCGAGGCCGGACCCGATCCCGCCCCCTCCGCCGTCCCCTCGGCCGCGGTCACGACCGCCGCCGAGGCGCCCGGCCGGGTGGCCGTCATCGTCCCGGCCGCCGGCAAGGGCGAGCGCCTGGGCCCGGGCGCGCCGAAGGCGCTGCGCGAGCTCGGCGGACTGCCGCTGCTGGTGCACGCGGTCCGCACGCTGGTCGCCGCGCGCTCGGTGGACGTGGTCGTGGTGGCCGCGCCGCCGAACCCGCAGGGCCTGGCCGAGGTCCAGCGGCTGCTGGCGGACCTGCCCGGCGACACCCGGGTGGTGGCCGGCGGCCGGACCCGGCAGGAGTCGGTGGCGCTGGCGCTGGCGGCGCTGCCCGCGGACTGCGACGTGGTGCTGGTCCACGACGCGGCGCGGGCCCTGACCCCGGTCGACGTCGTCGAGGCGGTGGTGGCCGCGGTACGGGCCGGGGCCGGGGCGGTGATCCCGGTGCTGCCGGTGGCCGACACCATCAAGGCCGTCGACGGCGACCAGGTGAGCGCGACCGTGGACCGCTCGACGCTGCGCGCCGTCCAGACGCCGCAGGGCTTCACGCGGGACATACTCGCCAAGGCGCACGCCGCATCCAACCCGTCGCTGCCGGCCACCGACGACGCCGGGCTGGTCGAGGCGCTCGGGCTGCCGGTGCACACGGTGCCCGGACACGCCGAGGCCTTCAAGATCACGACACCGTTCGACCTCGTGCTGGCCGAGGCCGTGCTGCGGAGGCGGCGATGAGCGTTCTTCCCCTGGTCGGCATCGGGGTCGACGTGCACGCCTTCGAAGAGGGCCGCGAGCTGTGGATCGGCGGGCTGCACTGGCCCGGCGAGGTCGGGCTGGCCGGGCACTCGGACGCCGACGTGGTCGCGCACGCGGCCTGTAACGCGCTGTTCTCAGCCGCCGGGCTCGGCGATCTCGGGGCGCAGTTCGGGACCAGCGACCCGGAGTGGGCCGGCGCCTCGGGACTGAAGCTGCTGGGCGAGGCGGCGCGGCGGGTCCGGGAGGCCGGGTTCGAGATCGGGAACGTCTCGGTCCAGCTGGTCGGGATCCGGCCGCGGGTCGGCAAGCGACGGGCCGAAGCCGAACAAGTACTCAGCGAAGCCGCCGGCGCGCCGGTGCGACTCGCCGCCGCGACCACGGACGGGCTCGGATTCACCGGCAAGGGCGAAGGGCTCGCGGGGATCGCGACCGCCATCGTGTTCCCGGTGGCGTGATCTCGGTGCGACCTTTGATGTGACCTTCAAGACCCGCAGAGCCCGAATCGGCACTGATCGCTCGCGCACTGCCGTCCACCGGTCACTGCCGGCTGACAAAAGCATGATCAACAGATCATCGCGTCGCGCAGCGTGGGCCCCCACATACCCTCGGTTCGAAGCTCCGCAGGAGCTGGAATCGAGGGGCGTTAGGTAGGGAATTCGCAGACCCGGCACAACGCCGAAACCCCGTGTGCTAGGAATGGAAACGTGAACCTCATATCCCGCTGCTGCGCCTACGACCCGCGTCGGCGACGCGGTCGAGAACTGCACGTGCAGCGTTGTGGCCGGGGATTCCGGACACACCGCCTCCGCGGCGCGCGCCAGCGCCGCAGATGAGGACGTTGTCGATCCCGGTCTCCACACCCCACTTGCCCACCTGGTCCGCGCGCTCGGCGTAGGGCCAGGACAGGTCCCGGTGGAAGATGTGGCCGCCGGGCATCGCCAGCTCCTCCTGCAGGTCCTCCGTCGTCTTCGCCTCCAGGCACGGCTCGCCGTGCGCGTCCAGCGCCAGGCAGCCGGCCAGCGGCTCCTCCAGGTAGGCGTCCAGGCCGGCCACGGCCGCGCGCACCATCTCGTCCTTCGTCGCGCTCCCCGGCAGCGTGTGCAGCGAGAACAGCGTCAGCGTCTGCACGTCGGGCCGCTTGAGCAGGTCCTTGCCCAGGATCGAGCGGTCGGTGAGGGTGTGGCAGTAGACCTCGGAGGGCAGCGGGTCCGGCAGCCGCCCGGCGTGCGAGTCCTGATACGCCCGGTGCAGGTGCGCGGCGCCCTCGTCGATGTGGAAGGTGCCGGCGAAGGCCACGTGCGGGTCCACCCCGGACTTCAGGGCCGGCAGGTGGTCCAGCAGCATGTTGATCTTCAGCTGGGTGCCCTGCGGCTGCGGGGCGTCGGCGCTGCCGCGGCCCAGCAGCCGGGTCAGGACCGCCGGCGCCACCCCGGCCAGCACGTATCCGCACCTGGCCACGTGCTCGGCGCCGTTCCGGTCGCGGTAGGCGACCTCGGCCCGGCCGCCGCCGGCGTCCGGCTCGATGTGCGTGACCTCAACCCCGGTGAGGATTTTGGCCCCGGCGTCGACGGCCGAGCGGTGCAGCGCCTCGGTGACGCTGCCCATGCCGCCGATCGGGACCCGCCACTCGCCGGAGCCGTTGCCCATGACGTGGTAGAGGAAGCACCGGTTCTGCTTCAGGCTGGCGTCGCCGGCCCAGGAGTCGGTGCCGATGAGCGCGTCGGTGAGGACCACGCCGCGCACGGCGTCGTCGCCGAAGAAGCGCTCCACGGCGGCGCCGATCGGCTGCTCGAACACCCATTCCCAGGCCTCGCCGGCGCCCTCCTCGCGGGCCAGCGCCTCCATCTGCCCGCGGCCCAGCAGCGGGTTCAGCAGCGTCGGAGCCAGCGCCCGCGCGAGCTTGCTGAGCTGCTCGTAGAAGCGGGTCCAGGCCCGGTACTCGGCGGGACCGCCGGTCAGCTTCCGGAAGCTCTCCTCGGTCGCCGCCCCGGGCCGCCGCTCGACCAGCAGCCCGGTGTCGCCGCCGGCGCGCCGCAGCGGGGTGTAGGAGGACACCGGGCGGCTGCGCAGCTCGATGACCAGCTCCAGGTTGCGCACGATCGTGTAGGGCAGCAGCGATACCAGATAGGAGTAGCGCGACAGGCGGGCGTCGACCCCGGCGAAGGGCGCCGCGCTCACCGCCGCGCCGCCGACCGAGTCGAGCCGTTCCAGCAGCGTGACGTGCAGCCCGGCGCGCGCCAGGTAGGCCGCGGCGACGAGCGCGTTGTGGCCGCCGCCGACCACGACGACGTCGTGCCGCGAGGCGCCCGGGCGGGGCGTGCGCTCGGCTCGTTCAGGCAGTGCCACTGTCACGTCGGGCGTCCTTCCCTCTACAGGTCCCGATCATCCCATGTCCGCCCCCGCTCACCGGTCCGCCTCTGGCATCCCGGCGCGCCGGTGAGGTATACCAGGCGTCTGATGCCGGGCGGCGAACCCGGTGGAGGGGTGGGGGGATGTCCGGCGAGTCGAACGAACAAGAGGTCTGGCACCCGGCGGCGACAATGGACGCCGCCATCAAGGCCGAAGTCCAGGCAGCCGTCAGCGCGGCCGGAGAGGTCCTCGGCACGCCAGACGAGGACGACCCGGCCGGGGACGCCGATTTCGAGCAGACCATGGTCGTGAAGTACGTTCCCCTTCCGGCGCCGGTGGAACCCGCGTCTTTGTCGCCCGTGACAACATCGGGACCTATTGCGGGATTCAGCCCGGGTCTCACCCCGGGCCTCACCCCCGACCAGGTCGCCCGGCACATCGCCCGGGCCGAGGCACTGGCCGAGCTTGGAAGACGTCAGCAGGCTCTGGACGTCCTCAATGAACTGATCGTGGCGGGCAGCCAGGACGTGCGGGTCTGGCGTGCCCTGGCTGCCGTGTACTTGGAGACCGGCGACGGCGAGAAGGCGTTGCGCGCGGCGGACTGGGTCATCACGTTCGCGCCGGAGGACGAGTGGGGGCACCGGCTGCGGGCGTCGGCGCTGCGGCTGTTGGAACGCCTCGACGAGGCGGTCGCGGCGGCTGAAGAGTCGGTGCGTCTGGGGCCGCAGGTCTGGCAGAGCCGCGCGAGCCTGGCAGCGGCGTTGGAAGCCAGCGGCGACCTGTCCCAGGCCGCGGCCGAGGCACGCCGGGCCACGGAGCTGGCGACGCGCCTCGACCCCGAATCCGCCACCGAGGCGAAGCAGTTCGAGGACGCGGTCACGGCGGCCGAGGAGGTCCCGGAACCGATAGCCCTGGTCGCCGATCTGGAGGCGGTCCTGGCATCGCGGCCCGGCCCGGACGACGACAGCCTGGCCCACGTCGGCAATCTGGTCCTGCGCTCGATGGAGTTCAGCGCGGCGGCCGGCTGGCTGGTGGCGTTCGGCGGCGTGGCGATCCCCGGCTTCGACATCAGGTTCCTGATCCCGCTGGCGGTCCTGGCCGTCCTGGGCATCTGCCTGATAGGGCCGGCCCGCAAAGCCGGCCGCGACCTCTGGCGCTACCTGGTCGAGTACCTGTGGCAGGACACGAAGACCCGAGTGGCACTGGTGATGACCATCGCCGCCCACGTATTCATGATCACCGGCAGCTCCATCGGCCACGTGGAGGGCGGCTCGACACTGACCGTCGGGCTGATCAGCCACCTGGTCGGGCGGCTGACGCTGCACCGGAAGGCTCCGGAGCTGAGCCCGGTACGGCGAGGTGGGGCGGCGCGCACCGCGGAATGACCTCAGGCCGCCGCGGGTTCCGCGACCGCCTCCACGACAGGCGTCCGCACCAGCAGCGCACGCATCAAAACCGCGGCAGCGCTCAACCCGAAAATCACCAACGCCATCGGCATCCCGCTGCTCTTACTCCCCAGCCCCGTCAGCGGCGCGAAGATCGCGCCGAACAAGAACTGCCCGGTCCCGATCATCGCCGAGGCCGCCCCTGCCACCGCGGGCGGGTAGCCGGACAGCGCGAGCGCCGTCACCTGCGGGGTGATCACGCCGACCGACGACACCATCAGGAACAGCCCGACCAGCGTCCCCGCGAGGTTCCCGCCGAAAGCCGCGGTCGCCGCCAGCAGGATCGTGCTGCCGGCGAACGACATCACCAGTCCCGCGCCGAGCAGCCGCGAGGAGGGGACGCGCCCCACCAGTCGGCCGCTGACCCGTCCACCGATCATGATGCCCAGGGCGTTGGCGCCGAAGGTGAAGCTGAACTCCTGCTTCGACAGGCCGTGGATGTTCTCCAGCACGAACGGCGAGCCCGAGATGTACGCGAACATCGCCGCCAAAGCGAAGCCGCCGGTCAGGATGTAGCCCATGAACGGCCGGTCGCGCATCAGTACCCGGAACGTGCGCAGGGTCGCCGGGAGGCCGCCGCCGGAAGCGCCCCGCGAATCTTTCGGAAGCGTTTCCTTGAGTCCGAGCATCGCGGCGGCCAACAGCGCGACGCCGATCAGCGTCAGCACCACGAACACCCCGCGCCAGCTCATGAAGCGTGTCAACTGCCCGCCGAGGACCGGGGCCAGGATCGGGCCGAGGCCGTTCACCAGCACCAGCGTCGAGAAGAACTTCGTGAGGGCGTCGCCCTCGTACAGATCGCGCACCATCGCCCGCGAGATCACGAGACCGGCGGCGCCGGCGAAGCCCTGGAGCAGGCGCGCCGCGGTGAGCGAATACACGTCGGGGGCGAATGCGCAGAACAACGACGTGGCCGCGTAAGCGATCAGCCCGATCGCGAGCGGCTTCTTCCGCCCCCACGCGTCGGACATCGGCCCGGCCACCAGTTGCCCGACCGCCAGCCCGATCATGCACGCCGTCAACGTCAGCTGGACGTTTGACTCGGCCGTGCGGAAGGAGTGCGCCAGATCCGGCAGTGCCGGCAGATACATGTCGAGCGACAAAGGCCCGAACATGGAAAGCGCCCCCAGTATCAGGAGCAACTTCACTGGGGCCCGCTCAGAACGCCTCACTACCGACTCCCACCCACTCACCGCCCCATGGAACCTCCCTACCGCATCGAGTGCAAACCGCGCTGCGCAGCGGCCATATGCACACGCTCTGTTGGGGCCCAAACGCAAGAAGACGTTTTCGCCATCCACGCGCCGGTATCCTTGGAGAATGACTCTCCGCCTGTATGACACCGCCGCGCGAGCGACGCGCGAGTTCGTACCCGTCACACCAGGCAAGGTCTCGATCTACCTCTGTGGCGCGACCGTCCAGGCCCCGCCGCACATCGGTCACATCAGGTCGGGAGTCTCGTTCGACATCGCCCGTCGCTGGCTGGAGCACCGCGGCTACGCCGTCACCTTCGTGCGCAACGTCACCGACATCGACGACAAGATCATCCGCAAGGCCGCCGAGCAGGGCGTGGAGACCTGGCGCGTGGCCCAGGCCAACGAGTACGCCTTCCAGCAGGCGTACCGCGTGCTGGGCTGCGAGGACCCGTCCGTCGAGCCGCGGGCGACCGGCCACATCCCCGAGATGATCGCGATGATGCAGGCGCTCATCGACAACGGCCACGCCTACGCGGCCGGCGGGGACGTCTACTTCCGCGTGCGCTCCTTCCCGGAGTACGGCGCGCTGGCCCACTTCAGTGTCGACGACCTGGAGGAGCAGCCGGTCGACGACGTGGCGCCGACCACGCACAAGGAGGACCCGCACGACTTCACGCTGTGGAAGGCCTCCAAGCCCGGCGAGCCCTTCTGGGACACGCCGTGGGGTCCGGGGCGCCCGGGCTGGCACCTGGAGTGCTCCGCGATGGCGCACCGCTACCTGGGGACCAACTTCGACATCCACGGCGGCGGCGTCGACCTGATCTTCCCGCACCACGAGAACGAGCAGGCCCAGTCGCACGCCTTCGGCGACAAGTTCACCAACTACTGGATGCACAACGGCTGGGTCACCCTCAAGAACGAGAAGATGTCCAAGTCGCTGGGCAACTCGGTGCTGGTCACCGAACTGGCCAAGCAGTACCGGCCGGTGGTCCTGCGCTACTACCTCGGCACCCCGCACTACCGCTCGATGATCGAGTACACCGAGGACTCGCTGCGCGAGGCCGACGCGGCGTACTCGCGCATCGAGGGCTTCGTCACCCGGGCCCTGGAGACGGTCGGCCCGACCGAGTCCGCGGCGGACGTGCCCGCGGCCTTCGCGGAGTCGATGGACGACGACTTCGGCGTCCCCGGCGCGGTGGCCGTGCTGTACAACACCGTCCGCGAGGGCAACACCGCCCTGGCCGGCGGCGACAAGGAAGGCGTGGCCTCGCACCTGGCCTCGGTGCTGAAGATGCTGGACATCCTCGGTCTGAACCCGCTGGCCGAGCCGTGGAGCGGCGCGGCCGGCGCCGCCGGGTCCGGCACCGACCTGCGGCCGGTCGTCGACACCCTGGTCAAGGTGGCCCTGGAGCAGCGACAGGCGGCGCGCGAGCGCAAGGACTACGCCGCCTCCGACGCCATCCGCGACCAGCTGGCCCGGGCCGGCGTGAACGTCGAGGACACCCCCAGCGGTCCGCGCTGGACTGTCAACCAATAAGGGACAGCAACAGCAGGTCAGTCGCCTAGGCGGCCGACTCCCACCGTGCCCCCGCCGCGCTGACGGTAGCGTGGAGCGGGGGCGCGGCCTGACGTGCAGGTACTTGAAGAAAGTAAGGACATCATGGCGAGCAAAGGCGGCGGCACCGGCGGCCGGGCGAACAAGCCGGGCGCGTCGAGCTCCCGGAAGGGCGCGCAGAAGGGCTCCGGCGGCCAGCGCCGCCAGGGTCTGGAGGGCCGCGGCCCGACGCCGAAGGCCGAGGAGCGCACCGGGCATCCGGCGGCCCGCCGGTCGAAGTCGGCGGCCAAGCGCGCCGCCGCCCCGAACACCGGCCGCTCGGCGGCCGGCACGCGCAGCACGGCCCGCCCGGTCCGGCGCACCCCCGGCAAGGGCGAGGCCGAGCAGGTCGCCGGCCGCAACTCGGTGGTCGAGGCGCTGCGCGCGCGGGTGCCGGCCAAGGCCCTGTACGTCGCGCAGTACATCGACAGCGACGACCGGGTCCGCGAGAGCATGAAGCTCGCCATGGAGCAGGGCGTGCCGCTGCTGGAGGCCCCGCGCCACGAGCTGGACCGGATGACCAACGGGACGCTGCACCAGGGCGTGATGCTGGTGATGCCGCCGTACGAGTACGCGCACCCGGACGACCTGCTGGAGGCGGTGTTCGCCGCCGGCGACACCCCGCTGTTCGCGGCGCTGGACGGCGTCACGGACCCGCGCAACCTCGGCGCCGTGATGCGCTCCGTGGCGGCCTTCGGCGGGCACGGCGTGATCGTGCCGGAGCGGCGCGCGGCAGGCATGACGGCCGGCGCGTTCAAGGCCGCGGCCGGAGCCGGGGCCCGGCTGCCCGTGGCGCGCGCCGGGAACCTGACGCGCGCGCTGGAGGCGTACAAGAAGCAGGGCGTGATGATCGCCGGGCTGGCCGCCGACGGCGCGGTGCCGCTGCACGAGCTGGAGATCGCCACCGAGCCGCTGTGCCTGGTCGTCGGGTCCGAGGGCAAGGGCATGTCGCGGCTGGTGTCCGAGCTCTGCGACGTCACGGTCTCGATCCCGATCGCGTCCTCGTCCGAGTCGCTGAACGCCGGTGTGGCGGCGGGGATCGCGCTGTACGAGGTCAGCCGGCGGCGCGCCGAGGCCCACGGCTGAACCACGGCTTCACAGCACTACCGCACCACGGCTTCACAGCACCACAGCACAACTTAGCTAGGAGAGACAGCTCAATGGCGAGCACTGAGGCGAACACCGAAGGCGGCAGCACCGGACGTCCGGCCCCGATAGGCCCGGTCGACTCCTCGAAGACCCCGCGCTACGCGGGCTTCGCGACGTTCGCGCGGCTGCCGCGCCTGGACCAGCTCCCGGCGGGCGAGAAGGCGGACGTCGCGGTCCTGGGCGCCCCCTTCGACTCCGGCGTCTCCTACCGCCCCGGCGCCCGCTTCGCGCCGGCGGCGGTGCGCGAGGCCTCCCGGATGCTGCGGCCGTACCACCCGGGCCTGGACTTCTCGCCGTTCGAGGCGGTGCAGGTCGCCGACGCCGGCGACATCGCCATCAACCCCTTCGTGCTGGACGAGGCGCTGGAGCAGATCGAGGCGCACTCCGGGGAGTTGGTCGGCGCCGGCTCCAAGCTGGTGACGATCGGCGGCGACCACACCATCGCGCTGCCGCTGCTGCGCACCATGGCGCGCAAGCACGGCCCGGTGGCGCTGCTGCACTTCGACGCGCACCTGGACACCTGGGACACGTACTTCGGCGCGCCGTACACGCACGGCACGCCGTTCCGCCGCGCCTTCGAGGAGGGCATCCTCGACTCCTCGGCGGTGGCGCACGTCGGCACCCGCGGTCCGCTGTACAGCAAGCAGGACCTCAGCGACGACAAGCGCATGGGCTTCGGCATCGTGACCTCCGCGGACGTGATGCGCCAGGGCGTGGACGCCGTGGTGCAGGCGCTGCGCGAGCGGATCGGCGCCCGGCCGCTGTACGTCTCCATCGACATCGACGTCTTGGACCCCGCGCACGCCCCCGGCACCGGCACCCCCGAGGCCGGCGGCATGACCAGCCGCGAACTGCTGGAGATCCTGCGCGGCCTGGACGGCCTGAACCTGATCGGCGCCGACGTGGTCGAGGTGGCCCCGCCGTACGACCACGCTGAGATCACCTCGGTCGCCGCCGCACACGTGGCCTACGATCTTGTGACGTTGCTGGCGATGCAGGGACGGTGAGGCGCCGTCCCTGAAAAGGGGGACTTCCGGTGCTGCCACCCGACAACCACGTCCACAGCGAGTACTCGTGGGACGCGCTCGCCGGCTCCATGAAGCGGACCTGCGAGCGCGCCGTCGAGCTCGGGCTACCGTCGATCGCCTTCACCGAGCACGCGGACTTCAGCATCTCGGAACTGACCGCGGAGGACTGGTTCCCGCCGGAGTGGCAGCGCTACGTCGAGGTCGTAGACGGCCGCAACATCCTGACTCCCCCGGCCATCGACCTGACCGGCTACCTGGAGACGCTGGAGCGCTGCCGCGACCGCTTCCCACAGCTGCGCATCCTGTCCGGCGTGGAGCTCAGCGAGGCGCACTGGTTCCCGGATCAGACCGCGGATCTGCTGAAGCGCGGCGGGTTCCAGCGGATCCTCGCCTCCCTGCACACCGCGTCGAAGCGCGACGAGCCCTACGCCGACATCTCGGCGAGCATCAAGCGCGGCGACGCGGCGACGGAGTACCAGCGCTACCTCGCCGAAGCGGTGCGGCTGATCGAGGAGTACGACGGCTTCGAAGTGCTCACCCACATCGACTACCCGGTCCGCTACTGGCCCGACGACGAGCCCTTCGATCTCGCCCGGTTCGAGGACGAGATCCGCCTGGTGCTGCGGGCCCTGGCGCGCGCCGACAAGGTGATGGAGTTCAACACCCGGATCCCGCTGGACCCGCGCGTGGTCGCATGGTGGCGCCAGGAGGGCGGGAAGGGCGTGTCGTTCGCGTCGGACGCGCACAAGCCGGAGGCGGTCGGCAACGGCTTCAAGGAGGCCGTGGAGGTGGCGCGCGCCGCCGGGTTCAGGCCGGGCGCAGATCTGTTCGACTTCTGGGTGCGGGACTGACCCACGGCCTTCGGCTTCCGAGTCCGGGACTGACCACGGCCTTCGGCTTTCGGCTTCCGGGTCGGGGACTGGCTGCGGCTTTCGGTTTCCGGGTCGGGGACTGGCTGCGGCTTTCGGTTTCCGGATGCGGGACTGACCACGGCTTTCGGCTTCCGGGTCCGGGACCGGCCGCGGCTGTCAGTGGAGGCGCCCACACTAATAAAAGGGGCGAATGACTCATAACAGAATGCCGCCGGACCCGATGTCGAGCCGACCCCGCCACCCGCGCCACCGCGGCGAGATGCGAACCGCCGCCGCGCACCTACGCTTGACGACATGACCACCCTGCGGCTGGCCTGCCTTCAAGCCCCGGTGACCGACCACCCCGACGGCGCCCCGGACCCGGTCGCCGACCGCCGTGCCAACCTGACGGCGCTCGCCGACGCCGCGCGCCAGTCGGCGGAGAGCGGCGCGCACCTGCTCATCACCCCCGAGATGTACCTCACCGGCTACAACCTCGGCGCCGAGGTGATCGCCGGGCTGGCCGAGGAGAGCTCCGGGCCGTCGCAGCAGGAGGTGTCCGCGATCGCGGCCCGCCACGGGATCGCGATCCTGTACGGCTACCCCGAGCGCGACGACGTCGGGGCCGTCTACAACGCCGTGCAGCTGATCGGCGGCGACGGCCGGCCCAAGGCCAACTACCGCAAGACGCACCTGTTCGGCAACGTGGACCGCGAGGCGTTCGCGCCGGGCTCCGATCTGGTCGTGCAGGCCGATCTGGACGGCGTCCGCGTCGGCTTCCTGATCTGCTACGACGTGGAGTTCCCGGAGCCGGTGCGGGCGCACGCCGACGCCGGGACGCAGCTGCTGCTGGTGCCGACCGCGCTGATGCGGCCGTACGAGTACGTGCCGCGGCAGATCGTGCCGGCGCGGGCGATCGAGTCGCAGATGTTCGTGGCGTACGTGAACCGGGTCGGCGTCGAGCGCGACTTCGTCTACGCCGGCGAGACGCGCGTGGTGGCGCCGGACGGCCGGGAGCTGGCGGTCGGCGGCGAAGGCGAGGAGCTGCTGCTGGCCGACGTCGACCTGGCGGACCTGGCCGCCTCCCGCGATCTGAACACCTATCTGCAAGACCGTCGAACCGACCTGTACGGAGCTCAGAAGTGACGTCCGCTGTCCCGGCCACCGTCCACGAGGTCACCGACCACGTGCAGTGCGACTCGCACAAGCCGATCACCATGTTCGGCCCCGACTTCCCCTTCGCCTACGACGACTACGCGGCGCACCCGGCGGGTCTGGGCTCGGTCCCCGAGGCCGCGCACGGCTCCGAGGTCGCGGTGATCGGCGGCGGCCTGTCCGGCCTGGTGGCCGCGCACGAGCTGCTGAAGCTGGGCCTGAAGCCGGTCGTGTACGAGGCCGACGAACTCGGCGGCCGGATGCGCTCGACGCCGTTCCCCGGCGTGCCGGGCGCGATGGCCGAGATGGGCGCGATGCGGTTCCCGCCGTCGTCGACGACGCTGTTCGACTACTTCGAGCGCGCCGGGCTGCGGACCGAGCCGTTCCCGAACCCGCTGGACGCCGCGACGCCGTCCACGGTCATCGACCTCAAGGGCGACACCCACTACGCGACCACCCTGGAGGACCTGCCGGCGATCTACCACGAGGTCGCCGACGCCTGGGCCGACGCGCTGGACGACCCGGCGCACGGCGCCGAGTTCTCCGCGATGCAGCAGGCGATCCGCGAGCGGGACACCGCGACGGTGCGCGAGATCTGGAGCCGTCTGGTGCACCGGCTCGACGACACCTCGTTCTACGGCTTCCTCGCCGCGAACCCGGCCTTCAAGTCCTTCCGGCACCGGGAGGTGTTCGGCCAGGTCGGCTTCGGCACCGGCGGCTGGGACACGGACTTCCCGAACTCCATGCTGGAGATCCTGCGCGTCGTCTACACCGGAGCGGACGACCACCACCGGCGCGTGGTCGGCGGCTGCCAGCAGCTGCCGCTGGCCCTGTGGTCGCAGGCCCCTGACACCCTCGCGCACTGGCCGGCCGGCACCTCCGTGCGGTCGCTGCACGACGACGGCCACCCGCGCCCCGCCGTGACCCGGATGTACCGCACCAGGCGCGGCATCACCATCGCCGACGCCGCGAACGAGATCCGCACGTATCAGGCCGCTGTGTTCACCGCCCAGAGCTGGATGATGCTCTCGAAGATCAAGGTGCACGAAGCCCTGCTGCCCACCGACGTCTGGACCGCCGTCGAGCGCACGCACTACATGGGCGCCTCGAAGCTCTTCGTGGTGGTCGACCGGCCGTTCTGGCGCGACCCCTCCCCCATCAACCCGAACCGCGACGCGATGTCGATGACGCTGACCGACCGCATGCCCCGCGGCGTCTACCTGCTGGACGAAGGCCCGGACAAGCCCGGCGTGATGTGCCTGTCGTACACCTGGGTCGACGACTCGATGAAGTTCGTGCCCCTGTCCCGCGAGGAGCGACTGGAGGTCGTGCTGGCCTCGCTGGCGGAGATCTACCCGGACGTCGACATCCGGTCGCACATCATCGGCACGCCGCTGACCGTCTCCTGGGAGACGGAGCCGTACTTCATGGGAGCGTTCAAGGCGAACCTGCCGGGCCAGTACCGCTACCAGCGCAGGCTCTACACGCACTTCATGCAGGACGCCTTCCCGGAGCACCAGCGCGGGCTGTTCCTGGCCGGCGACGACATCTCCTGGACCGCAGGCTGGGCCGAGGGCGCGGTGACCACGGCGCTGAACGCGGTGTGGGGCGTGATGAAGCACTTCGGGGGATCGACGAGTGCTGAGAACCCGGGGCCGGGGGACGTTTTCGACGAGATCGCGCCGCCGTTGCTGGAGGAGGAGTAGGCGCGGCTCACCAGCGTCGGGGCGCGAGGGACAGTCACATCAGAGCAGCCACATCAGGGCACTCAATCAGTCCAGCAACCCGCTCACCCGGAGATCCGGGTGCCGCCCCCGCACAGCAAAGGTGATCTCCCGCGTGGTCACCGTCAAACGCGACGCCAGCGCGTCGATGTCGGTGCCGCTCAGCTGCTTCTGGAAGCCGTAGAGCGTCAGCACCATCGCCACCCGCTCGTCCGGGCCGAATACCGGCGCTGCCAGGTGCCCGATGCGGTGCGTGCTGCCGCCGAAGTCGTCCATCAGGTACGAGGTGTGGGACAGTTCCGCGAGCAGGGGCGGCACCGCCTCGTGGTCGTCCAGCGACTGTCCCAGGCGCACGCCCAGGACGTCCGGCTCCAGGCCCACCGAGTAGCCGCGGCGCCGGACCGCGCGCACTCCGTTGCGGAAGCGTTCCAGTTCCGGCTCCGCCAGCGGTTTGCCGGACGTGCTGCGGTTCAGCCAGGTGTCCACGTCGTCCGGCAGCGACCAGGCCATGAACACCGTGCCGATCGGCGGCGCGAGGGGGATGCGCTGCCCGACGCGGACGTGCGGGCCGAAGGGCACCACCTCGCCGGCCACCGCCAGGAAGACGATCTCCTCCCCCATCGCCGAGGACACCACGCACTGCAGGCCGGTGGCGGAGGCCAGGGCCTGCATCGGGGCGCGGGCGAACTCCACCAGTTCCAGGCGGCGGGCGGCTGCGGCCGAGCCGAGGGCGATGAGCGCCGGCCCCAGCGTGTACGACTTGTCCCGCGGGTTGCGCAGCAGGAAGCCGGAGTCGGCGAGCGCCGTGAGCATCGCGTGCGCGGTGGCCTTGTTGATGTCCAGCCGGCGGCACAGCTCCGACAGCGAGAACGCCGTGTCGGGGTGTGCGGCGAGCAGGTTCAGCACCGCCACCGTGCGGTCCACCGCCGGGGCCGGACGTGCCATGGGCCTGTCCCTCTTAACTCTCTCGCTGACTCTCTCGCTGACTCTCTCGTCTACGATCCCGTCGCCCGCTCGGCGATGGGATCCCCGAACGCGCGCGCCATGATCCGGTGCCCTTCGTCGCCGGGGTGGATGCCGTCGGCGAGGTGCTCGGCCTTCAGGACGCCGCCGCCGCGCACCAGGTGCAGGTCGCGGTCGCCGCGCTCGCGCCGGCCGACCACCACGTCCTCGATGGCCTCGCGCAGGTCCTCCAGCGTCGCGCCCAGCTTGTTCCGCGTCTGTTCCGCGTCCGGCCGCACCACCGGCGAGCAGACCACGATCGGGACCCCCGGATGCCCGTCGCGCACCACCCGCAGGAAGGCGTCCATCCCCGCCATCATCATGGTGGCGCTGTGCGGGATCCGGGTCCAGCAGTTCGTGCCGTGGTTGACGGAGATGACGGCCGGCGGGTCCAGGGCCGCGATCTGCTCGGCCGAGACGATCTCGCCGCGGGCGGCGCCGGCGTATCCGAGGTTGACCACGTCCAGGCCGTGGACGCGTCCGGCGATGGCCGGCCACGACAGCGCCGGCTCGGAGGCGGACCAGCCCTCGGCGATGGAGTCGCCGTAGCAGATCCAGCGCGGCTGCTTCGGCGCCGGCAGCAGCTCGCCCTGCGTGGCCCGCAGCGACACCACCTCCGGCTTCATCCCCTCCGGCAGGTACACGGTGACCGGCAGCGACTCGTCGGCCTCGGCCAAATCCAGCACTGCCATCCCGTCGCCGAGCATGGCGTCGGCGTAGGCGATGAACTTCTCGCCCTGGTACGCGGCGAAGAACGTGCCCGCGCCGTCGCCCCGGTACCCCAGGTCGGCGGTCTTGGTGCGGTAGGCGATCTGCACGGCGCGCGCCGCGCCCGCGAACTCCAGCCGCACGCCGACCGGCACCGTGGCGGTGCCCCAGGTGTCGATCGGCAGCCGCGAGAAGTCCCTGGGATCGGCGCGCGGGTAGACCGCGCCCTGGCCCGGGGGCCAGGCGCAGCCGGTCAGGTACGGCTCCACGGACGCGTGCCGGGAAGTGCCCCCGCGCTGGCTCCGGTCGGCGTTGGACAGTTCGGTATGCGCGTCGTCATTCACGCCGTTGTGAGCCGTCATCGATGAGTATCAGTCCTCTCCGGGCAAGGAGTACCCGAACTTGGCCGAGACTCCGCCGTCAACGACGATCGTTTGCCCAGTGATATACGACGACAAGCCTGTGCACAAGAACAAGATGACTTCCGCGATGTCCGCCGGAAACGCAGATCGGCGCAGCGGAGCGTTGCGCGCACCCCGATCCTTGTCCGCCTCGGAGAGGTATCCGGCCACCCTCGGCGTCATGACCAGGCCCGGGGCCACGGCGTTCACCCGCAACCCCTTGGGCCCCAGCTCGACGGCGGCCGTTCGCACCAGCGACATCAGCGCTGCCTTGTACGCGCCGTAGGCGCCGTGTGAAGGCGCGGACTGCATACCGGAAACAGAGGCGACGACGGTGAGGACGCCGCCGCCGGAGGCGATCATGCGCGGCGCGCCGAAACGGATCGCGTTCACCGCGTGCTGGAGCACGATGCCGTGGTGCCATGCCCAGCTGTCGTGGTCGGTCTCCAGCAGCCCGGCGTACTTCGCCATGCCGATGATGTCCACGATGCCGTCGATGCGCCCCAGGGCCGTCTCCGCGTCCTGATACAGCTGCTCGGCGGAGTCCTGGGCGATGGCGTCGCCGGCCCAGGGGATGCCGCCGACCTCCTTGGCGATGTCGTCGGCCAGGCCGGCGTCCAGATCGACGCAGAACACCCGGGCGCCGACCGCGGCCAGCGCGTGGGCGGCCTGGCGGCCGATGCCCTGCCCGGCGCCGAGGACGACGAAGTTCTTGCCGTCCAGGCTCAGCAGGGACCGGTAGTCGGGGACTTCGCTGTCATCGGTGCGGGTCATGGGAAGTCAGCCCTCTCGCCGGCGCGTCAGGAGGCCGGGGCTGAGGCCGGAGACGGGGATGG
>NZ_JAACYW010000170.1 GCF_015356825.1 Catenulispora rubra | reverse complement strand
ACCGGGCACCACGCCAGAACACCCGCCCCCCACCTGCGGGAACCCCACCCCCGGAAGGTTCCAGACATGACCGACAGCAGACCGGAATGGGCCCCGGCCGCCATCAACCTGGACCAGCCCAGCTCGGCCCGGGTCTGGGACTACTTCCTGGGCGGGTCGCACAACTTCGAGGTGGACCGCCGGGTCGCCGAGCAGGCCATCGCCTTCAAACCGGACATGCCCGACCTGGCCCGCCAGGTGCGGATGTTCCTGCAGCGCGCCGTCCGCACCGCCGCGGCCGCCGGGATCGACCAGTACGTCGACATCGGCGCCGGCGTCCCGACGATGGGCCCGGTGCACGAGACCGCCCGCGAGACGGTGCCCCGGGCGCGCGTCGTCTACGTCGACCACGACCCGGTCGCGGTCGCGCACGGCGAGGTCATGCTCGCCGAGGACCCCGACGCGGTGTTCATCCAGGCCGACGCTCGCTCCCCGCAGGCCATCCTGGACCACCCCGAGGTCCGCGCGCTGATCGACTTCGACCGGCCGGTCGCGGTGCTGCTGTGCTCGGTGCTGCACTTCGTCTCCGACACCGACGATCCCGCGGCCCTGGTCAAAACGTTGCGGGCGGCCATGGCGCCGGGCAGCCACGTGATCGTCCAGCACGCCTCCAACGACGGCCAGTCCGGCGACATCGTCAAGATGCTCCAGATGTGGAACACCAACTCCCCGGAGCCGATGTACTGGCGCACGCACGACGAGATCGAGGCGCTCCTCGACGGGTTCGCGATCCTGGAGCCCGGTGTGGTGCAGGTGCAGCTCTGGCGCCCGGACGCTGAAGAGCAAACGCGTGCCGAGCAGGATCATGACCGCTACGCTTCCTACGCCGCCGTCGGGGTCAAGCCCGGCTCCACGACCGGCTGATCAGGCGGAGAGGCGGCCGGTGGTGGCACGGTACACGGAGTTCGGGGTCGGGGGTTCCGATCCCGGGTCCGGGCTGGGGGCTTCCGCGGCACCTCGTGCCGTCTTCGAGCCTGGTGCGTCGCGGTCCGATTCCGACAAGCGGTCCGGTTCCGACAACACGACGAACGGCACTACTTCTGACGCCGCGACCGCCGATCCCGACGTCAGCCCCATCGACGCCTTCGCCCGCGCCTGGGCCGTCGCCCTCTCCGCCGCCGCGGCCACCCCGCTCGGCTTCGACCAGGCGCTCCGCGTCGTCACCCCGCTCGCCGAGCAGGTCGTGGCCCTCCCCGACGATCCCGAGCTGGCC
Organism: Catenulispora rubra; assembly: GCF_015356825.1. Lineage (GTDB taxonomy): Bacteria > Actinomycetota > Actinomycetes > Streptomycetales > Catenulisporaceae > Catenulispora > Catenulispora rubra. Next base: position 23,161 of record NZ_JAACYW010000170.1, on the reverse strand, counting down.
CGCAAGATCGGCGTCCAGGCAGCCGGCGCGCTCATCGACGCGCACTGCTTCCAGGGCGCCTGCGTCGCCGTCACCGTCGAGGTGCTGGACCGCCACCTGCCGCCCTACCTGCGTCCCGAGACCAGCTCCGCGCTGCGCGCCGGCCTGGCCTCCGCCTTCGCCGAGGGATTACGCGAGCGGACCCGGGCCGAGCAGGCCTCGATCCACGAGGCCGTCCTGACCGCCTACCGCGCCGGCGAGGCCCGCTTCCGCACCGTCTTCCGCAACGCCGCCCTGGGCATCGTCATCACCGACAAGCACGGCCAGGTGCTGGAGGTGAACCCGGCGCTGGCCGAGATGCTCGGCGTCGACGCCTACGCCGCCCGCGGCCGCACCATACGGAACCTGATAGACCCGACCGAGCCCGGCGAGTACTGGCGCGGCTACAACGCCCTGCTGGCCGGCGAGCAGACCGAGGCCGAGGCCGACACCCGGATCCGGCGGGTCGACGGCGGCGTGGTGTGGACGCACGTGCGCACCACCGCCGTGCGCGACGACGGCGGCGAGGTGGCGCTGGTCATCGCGCTGCACGAGGACGTCACCGAGCGCCGCCGCGCCACCGACCAGCTGCGCCACCAGGCCACCCACGACGCCCTGACCGGCCTGCCGAACCGGGTCCGGCTGCTGGACGCGGTCGAGGAGCTGCTGCGCTGCGCCGGCCCCGAGGACCGCCTGGGCCTGTGCTTCCTGGACCTGGACGGTTTCAAGGGCGTCAACGACACCCTCGGCCACCAGGCCGGCGACGAGCTGCTGACGGTCATAGCGCACCGGCTCTCGGCCGCCACCGACCCGCGCCGGCACGTCGTGGCCCGCATGGGCGGCGACGAGTTCGTGATCCTCTTCCGCCGGACCCAGGGCGCGCAGTCGGTGTTCCCGGTGATCGAGAAGGTCCTGGACGCCGTCCGCCAACCGGTCATGCTCGACGGCCACAGCGTCACCGTCACCGCCAGCGCCGGCCTGGTCGAACGCCCCGCCGCCGCGGCCTCGGCCACCGAGCTGCTGCGCGCCGCCGACATCACGCTCTACTGGGCCAAGTCCGCCGGCAAGGCCGACTTCGCCCTGTTCGACGAGGACCGCAACGCCCGCGAGGTGCACCGCTACGCGCTGGCCCAGGCGCTCCCGGCGGCCCTGGAGTCCGGCGAGATGTTCCTGGACTACCAGCCGATCGTGAGCCTGTCCGGCGGCCGCCCGCCGAGCGTCGAGGCCCTGGTCCGCTGGCGCCACCCGGAGCGCGGCCTGCTCAAGCCCGAGGAGTTCATCCCGGTCGCCGAGGAGACCGGCGCCATCGTCGAACTGGGCCGCTGGGTCCTGGACCGGGCCGTCCACGACGCGTCGTCCTGGCCCGACGGCCCGGCGGTCGCGGTCAACGTCGCGGTCCGCCAGGTCCACGACTACGGCCTGGTCCGCGAGGTCGCCACCGCCCTGGAGGCCTCCGGCCTGCCGCCGCGGCGGCTGTGCCTGGAGATCACCGAGACCGCCCTGATGGACACCGACGACGGACTCCCCGGCCCCGGCACCCTGCGCACCCTCGCGGACATGGGCATCGGCATCGCCGTCGACGACTTCGGCACCGGCTACTCCAACCTGGCGCGCCTCCGCCACCTGCCGGCCACCTCCCTGAAGATCGACGCCTCCTTCGTCGCCGACCTAGGCAGCCCGGACGCCGGCGGCTTCGCCGAGTCGGTCATCACCAGCCTGGTGGTGCTCGCGCACGCCGCCGGCATGACCGTCACGGCCGAGGGCATCGAGACCGCGGACCAGGCCGAGCGGCTGACCGCGCTGGGTGTCGACTACGGGCAGGGGTTCTACTACTCGCGGCCGGTGTCGGCGGGGGATATTCAGGCGGTGTTGGCGCGGTTGGTGACCAAGGCCTGATCAGTCGGTTCCTGATTGCTCAGTGTTCTGCGAGGAAACCCAGCACGACCGGCCCGGCTACGTCTCGGAACTCGTCGAAGTACGCGTGCCTCGCGCCCTCGATCAGCACCATCCGCGCTTCCGGGATTCGTTCGGTGATCAGCGGGGCGTTCGCGGTCGGATTGAAGACGTCATCCGTGCCGTGCACGACCAGCGTCGGCGCGGCGATCATCGGCAGCACATCCCACGCGTCGTGCTTGCCACTGGCAGCCAGATGCCGCCCCTTCGCATACGCCGGCATCTCCGGATCGCCAACCACATAATAAGGACCCTGATGTGCCGCCAGCCAAGCCGGCGTGTACATCAGCTCCAGCAGATACCTGTCGGCCGCAGCCCGATCAGCCTGCGCCAACGCCTGCCGCACCGAACGATCCCGCTCGATCGCGTGCGGCCCACCCGGCGACGTGCACCCCAACACCAGCGCGTCGATCCGCTCCGGATAGTCCACGGCCAGCCACTGCGCGACCCGGCCGCCCATCGAGGTGCCGTACACGTGCGCCCGCGCGACGCCCGCCGCGTCGAGCACCGCCACGACGTCCGCGGCGAATTCCCTCGTGCTGTAAGCCTCGTCGGGCTTGTCACTGGCTCCGGTCCCACGCCAATCCAGCGTGATCGTGCCGTAGCCGGCGTCCTCGAAGTCGACGCGCGCCGAGTCCCACCACCGGTGCGTGTTGGACTGCCCAGCCAGCAGTACCAGCGCAGTGCCGTTCCCGGCGCTCTGGAAGGCGATCGCCGTCCCGTCCGCCGCGACCGCCTTTCCGGCCTCTAGTGTCATGCCGATCATCCTGCCAGGCTGAGGTCCGGTCGCAGCGCCGCCGAAGAGCTGGCCGCTGCCGCGCCCCATCTGGCGGTCGTAGGCGTCGCACGCCCGCACCTATTTCTGAGGCGCCCGAACCACCGGGGCCACCGGAAACCCGGCCTGGTATGCCAACCGCTCGTCAGCCCCCTCGCCCACGACCGACAGCACCGCGTCCAGTTCCAGGAACTCCTCCCACGCCTCGCGTCCGCTCGCCGCCACCAGCCGCGCCGCGACCAGATCTTCGAGCTCCGCGACCCGCTTGCCCTTCCACACCTTGTCGGCGAGGCTCACCAACAGCTCGTCCAGCGTGGTGTCGGCATCCCACCTCGCGTGGCCCGCCGCGAACTTCGCCAGCTCCGGCGAGATCCCGTGCCGCAGCAACAGATCACGGCCTGCGGCCTCGTGCTCGGCTCCGGGACCGGACAGCTCGGCCGGATGCAGCGCCTTCCCGATGTCGTGCGTCGCCGCCCCGAACAGGACGGCCTCCGCATCCACCGGCAGCCCCCGTTCCGCTGCCCACGCGACCAGCTGCGCCGCGACGTCATGCACGGCCCGTAGATGCGCGACGAGCCGCGGCGGGGCACCGACCGCTCGCAGCACCTCCACCGCCCCCGGCGGCAGCGGACGCAGCACCGGACGCGTCGTCTCGTCAACGGCGATCGGCAGAACCCACTCAGCGGTCACCGCCTCAGGCTACGTGCGCCAACCCCGAAGGCACATCCGGCAGCCCCACCGGCCCCGTCGGCAGTACATCAGCCAGATAAGCATCCATATCAGGCGTCTCATTCATCAACACATGCCGGATCCACGCCGACCGCTCATGCACCAGCACCCCCAGCTCGTACACGCACCCCAGCACCGGCGGCTCGACCGGCGCCAAGTGCCCCGGATCCTCGTCCGGACTGCCCAAAAACGGCACGCCGCCCGTGGCGAACTTCCCGTAGATCACGTTGTCCCAGTACCAGCTGTAGACGTTCAGATGCAGCCCGGCGCCGCTGCGGAACAGCACCGTGAACGCCGCCGGCGGCGTCTCGTCGCGCGGCGCGAGCATGCCGGGGATCAGCTCCAGCGCGTTCGCCTCCCAGTCCGGGCGGATCGGGGCCGCGTCGCGGGCGATGTGGTAGCGCTTGACCGGGCGGCCGTCGATGACGTCGGTGCCGGCGTGCCAGGCGGTCGGTGTCGGATAGCTCATGGCCCGACCGTAGGGCGACATCACTGACACCTCCTGTCAGTGGCTGTGGCAGGAGGTGTCAGGTGGGAGGTGTCAGGCGGGCGGCGTCAGCGACGCCGCGTCAGCTCACCCTGTGTACCGCACCAGGATCTTGGTGAAGTCCCACGGGTTCTGCGCCACGCTGGAGCACGCCCCGTCGGCCCAGTTGTGCGGCACGCTCGGGTCGCAGACTCGGTCCCGGTTGGCCGACCAGTACGAGAACCACGCCGGGTGGTTCGCCTGCGCGAAGCCCAGCAGCGTCGAGAAGTCGCTGAGCCCGAACAGCTCCGAGGGCTGGTCGGTGTGCCCGTTCATGATCTGCAAGCCCAGGTGCGACCAGGCCTGCGCGCTGCTCCAGCCGTAGATCGACTGCAGCTGCGCGACGGCGTCGTTCGCGATCGCCTCGGTCTGGCCGACCTCGGTGCCGGAGGTCAGGCCGGTGTCGAAGTCCATGATGTTGACGACGTCCAGCCGCGCCCCGGCCCCCACCGCCTGCTTGATCTCGTCGACCCCGGAGCCCGGGAACCCGATCGTGGTCATCGGGATGGTCAGCGACACCACCAGGTTCGGGTTGTTCTGCTCCAGGATCTTGATGGCGCCGAACCGCACCGCCGTGTTGCTGTCCAGCGCGGTGTTCTCGTAGTCGAAGTCGACGTGCTTGAGGTTGTACTTGCTGATCACCTGCTGGTACGCCGCCGCCAGCGCGGACGCGCTGCCGCACGACGACCCCAGCTCGGTCCCGTTGTACCCGCCGAAGGACACCGCGGCGTCGCCGCCGGCCGCCCGCAGCGCGCTGATGTCCGCCGCGACCGTCGTGTCCGAGGACACCGGCGTCGAGGCGTTGCCGCCCCACGCCGGGGTGCAGCCGCCGGAGTCCAGGACGAACGCCAGGTTCAGCTCCTTCTCACCGGCGCCGATGACGTCGGAGATCGCCTGCGGGCTGTTGTCCAGCGGCATGAAGTACGCCGGGTGGTTGAACCCGGTGTCCGGCGGCGGCGGGGGAGTGGAACTGGGCGACGTGGAGGGCGTCGTCGACGGGGAGGTGGACGGCGTCGTCGACGGCGTGGTCGGCGGGCTGCTCGACGAGCCCGACCCCGACCCCGCCGGCCCCAGCAGGCTGACGTCGTCGCCGTAGTACGTGCCCTGCGCGTACCAGCCGTGCAGGTAGATCGTGACACTCTTGGTCGACGCCCCGGTGGTGAAGGACGTGCTGAGCTGGTTCCACGCCCCGTTGCTGCTCCACGTGCTGGGATCGGACCCGCCGGTCCCGGTGGCGCCGAGGTACACGTAACTCCCCTGCACCCATGCCGACAGCGTGTACGACGAGTTCGGTTGCACGCTCACGGTCTGCGTGCACTGCGCGTCGTCCGACCCAGCCGGCGTCGCACTCAACGCGTGCGACCCGGAGTGCACCGGACTGCTCACGACCGACCCGCTGTTCGCACTGCACGACCACCCGGCGAGCGTCCCGGTCTCAAAGCCCGGATTCACCACCAGGTTCGCATCCGCGGCACTGGCCCCACCGGCGGCCACCGCCACTCCCGCCGCGGCCAGAGCCCCGGCCGCGACCACCCCCACCACACCCGCGAGCCGCCGCGAACCCGCCGGCGGCCGACCCCTGCTTCCTGAGCCTCGTGCTGTGCCGAGCTCCTTGTCCATCAGGTCTCCTCATTGCTGCTTTTCCTGAGCGACCCCGCACGGTGGAGCGTGGACTAGACCATTGGTCACGTCAAGGGACTAGACCAATTCAGGCCAATTTCATTGCCCGAGCATTGACGCTCTCGTCCGGAACGGGGTGATTTGGCCAGGTCAGCCGGTTCTTCTATGGACTACTCATGCGCGCTGCGTTTGCGTTACGCCTAGCTGCGCGCGTATCGCGTGAGCGCAAAGGTCTTCGCCACCGTGAAGGCCGTTTGCTGTGGGACATGACCGCAGTCGAGTCCCGGCCGGCCGCCCCGGAAGCGTCCCGGAAGCGGCGCCGCCCCACCCGCCGCCCCACACCGTGGCTCCTGAAAGCCTTCACCGCACTGGCGATCGCCGCATCAGTGCTCTTCGCTGTCATCGCAGCCGTCGGCGCCTCGAACGTCCGCTCCGGCTTCACCGCCATCGGCACCACCGAGGAACCCCAGGTCTCCGCCGGCAACGACCTCATCTACGCGCTCAACGACATGGACGCCAACCTCGCCAACATCCTCATGGTCGGCGACAAGAACCTCGGCCCCGGCGTCGACCGCGCCGCGTTCACCAAGCTCTTCGAGGCCGACCGCGCCGAAGCCGACCACGACCTGCAACTCGCCGCCCTGCACGCCGGCGCGAGCGGCACCGGCGCCGAGCAGGTGGCCACCGCATTCAACGCCCTCGGCGACTACGAAGCCCTCGCCGCGCAGGTGATGTACGTCGACACCACCTCCGCGAACCGCGCCGCCGGCCAACTTCCGCAGGCCGAATCGGCCCAGTACGCCCGAGCCACCGACCTCATGCGCGCCTCCGTCCTCCCGGCGGCGCACGCCGTCGCCGACAGCAACGGCGCCGCCCTGGAGTCCTCCTACCAGAACCGCCGCGGCGTGGCCCAGCAGGCCGTCTGGTGGATCGTGCTCACCGGCGTCCTCGCGCTCGCCGCCCTCGTCGGTTTCGAGCTCTGGCTCACCCGCCGTAGCCGCCGCACGCTGAACCCGGCGCTCGTCGGCGCCACCGTCCTCACCCTCGTCGTGATGATCTGGGGCGCGGTCTCCATGGGTTCGGCCTCCGAGCACCTGCGCGCCGCCAAGAAGGACGCCTACGACTCGGTCGCCGCGCTGTCCGCCGCCAAGGCCGAGAGCACCGACGTCAACGCCGACGAGAGCCGGCTGGTCGTCGATCCCTCCCGCGCCCCGCAGTATCAGACTTCGTTCCTGGCCAAGAGCCGCGCCCTGCTGGACCCCGGCCCGAACGTCACTCTCGACACCTACGACGCGGCCGTCAAAGCCGACCTGGACGCGTACTTCAGCAACCCTTCGCACCCGGTCGACTTCGGCGGCTACTTCGGCACCGAGATGAAGAACATCACCTTCCCCGGCGAGCGCGCGGCCGCCGAGCAGATGCTTCGCACGTATCAGACCTATGAGCTCGACGACCGCGTCTTCCGCCAGAAGCTCGCCACCGACCTGCCCGAGGCCGTCCGCTTCGACACCAGCCCCGCCGCCTCCGATTCCGACGGCGCCTTCACCGCCTACGCCGCGGCGGTCCAGAAGGTCATCGACATCAACGCCGCCGCGTTCACCGCCGACATCAACGCCGGGGTGGACGAGGTGACGTTGTGGCAGTGGCTGCCGCTCGGGGCTTGTGTGCTGGCCGTGGGCCTGGCGGTCGCCGGCGTACGTCCGAGACTGGCCGAATATCGCTGACCCCGTCGGCCCCTCGGGACACACTGCTGGTGACAGCGCTACACGCTCGGTGATCAAGGTATGCGGTCGGCGTGAGGATTCCGGCGGGACCCATTTGAGGTTTGTTTGCGTGGATCTGCCTATGTCATCCCCTGGGTAGTGTGTTGGTCGTAAACACGAGTCATGCGCGCAAGCGCGGGGAGAGTGCATCGGCATGCGGAACACCGCAGACGTCCGTTACATGTACACCAGTTGGCAGACCGCGTATCCCGGACGAGCGGTCGATCTGACGGAGCTGGACTTCCCACCCGTCCACTACGACGCCGGCGTGGCCGCCGCGCTGCGGCTGCTCGACCTCGGCGCCGCCCCGCGCGCCGAGCTGGTCGCGGAGATCCGCGACGACCTGCGCGACGCGCTGTTCGCCGCCGAGGACCTGGAGTGCGCCTACGCCGCCGTCCTCTACCCGGAGCCGCGCCGCTCGTGCGAGCACATCTGGGTCGGGTTCTCAGTGTTCGACAACCGCGACGAGCCGGTGACCCCGGCCGAGGCGCTGGCCGAGGAGGTGCTGGACCCGGCCAAGCACGAGGTCGTCTCCGAGCGGATCAAGGAGCTCGACCTGCCGGACGGGCCTGCCGCCCGGCTGTTCCAGACCACTGTCACGCGCGACGCGGCCGACGCGTCCTTCCAGTTCGTGCCGCGGCTCACCGTGTGCGGGGTGGCGCGGCAGGCCGGGGCCGGGTTCGTCATCCGCGGTCACGCCACCAGCGCCGCGCTCGTGGATACGCTGGACAAGGTGGTCATGGCGTGGGCGCGCAGTGTGTCGTTTGGGGTGCCGGTCGGATCCGGGGTGGGTGCCGGTGGTGGTGCTGGTGCCGTGGAGCTGGCCGGCACCGGGCCGCAGCTGGCGTTCCACCCGGGTTCCACCCCTCTTCCACCTCTGGGTTGAAGCTCTGACCTGGCCTGATCGGCGATTCTCGAGGTGTCGGGAAAACCCGGCGGAACTCCGGAAGTCGACTCGGCGTGAGCCGGGCAGCAGGCGGGTCCACACGCAGGGGGGCGCCGAATACGCGGCGCTGTGGACCACCGTGGTCGGCGCGCGCCTGGCCTTCTCCTACGGCGCAGCACTGGTTCAGCGAGTCGCTGGGCCGCTGGATGTACCAGCACTCGGTGACCGCCGACGCGCTGACCGACGCGCTGGCGGTGCGGAAGGCGAGCCTGCAGGGTCCGGTGACGCACCCGGCGCTCGCTTGGCTGGCCGGGCTACTTCGGTCTCCGATAGTTCTGGGATGCCGACGGACGGTTGTCGGGCGCCGCTGCTGAGCCGCTGCCGAACCACTGCCGAGCGTCTCGGTATCCGCGCAGGTGGGGCCGGGTCGCTCAACATGTCCCCTTGACCGCTACAGCAGGTCCGCCCTACAGTTCCCGCGATGTTACATCGATGAACGATGCAAGAATGGCGGCGAGCGTGACGCAGCTCCGGTTCACCCAGAAGGGGACCAAGAGTTCCCTTCGGGCGCGCAACGACGTGCTGGTGCTCCAGTGCGTCGCCGCGGGTGAGGGCCGGTTCTCGCGTACCGACGTGATCCGGGAGACCGGGCTGCCGACCGCCACGGTGTCGGAGATCGTCGGCGACCTCATCGAGCGCAAGCTGGTCCGGGAGGCCGGGCGCGAGGCGCAGCCGGTGGGCAAGCCGCGCGTGCTGCTCGACCTGGACGACGCGCACCACCGGTTCATCGGCGTGCAGGTGGCCAACGAGCGGATCACCGCCAGCCGCTTCACCCTCAACGGCCACATGGAGCAGACCGAGACCGTCTCGCGCCCGCTGGACGCCCCCGCGCTGACCGCGGTGTCGGACATGGTGCGCCGGATGGGGGCGCCGACGCCGGGCCGGATCACCGGGGTCGGGGTCGCCGTGCCGGGGATCGTCGGCGACGACGGCGTGATCCGCGAGGCCGTGAACTACGGCTGGCACATGGTCTCCATGGGGCACGAGCTGTCAGAGCTCTGCGACGGCCTGCCGGTGCACGTGGTCAACGACGCCAACGCCGTGGCGCTGTCGGAGGTCGCGATCTGCTCGGACCGCGACAAGACGGTCGCGGTGCTGTGGATCGGGACCGGCATCGGCGCCGGGATCGTCCTGGACGGCCGGCTCTACCACGGCGGCAACTTCCGCAGCGGCGAGATCGGGCACATCGACATCGGCGCCTCGCTGCGCTGCCGCTGCGGCCTGATCGGCTGCCTGGAGACGGTCGCGGTGCAGCCGGTGATCCTCGGCGACGCCTCCGAGCAGACCGTCGCCGGCTACCTCGCCGGCGGCGACGGCCAGGAGGCCCGAGCCCTCGGCGAGCGCGTGACCCGGGCCGCCCGCGAGGTGGCCCGCCTGCTGTCCACCCTGGCCGGGACCCTGGACGTCACCGAGTTCATCCTCGGCGGCCCGATGGCCGGCGACCCCCTCGGCCCGCCGCTGATGCGGGAGATCAACGACCTGCTGGCGCTCCGCGTCATGTCAGGCTTCGAACAGCTGGTCCTGCGCGCCTCCACGCTGGGCACCCACAGCCTGGTCTTCGGCGCCGCCGCCAACGCCATCCGCCAGGAGCTCGGGGTCGTGATCACGATGCCCGCGGGCGCCGACGAGGCCGGTGATAACGCGGCCTAGCGGCCTGGCAGCCTAGCCGACAAGAGCCCTTCCGCCATCCGACGCGCGGCCGGCCCACCCCGCCGACCGCCCCAGACGGTGCCGTCCCGAATTCCTGAGCCGGGACGACGCCACCCGGTGCCGCCTCGCTTTCCTGAGCCGGGGCGACTCCGCGGACGCCGCCCCGCTTTCCTGAGCCGGGGCGGTGGCCGGAACGGCGCCGCCCCGAATCCTGAGCCGGGGCGGCGCTGGTTTTTTTGGGGGGTGGTGGGTTGTCGGTGGCTGGTGTTGGATGGTGCTGTTTTTGGTGGGTGTGGGTGCGGGTGCGGTCTGTTTGTGGTTTTACAGGCGATTTCTTACGGCTTCGCCAAGGGTTGGATGGCCTCGCAGGGGACGCAGTTCCGATGAGCAAAGTGCGTCGCGCTGGCGGCCCCCGGTTGTGCGCGGACACGACCGCGCGCCGGTCCGAGTCGCTGCGGCAGTGCGCTGGCGGCTCGCCGTTTTCGCGTCCACGACCTCGCATGAGTCCGAGTCACTGCGCACGCGTTTGGTCTGGCGGCTGTCTGCCGCGTTTGGTGGGTGCGTTGAGGCCTCTGGCGGGCCTCCTCGACGAGGGGGCGACCCGCGCGTCCGGTAGTTTGGCGGCGGTCCGCGACTGTTCGGCTTTGCATCCGCTGTTGCCTGCGTCGCGTTGTGCGGTGGCGGTGTTGCTTTTGGTCGCCGGGTTCTGGGTCCCTCGCCGCGTCATCGCCGTAAACGGAACCAGCCCGGTTTGGCGGAATCAAGCCGCACCCCTGCTGCTGTGGTCGTTTCTCGCCCGGCTTGACACCGCCAAACCGGGCAGGTTGGCTGCGCCCGCTGACGCGGCGAGGGACCCAGAACCAACACCCCGCATGGTCCTTCGGACCCCCTCACCACGGCACCGGCCACGCTCGCCGGTCGCCATGCCATGGCGTGCCTCAAGCCGCCTCGCCTGCGGCGGCTTCCCGCCGGTATCGCCCCGGTGCGATTCCGAACTCGCGCTTGAAGGCCTTCGCGAATGCGAACTCCGACGCGTACCCCACCCGCTGCGCCACCGCGCTCAGCGGCGCGTCCGACTCCCGCAGCAGGCGGCCGGCCACCGTCATCCGCCACCACGTCAGGTACGTCAGTGGTGGCTCGCCGACCCGGGTCGTGAACCGCTGCGCGAATGCCGAGCGGCTCAGTCCGGCGCGGTCGCCGAGTTCTGCGACGGTCCACGCGTGCCCCGGATCGTCGTGCAGGTCTGTCAGCGCGCCGCCGATCGCGGGATCCGTCAGGGCGCCCGGCCAGCCCAGCGCCGCGTGGTCGCGGGCCGAGCGCTCGATCCAGCCGCGCAGGATCAGCAGTAGGAGCGCGTCGACCAGTGCCGGTACCACTCCGTCCTGGCCTGGTCGCGCGTCCTCCAGTTCCTCGCCGAGGAGTGTGACCGTCGCGGCCAGGCCTGGGGTCTCGGATGCCCCGAGCAGCAGCAGTTCCGGCAGTTCCGCCAGGAGCGGGTGCAGGCGCGTGCGGCCCAGCTGATACGCCCCGCAGATCAGCAGCGACCGTTCCCCGGCGCCCTCGATGTCCACGCGGCCGATCGTCTGCCCCGGGTGCCAAGTCGCCGGTTGGAAGTCCCGCAGCGGAGTCGACGGGGCGTCGGCCAGTGCCACCGAGCTCCCGTGCCGCAGCAGTGTCACGTCGCCGGCCGCCATCTCCACCGGCTCGCCCTCCGGCGGCAGTAGCCAGCAGCGGCCGCGCAGCAGTACGTGGAACGTCGTCCCGCCGACCCGGGGGAACCGCAGTCCCCACGGCGCGTGCACCTCGGTACGCGCCGACCGCGTCTGCCCGACCCGCATCGCCGCCAGGGCGTCGGTGAGTACGTCCACGCGTCGAATGCTAGCGCGCACTCGGACGATCGGACATGAATTCTGGACTCGACGACATTCATCATCCGCCACGTGCGTCCTAACTTAGAACACGTAGCCAAGAGAACGAACTCAGGGAGCTGATGACAGTGACCGTCCTGGTGATCGGTGCGACAGGCAAGTCCGGCCGTCCCGTCGTGGAGGCGCTCGCCGCGCGCGGCGTGAAGGTGGCCGCCGCCAGCCGCAACCCGGAGAACGAAGGCAGCGACAGCAACGTCATCCCAATCCGCTTCGACTGGGCCGACCGCGCCACCTGGGCCCCGGCCCTGCAAGGCGCCGAAGCCCTCTACATCGTCGGCCCCTACGCGCAGCCCGACGGCGACGCCCTCGTCGCCGACCTCCTCGCCGAGGCCCACGACGCCCGCCGCGTGGTCCTGCTCTCGGTGATCGGTGCCGAGCTGCTGCCGACCGAGGCGATGATGGCGCACTGGGAGCGCGCCGTCCGGGCCTCCGGCAAGGAGTGGACCATCTTGCATCCCAACTGGTTCTTCCAGAACTTCGGCACCAGCTTCGCCTCGGTGCTGCGCGATCGCGGCGTCCTGCAACTTCCCGCCGGAGACGGCGCCGTCAGCTTCGTCGACACCCGTGACATCGCGGAGGTCGCCGCCGTGGCGCTCACCGAGGACGGCCATGCCGGCCAGATTCTGACCATCACCGGGCCCGAGAGCCTGACCCACCAGCAGGCCCTCGACATCCTCGGCGAAGCCGCCGGACGCACCCTGACCTACCGCGCGGTGACGCCGCAGCAGGCCGAGGAGAACTCCCGCGCCGCCGGCGCCAGTGAGCGCACCATCGTTGCCCAGCGCGGCCTGTTCCAGGTCATCCGTGACGGCGGCAACGCCCCGGTGACCGACGTCGTCCAGCGCCTCACCGGCCGCGCGCCGCGCAGCCTCGCGCGGTACGCCGCCGAGCACGCCGACGTCTGGGCTGTAACGGCGGCTGCGACAGCGGCAGAATAATTGAACTAGTACAGAATGAGTTGTCACTAGTTCAAAGGATGGCTAGGCTTCGGATCATGACAGCGAAGACCCCTGCGCCGATCACCCTCACCGGATCCCACATCCGCCTGGAACCCCTGACCCGCGGCCACCTCCCCGACCTGTTCGCGGCCGGCGGCAACGACGACGCGGTCTGGCAGTGGCAGGGCGGCCCGACGCCGCGTACCGAGGAGGAGCTCGGCGCGAAGCTGGACGCGCTCCTCGCCGACGGCTCCTTCGTGGCCTTCGCCGTCATCCACCTGGCGAGCGGTCGCGCCGTCGGCTGGACCACCTTCCTCGACATCAGCCCGGTCGACGAGCGCCTGGAGATCGGCTGGACCTGGTACGGCAGCGCCTACTGGCGCAGCGCGGTGAACACCGAGGCCAAGCTCCTGCTCCTCACCCACGCCTTCGAGGAACTGGGCATGGGACGCGTGCAGTGGAAGACCGACCACCTGAACCAGCGTTCGCAGAACGCCATCGCCCGCCTCGGCGCGCAGCGCGAAGGCGTCCTACGGCGGCACCGGGTGCGGCCCGACGGCACGTTCCGCGACAGCGTCTACTTCTCGATGCTCCAGGACGAGTGGCCGGCTGCCAAGCAGCGCCTGACGGAGCGGCTCGCACGGGGCTGAGCCGCGGCTGACCGGACTTGCTGCGATGCGGGCGGTCCGCCGTCCACGGGGGATGGCGGGCCGCCCGTCAGCGCAAGGTCCCCCGTTAGGGTGAGCCCATGACCGCCACGCCGGCCTCCGCCGACAGCGACCACAGCACCGGCCAGAGCACCGGCAAGAGCACCGGCCCCAGGACCGACCGCAGCACCGGCCACGAAGCCGACCAGGCCGACCAGGCCGACCGCGCCGCCGCACCCGAACAGTCCGCCCCGCGCCGCGTGACCACCCTGGAACTGTTCTTCGACCTGGTCTTCGTGTTCACCATCACGCAGCTGACCGTGCTGCTGGCCGACGACCTGTCCTTCGCGCAGGTCGGCCGCGTCCTGCTGATCTTCGCGGTCCTCTACTGGATGTACGGTGCCTACGCCTACCTCACTAACCAGGTCCCGCCGGAGAACCTGTCCCGTCGCGTGATCCTGATGGTCGGCATGTTCGGCTTCCTCACCTGCGCGCTGGCCATCCCCAAGGTCTTCGGCGTCGACGGCGTCGCCTTCGGCCTGGCGTTCATCCTCGTGACCGCCGTCCACAGCGCCCTGTACGCCCTGATCCACCGCAAGTACGTGCTCAGCTTCGCCGTCCCGAACCTGGCCGCCGCCGCGTGCGTCACCGCGGCCGGCGCCGTGAACGGCGGTACCGCCGCCGATGTGCTCTGGCTCGCGGCGGTCGTCCTGCAACAAGTCGCGCCGGTCGTCTCCGGCCGTGTCACCGGCGATTACGGCCAGGGCCGGGCCCGCGTCACCGAGAACGTCGGCGACCTGGACCCCGCGCACTTCGTCGAGCGCCACGGCCTGCTGCTGATCATCGCCTTCGGCGAGTCGGTCGTCGCCATCGGCGCCGGGGCCGCCGGGACCCGCCTGGACTGGCCGCTGGCCGCCGGCATCGCGCTGGCCCTGACGCTGGCCGTGGCGCTGTGGTGGACGTACTTCGGGCACGACGAATCCGCCGCTGAGCACGCCCTCGCCGCCGCCTCCGGCATACAGCGATTCCGACTGGGGATGCGGGCGTATTACTACAGCTTTATCCCGATGCTGCTCGGTATTGCGATCCTTGCCGCCGGTCTGAAAAAGGCAATCGGTCATCTCGGCGATGCACTGCCGACTGCACCGGCAATCGCACTTGCAGGCGGCGTCGCCGTTTTTCTCGTCGGCGATCTTTGTTTCCGCCGCAGCCTGCGGATTTCTCCCATGTTCTTCCGGGCCGTCGGCGCGGCCGCCGTCCTCGCCACGATTCCGCTGGCAGGCGCTTCGGCGGCGGCGGAACTTCTCGGGCTCGCCGTTGTCATGGTCCTGATGCTGGTGGCGGAGGAGGACGCCCGGCGTCGTCAGCTCCGGGGTCCGACTTCACACGGAGAGTCGATCACCCATTGACGCCCGCCCCGAGGGCGGTTAGACAGGGCAGAGTCCGAGCATCGGACGCCTCTCACAAGGAGCCGAATGATGAACGAACTGCTCGAGTTGGAGCCACGCGAGACCGATGCCGACGAACTCGACGTGGACACTGCCTTCAGCGGGATCGCCGACGCCTCTCGGGACCACAGCCAGTGCCTGCACTGCTGCGGTGACGACGTCAGCCACTGGTTCTTCGCGACCAGCATCCCCTGGTAGTCCTGCACGACGGCGCGCTGGGGGCGACCCGCGTCAGGACTGACGGCGACACGGCGACACGGCACCACAGCACCACGAAAGAAGGACGTTCGATATGAACGGCGGGCTGTCGCCTCGGGACGTGGAGCGGCTGATCCGAAAACACGCCGCCGAGGCCGGCGTCGAGATCGGGCTGAAGGAAGGCGCCACCTGGCTGGGTGTCCGGCCGCCGGGTGCGCACGTCGTGGAACAAGGATGGAAGCTGCACGTCTCCAGCCGGACCCGGGCTCTGGCCGAGACCGCCGAGGTGATCGTACCGGCCCTGCTGGCCGAGGGCTGCGCCTTCAAGATGGCCGCCTCCACCGGCGCCCTGGCGCGGCTCAACGACGGCACGATCACGCCGTCGTCGATCGGCAAGGCCTTCACCGTCTACCCCGAACAGGACCGCGTACGCGCCGTGGGGCTGATGCTCGCGCGCCTTTTACGCGGCCGGGCGGCGCCGCGCGTGCTGAGCGATCGCCGCGTGGCCGCCGACGCCCCGGTGTACTACCGCTACGGACCCATCGACAAGCCCTGGGGCGCCGACGCGCAGGGCAAGCTGGTCATGACCCTGACCGGCCCGGACGGTGAGGAGTTCCCCGCCCTGGCGACGCTGCGCTACCGGCAGCCGGCCTGGGCCGTGGACCCGTTCACCGGCGAGCCGGGCGCGCGGGCCTGGCAGCGGCCGCCGACCGTCTCCACGCGCCTGGGGGACTTCTACGAGATCGACTCCGGCATCGTGCACGCCGGCCGCGGCGACGTGATGCGCGCCGTGGACGTGCGCGACGGCAGCCGGGTCATCGTCAAGCAGTCGCGGGCCCTGGTCGACGAGGGCGAGGACGGCGTCGACACCCGCCTGCGGGTGCGCAACGAGCGGCGCGTGCTGGCCGTGCTGGAAGGCGTGGACGGCGTCGCAGGGTACGTCGACCACTTCCGCGCCGGCACCGACGAGTTCCTGGTCACCCGCGACGTCGGCCGGTATAACCTGGCCGACGACGTGATGGAGAACGGCCGCTATCCCGCAGCGCATTCCGTGGATGTGGATGTGGATGTGGATGCGGTCTCGGGGCGACCCCCCGGACGCACGCTGGAACAGCTCGCGCAGCAACTGGCGACCGTGATCCTGGCCGTCCACGACCGGGGCGTCCTGATCCGCGACCTCAACCCGCGCAACGTGGTCGTCGCCCCGGACGGCACCGCGAAGCTGATCGACCTCGGGCTGGCCGGCCACAACGGCCTGTACCTGCCCGGCGGCACCTCCGGCTACTCCAGCGCCCGGCAGTTCCGGCACCAGGAACCGACCACCGGCGACGACCTCCTGGCCCTCGGCACCACCCTGTGCTACGCCTGGTCGGCCCTGCCCGCCGTAGTGCTGAGCAAGGACGTGGACGAGCCGCGCCGCGTCGCGTTACGCATGATCCGAGCGCGTTGCGGTGCGGCCCCGGGCGGTGTCCTGGGGCTGATCTGCGATCTGCTCGGAATGAACGACGTCCGCGCGCAGCAGGCGGCCCGGCGGATGGCCGCCGGCGACTTCTCCGCCACCCGGCGGACCCGCACCGCCCTGCCCGACTCCGTCCCGGTCACCGACGCGCTGATCGAGGAGATCGCTGCGAACCTGCTGGCCGACCTCACCGGCCAGACCCGCAGGGTCCTGACGGAAGTCCCGCGCACCGAACAGGTCGGCGTGGACGGCTGCGTCTACCGGGGCGGCGCCGGCATCGGCATGGAACTGCTGGAACACCTGGAGACCCCGGGCGTCCCGGCACTGGTCGCCGAACTGGTGCCGTTCAGCCGGCGCGGAGCCGACGTGGTCCGGCTGGGCCCGGGACTGTGGACCGGACGGACCGGCCTGGACATCTTCCGGCTCAGCGCGGCCCAGCGCCTGGCTCCCGGCATCCTGCCGGCCGCCGACGCGGACCTCACCGGGTACCCGATAACCGATCCCGACGCTGTCGAAACCCTCGACGCGGACTGGAAACCCGAATACTCCGACCTGGTCAGCGGCGCCTCCGGCATCGGCCTGGGCCACCTGCTGCTCCACGACCTCGACCGGCGCCCCGACCACCTGGACATCGCCCGGCAGTGCGCCGAGCACGTCCTGGCCAACGCCATGCCCGACGCCGGCTCCCAACCCGGACTGCTCGGCGCCGCCTCCGGCGTGGAACCCTCCACCGCCCGCGGCCACGGCCTGGCCGGCACCGTCGACGCGCTCGCCGTCATCGGCAGCCGGCTCGCCGACGACACCGTCCTGGCCGGCGCCGACGAACGCGCCCGCGAACTCGTCCGACGCGCCGACCGGCTCGTCGCGAAGTCCGCCCGGCCCACCACGGCCCCGCTGGCCGCGTCCTGGTGCCAGGGCCTGGCCGGAATCACCGGCAGCCTGCTGACCGCGGGCGAGTACCTGAACGACCCGGCCTACACCGAGGCCGCACGCCGCACCGCCGACGCCTGTATCGCGCTCATCCCGCGCATGGACAAGCCGACCCAGTGCTGCGGCCTGTCCGGGATCGGCAACATGCTGATCGACATCGCCGGCCGCGAGGGCGACGAACGGTACTGGCGGGCGGCGCGCGCCGTCGTCGCCCAACTGCTGGTGCGCAGCGCCGGACCGGCCGGCCACCCGCTGTTCGTGCGCGACGACCCCGGCGAGTACAGCGCGTCCTGGGCCTACGGCGTCGCCGGGATCCTGGGCTTCTTCCGGCGCCTGTCCCGGGGCGGCGGACCGATGGCGCTGGCGGTCAGCTCGTCGCTGTCCTGCGTCCCCTGACCACCGCGTCCATGCCGAGGTGATCCCTCAGCAGGACGACGAGGCGGCCGCCGTCGATCAACGTGATGCGGCCGACCTCCCGGGCGAAGGCGTAACTGGCAGGGCCGAACGACGAGGTGGTGACGACCAGGCCGGTGTAGGCCTTCTTCTCCTGCATCGTGCCGTAGAGGGCGCGCACCGCCTCGACCGGCACGGTGCCGGTGTACCGCTTGGCCTGGATCACACAGACGCCGCCGATGGCGATGTCGTCGCGGACCGCAACCGCGTCGACACCGCCGTCGTGGCTGTCCGGGGTCTTCCACGCCCGGAAACCCATGGCCAGGAACAGATCGCGGATGAGGCGTTCGAAGTCGAAGGGGTCCATGGCGGCCAGATCCAGGGCCGAGTCGGCGTGCTGGCGGCGCTCGCCGTCGAGGTCGATGAACGGGGTCACGGGCTCCAGGGCGCAGGGGTCCTTGGATATCAG
Source organism: Catenulispora rubra (assembly GCF_015356825.1). GTDB lineage: Bacteria > Actinomycetota > Actinomycetes > Streptomycetales > Catenulisporaceae > Catenulispora > Catenulispora rubra. The sequence goes on along the minus strand of NZ_JAACYW010000170.1, from coordinate 4,771 downwards.
ACCTCTTAAATGGTCCAAGCAGCGCACCGGGTCGAGTTGCGGCTCGTCCAGCGCGACCTTCTCGAAGTCCTCCCGCGTCACCACCAGCGTCACCAGGCACGGCCGCCCCGGCTGACCGGTCGCCGGATCGGTGCCCTGGACGTGGCCGTTGACCGCGATGACGTCGACCGCCTCCGGCGCGGTGAGGGCGGCGGCGTAGTCGGCGACGCAGAGAGCGAGGCGCGCGACGGCGTCCCGGTAGATGCGCCGCCGCTCTGATTCCTGCCGCGGAACCGCGACGATCTCGTCCTGCGCGGCGACATACCGGAACGCCTTCTCAGCCGGAACACCTTCCGGGCGCGGCAGATCCACGGCGACGGTCAGCCGTCGGCCGTTGGGGGAGTAGGCCACCTCCGGATGCGCGCGTCTGAGGAACGAACGCTCTTGAAGGAGCTGCGCGATGCGCTCGGCATAGGCTTCCGGGTTGTCACTTTCGAGAGCCGCGTTCGAGTCCTCACGCAGCGGTTCCAATCCGCGATCGCGGTCTGTCAGGACACTGCCGATCGCCTCAACCCGCCGCTCGATCTCGCGAGTCCGCGCGGCTGCCTCGTCCCTGAACTGCTGCGCAGCCTGGTCCTTCTGCTCGCGCGCTTGAGCCTGCTGGCGCAGCGTCTCCCGCTTCTCCATCCCGCGGAGCACCTGCTGGACCTGGCGCGCGTCGGCCGCCTGCTGCAGTCTGGCCAGATCCTCGGCGGCGCGCTGGGCCTGCCGGGCAGCCGCCTCCTCGCGCCGCGCCGCTGCCCGTTTCTCCTTCTGCTCGGCCTGCATCGCAGCCTTCTCCAACGCTGCCTTGTGTGCCGACTTGTGTGCCGCCCTGCGTTGCTGCGCCTCGAAGAGCTGCTGCGCGAGACTCTTCGGCTTCGACCCCGCCACCCCACTAGAATACGGCCAGCGAAACACAGCAAAACGGCGCCGAAACCAACGGGTCCGGCCTCGGGGCGTCAGGGGTGGGGAGATGTACGCGGAGGAGCGTCAGCAGGCCATTCTGGCCAAGGCACGGGCCGACGGCCGGGTCGACGTGGTGGGCCTGGCCGAGGGGCTGGCGGTCACCACCGAGACCATCCGCCGGGACCTGACCGTGCTGGAGCGCGCCGGGGTGGTGCGCCGGGTGCACGGCGGCGCGATCCCGGTCGAGCGGCTGGGCTTCGAGCCGGGCGTGGCGGCCCGGGACTCGGTGATGACCGGGGAGAAGGAGCGGATCGCGAAGGCGGCGCTGGCCGAACTGCCCGAGGAGGGCTCGATCATCGTCGACGCCGGGACCACGACCGGGCGCCTGATCGAGGCCCTGCCGGTGGACCGGGAGCTGACCGTCGTCGTCAACGCGCCGGCCTTCGCCGCGCAGCTGGCGACCCGCTCCAACCTCACGGTCCTGATGCTCGGCGGCCGGATCCGGGGCCGGACCATGGCCGCGGTCGACGACTGGGCCCTGGCCCCGCTGTCCCAGCTGTGCGTGGACGTGGCGTTCATGGCCACCAACGGGGTCTCCGTCGGCCGCGGGCTGACCACGCCCGACATCACCGAGGCGGCCGTGAAGCGCGCGATGATCGGCGCCGCGCGGCGCACCGTGCTGCTGGCCGACCACAGCAAGGTCGGGAACGACTGCATGGCGCGCTTCGGCGGCCTGAACGACGTCGACCTGTTCATCACCGACGAGGGCCTGGACGAGGAGACCGCCGGGGAGTTCGGGGACGCCGGCGTGCGGGTGGTCCGTACCTGAGTTGGTCCTTCCTGTCGTCCGTCACCAGGGCAGGCGCAGCCAGGGGCTCTCCGGCTTGCCCAGCAACGACTTCCCGCCGCTGGTGTAGCGGCGGTAGTCGGCGTTGATCTGCTGCGCGTCGAACCCGACGTTGGCCTGCCAGAACACCCTGCCGGCCAGGAAGCCGAGCTGGAACTCCTCCCACGACGGATACTCCGGCAGCGCCATCTGCACGGCCGCGTCGATCGTCGCCCATGCCTCGTCCGCGGACAGGTAGCCGGCGTCCACGACGAACCGGCTCACGTGCACGACCCGCGCGGCGTCCCAGGCGGCGATGCTCTCGATGATCCGGCGCGGGTGGTACCACTGCATCGAGGCCCGGTACGGCCAGCCCGACTGGAAGTAGTTCAACGCCACGTCCGGCCGCTCGCCGCGCTGCAACGCGATCGCCGGGATCTCCCGCGTGGCCTGCTCGACCCGGGCCCGCTCCTCGGCGCGGCTGAGGTCCCAGCCCGCGTTCAGATAGCCGCGGACGCAGGTGTAGACGTTGCGGTGGCCGCCGCCGTCGAGCAGGTAGCGGTACGTGGCGCGCGCCGACTGCGCGTCGTAGACGTCCCAGCCCTGCTCCAGGATCCGCGCGGCGGACTTCGGGTCGGCGGTGGCGGTCAGGGCGTTGATCGGCAGGTAGTCGCTCGCCGCGTACACGGCGCCGAGCGCCAGCCCGCGCTCCTGCCGCTGGGTCAGCGGGGGCGCGTCGGGCAGCACCTTGAAGCCGAAGTCCACCATGTTCTTCAACTTGCCCAAGATCCCCACCGATGTTCCCCCTGCCATGACCGGACCCGATACCCCGCCGCGGGGTGGCCGGAACGGTCGTTCGGCGGGGCCGGGGCGATGCTGGACACGGGACCCTAACGCGCTGCGTCAGCGGGGCACACCGGCAGAATTACCCGCAGTGATCGGTCGGGCCGGGCATTTCTACCGGTGCCGGGATCAGCGGTGCCGGGACTGCCTCTGCCGACGCTTCCGCGTTCGGTGCTACCGGTGCCGACTACCGGTGCCGCGTCGCCTGTTCGACGATCGCGTCCAGGCTCGCCGAATGCGCGCCGCGCCAGTACGCCTGGCCGCAGGACTCGCATTCGGCGAAGGCGTCGTAGGCCTTGGCGGTGCCGCTTTCCAGCCGGCTCTGCATCTCTTCCTTCGGTACCGGCCGCAGCACGCCGTTGCAGGCGGTGCACCGGGTCCACGGCGCGAGCTCGGGCTGGAAGCGGTCCAGGATCTCGTCGAGCTGCTCGATGGGCTTGTGGCTGTAGACGTAGGCGCCGGCGAAGAGCTCACGCCGGTGCAGCAGCCCGCGATCGCGCGAGAGCATCACACGCTGCTCCTGCGCGGACCGGGCCGCCAGCGCCGCGTCGCCGATGTCAGGGGTCTCATACGCGGCGTCGATGCCGAGCACCCGCAGCCGCCGCGCGAGCGTGCCGAGGTGGATGTCGAGCAGGAAGCGCAGCGGACCCTCGACGCGCTGCGGGAAGGCGAGCTTGCGGACCTCGACGTCCTCACCGGAGACCGGCACGTGCCCGGCTGCCGCCGACCGCCCGTCCACCAGCAGCTCCCCGACCTCGACCAGCGGCACCCCGAGCGCCTCGACGACGTGCCCGAGGCTGGAGGTCGCGTCGGTCGCGACGGCCGCGCCCGGCTTCCGGTTCGCCGCCGAGACGAAGATGTGCAGCCCGGGGTCGAAGGTGATGGTGATGTCCGCTTTCGCCACGGGGCCAGCATGCCAGCGGACGCGATCTCGGGACCAGTTGTTTGATGGGGAGGGTGGTCGGCGGCGCGCGAATGGTTGCCAGTCGGCCGATGTCGTCACCCGGCGCAGCGCGGCAGCCGAGCCCTCAGCCGCGCCTCGCCCTGAGCCGCACCTCGCCGTCAGTCCTCAGCTTCCTCCACCCGCGGCGCGGCGTTCGCCATCACCCACCCGACCAGCGGTGTGATCTCCCGCCAGTACTTCGCCAGCACCTTCGCGAACCCGGCGTCCTCGCCCAAGGCCGGCGCCACCGCGCGCCCCGCCGTCAGGTGCTCCCGCCGCATCAGGTCCAGCCGCGGATGGTCGGCGGGCACCCCGCGCGGCCGCGTGCGCACCTGCGCGCCGCCGATCTCGAAGCCGCGCTTCGCCAGCTTCGCGACGATCGCCTCGAGCTCGGCTCCCGTGGCGTCGCTGTCGATCGCGGCACGGAACCGCGCGGTCTGCTCGCGCTGCTGAGGGAAGAAGCCGCCGCCGACGTGCAGCCCGTCGGCGTCCAGCGAGAGGTAGTAGCCGATCCCCGGCGCGACGTTCAGCAGCGCGCCCTGGTGCGTCTTGTAGGGCGTCTTGTCCTTGCTGAAGCGGATGTCGCGGTACGGCCGGAACAGGCTCGGCGTGCCGTCGAAGGCGGGCGCCAGCTGGTCCAGGAGCGCCTGCATCGGCTCGCGCACCGCGCTGTCGTACACCTGCTTGTGCTCGGTCCAGTAGGCCTTGGAGTTGTCGGCGACGAGCCCGAGATAGAAGTCGTACGCCTCATCGCCGAACCCTGCGAACCGCGTCGTCATGCCGCCATCGAACCATGCCCGGCGCCCGGCCGCCCCGCCGCCGTCACCCGTTCGGCCCGCGGCCCGCCGCCTCCCCGGATGCGCACCGCCGCCACCTGCCCGAGCCTGGCAACTATGAGCGAGCACACCTACCGCGTCACCGAGATCGTCGGCTCCTCCCACGAGGGCGTCGACGCCGCGATCCGCAACGCGATCAGCCGCGCCGGCGCGACCCTGCACAAGCTCGACTGGTTCGAGGTCACGCAGATCCGCGGCCACCTGAAGGACGGCGAGGTCGGGCACTTCCAGGTCGGGCTGAAGGTCGGCTTCCAGATCGACGAGGCGGACTGAGCGCAACGCCGGCGCGAGCACCTGCCACTCGCCCGAGCCCGCCGCCGCGCGAAAAGCCATCGCAGCTCGCCGAGCCGCCACGCCGCTCGCCCGAATGCGTTGCTTTTGCGCCCGACCCCGCGC
>NZ_JAACYW010000017.1 GCF_015356825.1 Catenulispora rubra | reverse complement strand
GTTGGCAGCGATCTGCGGTTGGTGGTAGCGATCTGCTGGCAGGCTTGGTTGTGGGGTCTTAGGTGGGTGTTCGGGTTGCGGTGGATATGTGGTTTACAGGCGAATTTTTACGGCTTCGCCAATGGTTGGATGGCCTCGCAGGGGACGCAGTTCGGTTGAGCCCCGCATGCCGCGCTGGCGGCCGCCGGTTTTCGCGTCCACGACCGCGCACAGGTCCGAGTCTGTGCATGGTGCGTTGGCGGGTGGCGGTGTTCGCGTGCAAGACCACGCATGAGTCCGAGTCACTGCGCACACGTCATGCGGGCGGGCGGCGGCCGCGTTTGGTGGGTGCGTTGAGGCCTCTGGCGGGCCTCCTCGACGAGGGGCGACCCGCGCGTCGGGTTGTTGGGCGGCGGTCCGCGACTGTTCGGCTTTCTATCCGCTGTTGCCTGCGCTGCGCTGCCTGCTGGCGGTGCTGCTTGTGGTCGCCGAGGTTCTGGGTCCCTCGCCGCGTCATCGCCGTAAACGGAACCAGCCCGGTCTGGCGGAATCAAGCCGCACCCCACCTGCTGTGGTCCAGCCCCGCCCGGCTTGACACCGCCAAACCGGGCAGGTTGGCTGCGCCCGCTGACGCGGCGAGGGACCCAGAACCAACACCCCGCATGGTCCTTCGGACCCCCTCACCACGGCACCGGTCGGGCTGGCCCGTCGCCAGCCGCAGTCGCCGAGGCACCGGTTCTCGCCGGAACCGGCAGCCTGGCCGCACCGGTCCGGCTGCCGCCGCGCCGACAGGCGTCAGCCCACCGGCGCGACAACTCAAGTCGCCTACACCCACTCCACCGCCGCGCCCCCGCCCAACGCCGGCGCGAACACGCGCATCGTCGTTGGCGGTTCCTGCCGCGTGGGCTCCAAGTGCAGGCAGTCGGTTCCCTCGGGCACCGTGAATGCGGCGAGGCAGGCGCACTGTGTGCTGCCGAAGCCTGCGAAGCGGTAGGCCACCTCCATGATTCGGTTGCGGTCGGTGCGGCGGAAGTCGGCTGCCAGGTGTGCTCCGGTGCGGGCGGCGGTGTCGGTGAGCCAGCGGAGGAGGATTGTGCCGGCGCCGAAGGAGACTACGCGGCAGGAGGTTGCGAGGAGTTTGATGCGCCAGACTTGTGGCAGCTTCTCGATCAGGACCACGCCGACTGCGCCGTGGGGGCCGAAGCGGTCGGCCATTGAGATCACTAGGACGTCGTAGTCCTGCGCGCCGAGTAGGGAGTGCAGTGCCTCGTGTGAGTAGTGCACGCCGGTGGCGTTCATTTGGCTGGTGCGGCGGGTCAGTTCCTCGACGCGGGTGAGGTCCTCGGCGCGGGCTTCGGTGATGTGCATCTCGATCTGCAGGGAGCGGAGGAAGTCCTCGTCGGCGCCGTCGAAGCGCTCGCGGTGCTCCTCGCGTTCGGCGGCGGCCTGGTACATCTGCCGGCGGCGGCGGGCGTCGGCGGTGACGGTCGGGGGGCTGAACTCCGGGCGGTCGAGGAGGTCGCGGGCTTGGTCGGCCCTGTAGCAGCGGACGTCGGGCAGGTGGTGCGCCACCTCGGCGCGCTCGGCGGGCTGGTCGTCGATGAAGGCCATCGTGGTGAGGGCGAAGTCCAGGCGCTCGGCGATCTTGCGCACCGAGTCCGACTTCGGGCCCCAGTCGATGTGCGCCGCCACGAAGTACTCGGCCAGGCCCAGCTCCTCCAGCCGGGCCCAGGCCGGCTCGTGGTCGTTGCGGCTGGAGACGGCCTGGAGCACGCCACGCGCGTCCAGCCCCTCCACCACCGCGCGCACCGCGTCGTCGACCTCCACCTGGCCGTCCTCGACCAGCGTGCCGTTCCACAAAGTGTTGTCCAGGTCCCAGACCAGGCATTTCACGATCGGCTCTTGCGTCATGTTCCGCTCCCCTGTGTGCTTCGTCCGGTCCGTCAGCCGGCCAGCGCGGCGGCGTGCTCGGCCAGAATCAGCTGGCAGATCTCGTTGCTGCCCTCGATGACTTCCATCAGCTTCGCGTCGCGGTACGCGCGCTCCACCACGTGCCCGCCCACCGCGCCGGCCGAGGCGAGCACCTGCAGCGCCGAGGCCGCGCCCCGGGCGGCGTTGCCGGCCGCGACGTGCTTGGCCAGCACCGCCGCCTGCACCTGGTCCGGCGACCCCGCGTCCCAGGCCCGGCTCGCGTGTTCGCACGCGAAGGTCGCCGTGCGCTCGGCGGTGTAGATCTCGGCCAGGTGCCTGGCGACGAGTTGGTGCCGCGCCAGCGGCTTCCCGAACTGCTCCCTGCGGCCGGCGTGCTCGGCGGCCGCGGCCAGACAGGCCCGCAGGATGCCGACGCACCCCCAGGCCACCGACAGCCGGCCGTATGTCAGGGCGATGGTCGTCAGCATCACGACCGGCTGGCCGGCCGCCGCCAGCAAGTTGGCCGCCGGCAGCCGCACGTTGTCGAGCGTGACGGACGCGTGCCCGGCAGCCCGGCAGCCAAGCGGGTTCTCCACCGGCCGCACCCGAACCCCCGGCGCCGAAGCCGGCACCACGACCACCCCGCCGCCGCCCGCATACCGACCGAACACGACGATCCAGTCCGCATACGCGGCGACCGTAATCCACGTCTTGACACCGTCCACGACGATCTCGTCGCCCTCGCGCCGGATCTCCGTGGTCATCGCCGCCAAATCGCTGCCGGCGCCCGGCTCGCTGAACGCCACCGCCGCCAGCTCCCCGCCGGTCAGCCGACCGATGTACTCGGCGCGCTGCGTCCGGTCCCCGAACCGCTGGATCGCCCACGCAGCCATCCCTTGCGAGGTCATCACGCTGCGCAGCGAACTGCACAGCGCGCCGGTGTGCGCGGTCAGTGTCCCGTTGTCCGTCCCGGACAGCCCGACACCGCCGAACCCGGGGGCCACCTCGGCGCACAGCACGCCGTTCGCCCCCAACACCCGCAGGACGGCGAGCGGGATCGCGCCCGCCGTGTCCCAGCCGCCCGCGCGGTCCCCGACCGTGTCGGTGACCAGCTCGGTCAGCGACGCGAGCACCGGCATGTCGAGCACCGGCGTGTCAAGCCCCGACGACCCGGGCGCCGGCGTCTCAGGCATCTGCACCGGCCCCGCGCAGCCGCGTCACCAGCGAGCTCATCGCCCGCACCGTCCGGAAGTTGTCCATCGCCAGGTCGGCACCCTCCACCTCGACGTCGAACGTCCCCTCCACGAACACCACCAGCTCCATCGCGAACAGCGAGGACACCACCCCGGAGGCGAACAAGTCCGCCTCCGGCTCCCAGGCGGCCTTCGTCCTCGCCTCCAGGAACTCGCTGATCTGCCGCTCGATCTGCTTTACCTGATCGATCTTCTCCACCGATGCCGTGGTCGCCGCGTCCGTCACAGAACCGCCCCTTCTCCACTCGGATTCCTTTTGCGGGCCAACGTGATCCCGTCCGCCATCACGAGCATGGACAGGTCGACCCTCTTGTCGTCGTACAGCGAGGCGTTGAGCGCGCGGACGGCCTCGGTCTCCGGATCGTCGGCCGCGGGGTCCGCGACCCGCCCGAAGAACAGCGTGTTGTCGAGCACCACCAGCCCGCCGGGCCGCAGATGCGTCAGCGCCTGCTCGTAGTACCCGGCGTAACCGGTCTTGTCGGCATCGACGAAGACCAGGTCGAACGTCTCCGGTCCGCACTCGTCCAGCAGCCCGGCCAGGGTCGCCGCGGCGTCCCCGAGCCGCAGCTCGATCCGGTCCGACACCCCGGCGCGCTCCCAGTACCGCCGCGCGACCCGGGTCCAGCGCTCGCTGATGTCGCAGGTGATGATCCGCCCGCCGGGCGGCAGCGCCCGCGCCATGCACAGCGCGCTGTAGCCGGTGAACGTGCCGATCTCCAACACCCGGACGGCACCGGTCAGCCCGACCAGCAGGCCCAGCAGCTGCCCCTCCTCCGGCGACGTCACCATCGCGCTGAGCGCGGGCATCAGGGCCGTCTCGGCGACCAGATCGCGCAGAATCCCGTCGTCCCGCAGCGACACCGACCGCACGTAGTCGAGCAGGCCCTCGCTCAGCTCCACCTGGCCGGCCATCAGCGGGTCCCGTACTCGTAGAAGCCACGGCCGCTCTTGCGTCCGTGGTCGCCCTCGGCGACCTTGCGCAGCAGCAGGGGGCTGGGACGGCAGCCGGGATCGCCGGTGCGCTCGTACAGCACCGTCAGCGAGTCGACGAGGTTGTCGATCCCGATCAGGTCCGCGGTGCGCAGCGGTCCGGTCCGGTGCCCGAGGCAGCCGGTCATCAGCGCGTCCACGTCCTCGACGCCGGCCCGGCCCTCCTCGACCACGTTGGCCGCGTCGTTGATCATGCGGTGCAACAACCGGCTGGTGACGAAGCCCGGGCCGTCTCCGACCACGATGCCCGCGCGGTCCAGCGCCGCCAGCAGGTCCCGCACCGCCGCCATGGCCCGCTCGCCGGTCTGCTTCCCGCGGATCACCTCGAACGTGCCGATCAGGTACGGCGGGTTCATGAAGTGCACGCCGACCAGGTCCTGCGGATCGGGCACCCGGGCGGCCAGCTCGTCGACCGGGATCGAGGAGGTGTTGGTGATCCGCGGCGTCCCGGGCGCGACCGCCGCCGCGATCTCCTCGTGCAGCCGGGCCTTGAGCTCAGGGTCCTCGCTCACCGCCTCGATCACCCAGGCCGCCCCCGCGGCGGCCCCGACCGAGTCGGCGATCAGCAGCTCGCCGGTCGGCCCGCCGCGCGGCAGAGCCCCGGTCATCCGGGCGAGCCGCAGCTCGTCGCGCAGCCGCCGGCGCGCCGAGTCCCGGCGCTCCGGGTCCACGTCCACCAGCGTGACCGGGATACCCCGGCCGACCAGCAGCGTGGCGATCCCGATGCCCATGACTCCCGCGCCGAACACGGCGGCCGAAGGCGTTTGCATGATCACTCCGTTTCCCCTTCCGGGCGGCCGCGAAGAGCCGCCGCGATGTACCCGGCGGCGAGGCGCGGCGTCGGGTGCTTCAGCGCCAGACTCGGCCTGAACTTGATGTCGGTCATCGCGGTCAGCCGCTTCGACAGCTCGACCGCGAGCAGCGAGTCGAATCCCAGCTCCTTGAACTCCTGGTCGGGATCGACGCTGCCGCCGTCGGGCTGGCCGAGCACGACCGCGACCGTGCCGAGCACGTGCTCCAGCACCAGCGCCGCGGCCTCGTCCTCCGACAGGCCCGCGACCAGGCCCGGCAGCACGACCGGCTCGTCGTCCTCCCCAGGCGCCGCCGCCAACGACTGCGCCGCAGATGTCGTTCGGTCCGGCGAGCGCAGCCAGTACTGCCGCCGCTGGAACGCGTACGTCGGCAGGTCCACCCGCCGAGCCGCCCCGAACAGGGCACTGAAGTCCACCGTCCCGCCCCGCACGTACAGCTGGGCCAGCGACCCGAGCACCGACTCCACCTCGCCGCGGTCCCGACGCCCCGAGGAGAGCACCACCGCGTCGGGAAGCTCCTCGACGATCTCCTGCACCGGGACGGCCAGCACGGGATGCGGGCTCATCTCGGCGAAGACCCGGAAGCCGTCGTCCGCCAACCGCCGGACGCAGGGCTCGAAGAGCACCTTCTCCCGCAAGTTGTCGTACCAGTAGGTGCCGTCCAGCCCCGCGGTGTCGATCACCGCGCCGTGCCGGGTCGAGTAGAAGGGCAGCTTCGATGTCCTCGGGTTCAGACCGGCCAAGGAGTCGAGTACCTGATCGCGGACCCGGCTCACCTGGTGCGAATGGGAGGCGTAGTCCACTGAGATCCGACGGGCCTGGGTACCCTCGGCGGTCATCTTCTCGACGAACTCCTCGATCGCGTACGGCTCCCCGGAGACCACGACCGAGCGGGGTCCGTTGACCACGGCGACGCTCAGCCGCTCGCCCCACGGCGCCAGACGCGCCGCCACGTGCTCCGCGGACGCCACGACCGAGGCCATCGTGCCGAGCCCGATCAGCTTCACCAGGGCCTTGCTGCGCAGCGCCACGGTCCGGGCGGCATCGCGCAGCGACAGCGCGCCGCACACGTACGCGGCGGCGATCTCCCCCTGGCTGTGCCCGACGACCGCCGCCGGTTCCACACCCCAGGAACGCCACAGGGCGGCCATGGACACCATCACGGCGAACAGGGCCGGCTGGACGACGTCCACCCGGTCCAGCGAAGCCGCCCCCGGCACCCCGTGCAGCACGTCCAGCAGCGACCAGTCGACCCACTCGGCCAACGCGGCCGCGCATTCGTCGAGAGCGGCGGCGAAGACCGGGAAGGCCTCCGACAACTGCCGTCCCATGCCGACCCACTGCGACCCCTGACCCGGGAACACGAAGACCACGCCGCCGAGCGGCCCGGCGATCCCGCGCACCACCCCGGCGGCCTCGGTCCCGTCACCGAGCGCGGCCAGGCCGCCGAGCAACTCGTCCCGGTCCCGGCCGAGCACCACCGCCCGATGGCCGAAGGCGGTCCGGCTGGAGACCAGCGAGAAGCCGATGTCGCCGAGGTCGGCGTCCGGATCGGCGGCGACGAAGGCCCGCAGCCGGTCCGCCTGCCGCCGCAGGGCCGAGGCCTTCTTGGCCGACACCACCCACGGCACCAGCCCGGCCGCGACCGGCTCGGTCTCGGCAACCTGCGGCGCGTCCAGGTCAGCGTCCTGATCCGCCGGCGCCTGCTCCAGCACGACGTGCGCGTTGGTCCCGCTGAACCCGAACGACGACACCCCGGCCCGCCGCGGGCCGTCCGCCGCAGGCCACTCCCGCCCCTCCACCAGCAGTTCGACCGCACCGGAGGACCAGTCCACGTGCCGCGAGGCGGTCTGGACGTGCAGGGTCTTCGGCAGGAACCCGTGCCGGACGGCCAGCACGGCCTTGATGACCCCGGCGACCCCGGCCGCGGCCTGAGCGTGGCCGAGGTTCGACTTCAAGGACCCCAGCCACAGGGGCCTGCCCTCGGCCCGGCCCTGCCCGTAAGTCGCCAGCAGCGCGTCGGCCTCGATCGGGTCTCCCAGCACGGTTCCGGTGCCGTGCGCCTCGACCAGGTCCACCCCGGCCGCGCTCACCCCGGCGTCGGCCAGCGCCTTGCGGATCACCTGCTTCTGGGCGCGGCCGCTGGGGGCGGTCAGCCCGTTGCTGGCGCCGTCCTGGTTCACGGCCGACCCGCGGAGCACGGCCAGTACCGGATGGCCCGCACGGCGCGCGTCGGACAGACGCTCCAGCAGCAGCACGCCGACCCCCTCGGCCCATCCGGTCCCGTCGGCGGTGTCGGCGAAGGCCTTGCACCGGCCGTCGGCGGACAGGCCGCGCTGCCTGGAGAACGAGACGAACGCCGCAGGCGTCGACATCACCGCAGCCCCGCCGGCGAGCGCCAGCGCGCACTCCCCCGAGCGCAGCGACCGCACCGCCAAATGCAGGGCCACCAACGACGACGAACACGCGGTGTCCACGGTCAGCGCCGGCCCGGTGAGCCCCAGCTGGTAGGCCACCCGGCCGGCGGCGACGCTCAGGGCACTGCCGAAGGACAGGTGACCCTCCAGCTCGTGCCGGATCTCCAGGAAGCGCAGCCCGTACTCCGGCGAACTGACGCCGGAGAACACACCGACCTCGGCGTCGCGCAGGTCGCCGGGAACGATGCCCGCGCGCTCGAACACCTCCCACGACGTCTCCAGCAGCAGCCGCTGCTGCGGGTCCATCGCCAGCGCCTCGCGCGGGCTGATGCCGAAGAAGTCCGCGTCGAACCCGGCCACGTCCGCCAGGAAGCCTCCGTGCCGCACGTACGAGGTGCCGAGGGTGTCAGGGTCCGCATCGAACACGTCCGGCCAGCCGCGGTCGGCCGGGAACTCCTGAACCAGGTCCCGGCCCTCGCGGACGGCGTCCCACAGCTCCTCGGGCGACTCCACGCCGCCCGGGAAGCGGCAGGCCATGGCGACCACGGCGATCGGCTCGCCGTGCCCGGCCTTCAGCGCCTCGTTCTCCCGCCGGAGCCGGTCACGCTCCTCCAGCAGCGTGCGAAGCGCCTGTTCGACCCGGCTCCCGCCGCCCGCCGCGCCGCCCGCCGCGCCATCCGCGGATCGGTCCATGTCAGTTGCCCTTCTCGTCGAGAGCCAGATCGACCAACGCGTCCAGGTCGAGGTCCGCGAGTTCCTGCGCGCCGGTCTCGGAGACAGCCGCCCGCTCGGTGATCGGCACGTCCTGCTCCGAGCCGCCTCCGGCCTGCGGACGCAACAGGTCCAGGACGTGCAGGCCCAGCTCACGCGGTGTCGGATAGCTGAAGACCAGCGTGGACGGCAGGTGCAGTCCCGTTGAGGTCGCGAGCCGGTTGCCGAGTTCGACCGAGGTCAGCGAGTCGAACCCGAGCTGGTAGAACGCCTGGTCGGCCTCGACCGAGGCGCTGGAGGAGTGTCCGAGCACGATGGCGGTCTGTTCCCGGATCCACTCCAGCGCGACCGCCTCCGCCTCCGCCGGGGCCAGCCCGGAGAGCCGGGCGGGCAGGTCGCCGACGCGGTCGGTCGGGGCCGCCGCCGCGCGCGGACGGCCGCGGTCGGCGAGTTCGGCCAGATCGCGCAGGAGCGGCGGCACCTCGTCGCCGGTCCGGCCGCGGAGCACGGACAGATCCAGCCGGGCCGGGACGAGCACCGGCTTGCCGAGCGCACACGCCGCGTCGAACAGGGCCAGGGCCTCGGGTCCGGGCATCGCGCCGACGCCGAGGCGCCGGATCCGCGCCTGATCGGGCGCGCTCAGCCGCGCGCTCATGCCGCCGGGTTGCTCCCACCAGCCCCAGCACAGCGATGTGCCAGCCCGACCGGCGGCCCGGCGGCGGGCCGCCAGGCCGTCCAGGAACGCGTTCGCCGCCGCGTAGTTCGCTTGGCCCGCACCGCCGAGGGTGCCGGCGAGCGCCGAGAACAGGACGAACGCCGACAGGTGGCGATCGCGGGTCAGCTCGTGGAGATGGATCGCGCCGCCGACCTTGGCCCGCAGCGCGTGTTCCAGGCTCTCAGCAGTCTGCGACTCGATCATGCCGTCGGCCACCTCGCCGGCCGCGTGCACGACCGCCGTCAGCGGCCACCGGCCCGGCAGGTCCGCGAGCAGCGCGGCCACGGCGTCCCGGTCGCCCACGTCGCAGGCCGCCACGTGCACGGCCGCGCCCGCCGCCTCCAGGTCCGCCACGAGCTGCGCGGCGCCCTCGGCGGCCGCCCCACGGCGGCTCGCCAATATCAGAGAACGTACTCCGTGCTCTGCGACGAGGTGCCGCGCCACCAGCGAACCCACCGCGCCGGTTCCACCGGTGACCAGCACGGACCCGCCGCCGAAGCGTCCGCCGACTTCGAGGACGAGCTTGCCGACGTGCCGGCCCCGGCTCATCTCACGGAACGCCGCGCGGGCGTCGGCGACGTCCCGGATCGTGATCGGGTTCAGGTGCACCCGGCCGTCCGCGAACAGCTCCATCAGCTCGGCGAACAGCTCACGGAGCGCGTCCGGGCCCGCCTCGAAGAGGTCGAAGGCCTGGTACCGGACTCCCGGGTGATCGGCGGCCACCCGGTCGGCGTCGCGGATGTCCGTCTTGCCCATCTCGATGAAGTCGCCGCCCTCGGCAAGCAGCCCGAGCGAGGCGTCGACGTAGTCGTGCGCGAGGGAGTTCAGCACGACGTCGACGCCGTGGCCGTCGGTGGCGTCCAGGAACGTGGCCGCGAAGCCCAGATCCCGCGAGGACGCCAGATGCCCGTCGTCCAGCCCGAGACCGCGCAGGACCGGCCACTTCGCCGGGCTGGCGGTCGCGTAGACCTCGGCGCCGACATGCTTCGCCAGTTGCACGGCGGCCATCCCGACGCCGCTGGCCGCGGCGTGGATCAGGATCCGTTGACCCTTCTCCAGACGCGTCGCGCGGAAGAGCGCGTAGTAGGCGGTGAGGAAGGCGGTCGGCACGGATGCCGCCTCGGCGTGGCTCCAGCCGTCGGGGACCGGATGCAGCATCCGGTGATCGGCCACCGCCACGCGACCGAAGGCGCCGGTGAAAGCACCCATCACCCGGTCGCCCGGCACGAGCCCGGTGACGCCGGGCCCGACCTCCAGGACCGTTCCGGACCCCTCGCTGCCGATGCCGGTGTCGAAGGCCGTCCGGTCCACCAGGCCCAGGGCGATCGTGACGTCCCGGAAGTTGAGCCCGGCGGCCTGCACGGCGATGCGCACCTGCCCGCTCTCCAGCGGAGCGTCCACCTCGGGGCAGGCGACCCAAGTCAGGTTCTCCAGGGTGCCCTTGTCCGGGATGCCCAGCCGGTAGGCGCCGGCGGCCGGAGGCTCGATCCGGGATGCCACGGCTTCGGCCGGCATCATCCGGGGCACGAAGCACTCGCCGGCGCGCACCGCCAGCTGGGCCTCGCCGCTGGCCAGCGCTTCAGGCACCCGGGCCACGGACGCGTCCTGATCGTCGATGTCCAGGAGCCGGAACCGGCCGGGATGCTCGGTCTGCGCCGAGCGGATCAGGCCCCATACCGACGCGCCGGCAAGGCTCTCGACGCGTTCCTCTCCCCCGGTATCGAGGGCAAGCCGGGTGAGAACCACCAGGGTGGATGCGGCCAGCCGGTCCTCGGCGAGGAAGCGCTGGACCCAGCTCAGAACCCGGGTGTCCGCGTCGCCGACCTCGGTGAGCGTGTCGGGAGCGGCGGTAGCGAAGTCGTCCAGGCACAGGACGACGAGCCGGGGTGCGGTGCCCGCGAGGAGTTCGCCCACGGACCCGTACACCGGCACAGTCCCATCGCCAGCCGCGCTGACCCGGGAGGCCAGACCGTCGGGCTTGCCGACAACTCCCCACTCCCCGGCGCGGAGTTCCTGGCCGCCACCCTGAAACGGCCGCCACTGCACCTCGAACAGGGATCGTTCATGTCCACCGCGCGCCGAGCGCACCTGCGCGGCACTGGCCGGCCGGAACGTCAAGGCCTTGATCTCGGCGATCTCGCGGCCGTGTTCGTCGGCGATCGCCACCGCCACGACGCCTTCGCCGACCGGGGTGATCCGGGCCCGCACACTCCCCGCGCCGCGCCCCGTCAGCCGCACCCCCGACCACGAGAACGGCATCCACGCCCGGCCGTCCGCGCCGACGACGCCGCTGAACGCCACCGCGTGCAGCATCGCGTCGATCAGCGCCGGATGCAGCGCGAACCGATCGACCGTCGGACTGTCCTCGACCGGCGGCAAAGCGGCCAGCGCGTACAGCTCGTCGCCATCGCGCCAGGCTTCCCGCAGTCCGCGGAAACCCGGACCGTAGACGAAGCCCTTGTCAGCGAGAGAGTCGTAGAAGCCGTCGATGTCGAGCTGTTCGGCTCCGGCCGGAGGCCAGGCGGCCAGCGGTCGCGCGTCATCGATCAGCACGGTCGCCCTAGGTGCGCTCGGCTCATCCGGTGCGCTCGGCGAGAGGCTTCCCGACGCGTGCCGGATCCAGCCGCCCACCGCAGGGCCATCCTGGCCAGGCCGCGAGTACACCTCCAGTGTTCGCCGTCCCGCCTCATCCGGCGCACCAAGCACGACCCGCACCTGCACATCGCCAGAGTCCGGAAGGATCAGGGGAACCGCCAGGGAGAGCTCTTCGACACCGCTGCATCCGACAAACTCGCCAGCCCACAGCGCCAGGTCAAGGTAGGCGGTCGCCGGGACGACGACCGCACCGAACACGGCGTGATCGGCCAGCCAGCCGTGCGTCCGCACGGACCACAGGCCCGTGAACACCACGGCGTCGGTGTCGGGGTGGTCGACCACGGCGCCCAGCAGCGGGTGCTCCGAAGCCGCCAGACCCGCCGAGGCCACGTCGGCACCGCCCCGGCGCGCTGAGGAGTCCAGCCAGAACCGCTGCCGCCGGAACGGATACGTCGGCAGGGCGACCCGTCGGGCCGCCGGGAAGAACGCGGGCCAGTCCACTGACACGCCCGCGACGTGCAGTCGGGCCAGCGCGCCGAGCAGAGCGTCGGCCGCCGGGCGGTCCCTGCGCGAAGCCGACACCACCTGCACGCCGTCCACGCCGGCAGCCGCGAAGGACTCCGTGGCGATGCTCGCCAGCGTCGATCCCGGACCCACTTCGAGGAAGACCTGCGCCCCGTCGGCGCGCGCCGACTCGAGCGCGTCGAAGAAGCGCACCGGTTCGCGCAGGTGGTTCACCCAGTGCTCGACGGAGGTCAGTTCCTCGGCCGTGGCCGGTCGACCGAGCAGCGTCGAGATGATCGGGATCGCCATCCCCCCGGCCTGAAGGCTGCCGACCGAGGCCGCGAAATCGTCCAGGATCGGGTCCATGAGCGGGGAGTGGAAGGCGTGGCCGACCTTGAGCAGGGTCGCCGAGGTGCCGTCGGCGACCAGCCGTTCCAACAAGTCGACGATCTCCTCACGCGCGCCGGAGACCACCACCGACTCCGGGCCGTTGACGGCGGCCAGGCCGACCCGTTTGTAGGGCTCAAGCACAGCGGTCATGTCCCGTTCCGAGGCCCGCACCGCCAGCATCGCGCCCGGCTCATCGATCCCCTGCATGAGCCGGCCCCGCATGGACACGAGCCGGGTGGCCGATTCAAGATCGATGACCCCGGACACGTGACAGGCCGCGATCTCGCCGATGGAGTGGCCGATCAAGCAATCCGGCTGCGGACCGTAGTGCGTCACCAGCCGGTACAGGCCGACCTGGAGCGCGAACAGCGCCGGCTGGGCGATGTCGGTCCGCTCGCGGTCGCCGTCCGCGAGCTCGTCGGCCAGAAGCAGCGGCTTCAGTGCGAAGGGCAGGTGGGCGTCGAAGCTTTCGCAGACCTCGTCGAGGCTCCGCGCGAAGACCGGGAACTCGTCGTACAACTGCCGCGCCAGGCCGACCCACCGCGTTCCCTGCCCCGGGAACAGGAAGACGGAGTCCCCGAGCCGGCCGGCGACACCGCGCACCACCGCGGCAGACTCCTCGCCGTCGCGCAACGACGCCAGCGCGGCCGCCACCTCGTCCCGGTCGTGCCCCAGCACCACCGCACGGTGTTCGAGCCGGGCCCGGCCCGACGCCAGGGACCATCCGACGTCGGCGAGATCCGTTGCGGGATCGGCGGCCAGCCTCGCCAGCCCGGCCGCCTGCCCGCGCAGGGAGTCCCCCGACCGCGCCGACACCAGCCAGGGCACCGGCCTGCCGGACCGCCCCGACGCCTCGTCCACAATCGCCGGCTCGGAAAGCATCGGCGCCGTCTGGTCAGGAGCCTCCTCCAAAATCACATGCGCGTTAGTGCCGCTCACCCCGAACGACGACACCCCGGCCCGCCGCGGCCGGTCGTCGGTCCGCGGCCAGTCCCGCGCCTGCCCGAGCAGCCGCACCGCGCCGGCCGTCCAGTCCACGTGCGGTGTCGGCGCGTCCAGGTGCAGCGTCCTGGGCAGGGTGGCGTGCCGCATGGCCATGACCATCTTGATGACGCCCGCCACGCCCGCGGCGCACTGCGGGTGGCCGATGTTGGACTTGATCGCGCCCACCCACAGCGGCCGGTCCGCCGGCCGCTCCCGGCCGTAGGCGGCGATCAGTGCCTGCGCCTCAATCGGGTCGCCGAGCGTGGTCCCGGTGCCGTGCGCCTCGACGACGTCCACCTCGGCCGCCGACAGCCGCGCGTCGGTCAGGGCCCTGCGGATGACGCGCTGCTGCGAGGGGCCGTTGGGGGCGGTCAGGCCGTTGCTGGCGCCGTCCTGGTTGACCGCCGAGCCCCGCAGGAGCGCCAGCACCTGGTGCCCGTTGGCGCGCGCGTCCGACAGGCGTTCCAGCAGCACCAGGCCCGCGCCCTCGCCCCAGCTCGTACCGTCGGCGGCGTTCGCGAACGGCTTGCACCGGGCGTCCGGCGCCAGCCCGCGCTGCCGGCTGAACTCGACGAACACGTCCGGCCGGGACATCACCGTCACACCGCCGGCCAGGGCCAGCGAACACTCGCCGACGCGCAGCGCGCGGGCCGCCAGGTGCATGGTCACCAGCGAGGAGGAGCACGCCGTGTCCACCGTGACGGCCGGACCCTCCAGACCCAGTACATAGGAGACGCGCCCGGAGGCGATCGCGGTCGAGGTACCCGTCCCCAGGTAGCCCTCCAACGCTTCCGGCGCCTCATGGAGCCGAAGCCCGTAGTCCTGGTGTGCGATGCCCACGAAGACGCCCGTGCGGCTGCCGCGCAGCGTCGTCGGATCGATCCCGGCCCGCTCGATGGCCTCCCACGACGTCTCCAGCAGCAGCCGCTGCTGCGGATCCAGGGCCGTCGCCTCACGCGGGCTGATCTCGAAGAAGGCCGGATCGAACTCGTCGGCGTCGTGCAGGAAGCCGCCCTCGCGCACATAGGTCTTGCCGTGGGCGCCCGGCTCCGGCGCGTACAGCTCCTCGACATCCCAGCCGCGGTTCTCCGGGAAGCCGGAGATCGCGTCGCGCTCGGCGAGCAGCAGCTCCCACAGATCCTCCGGCGAGCGCACGCCGCCGGGAAAGCGGCAGCTCATGCCGACGATCGCGATCGGCTCGCGGGAGCTCTCAGAAAGCGCGGACAGGTCGGCATTCGCTCTGCGCAGGCGTTCGTTCTCTTTCAGAGACGCGCGCAACGCCTCAACGACAGCATCGTTCGACTCGGCCATCAGGACCTCCGCGTCTCGTCGGGAACGTCGTTCTTCATCGCCATGCGCACCAGGTCCTCGACACCCATGTCGTCCAGCGAGGGCCCGTCGTCGTCCGGCGCCGGGGTCGCACCACCGGCCTCGGCGCCGCCGGCCAGGCCCACCAGCGACTCCAGCAGCCCCGCCGCACGCAGCCGGTCCGGCGGGATCGACAGCATCAGGGCCCGCAGTTCGGCGTCGTCCAGCTCCGGTGCCGTCGCGCCGGGGGCGGCGCCAGCGGCCCTCTGCTGCGGGAACAGCTCGGCCCGCAGATAGCGCGCGGCGGCCACCGGCGTCGGGTGGTCGAACAGCAGCGTGGCCGGCAGCGGCAACCCGGTCGCCCGGCGAAGCCGGTTGCGCAGCTCCACGGAGGTCAGGGAGTCGAATCCGGCCAGGCTGAACGCCTGCTCGGCACCGATGTCGTCCGGCCCGTTCAGCCCGAGGACCGCCGCGGCGTGCGCACGGACCGCCCCGACCAGGGCGTCCGCCACCTTGCGCTCGGGCAGTTCCTTCAGTCGGGCCGTGAGATCGCCTTCCGGCGCGCCGTCGGCTTCGCCTTCCGTAGTGCCCGCAGCGAGGAAGGCGGTCTCGGGGAGATCGGCGATGAGCCGGCTGGGACGGGCCGCGACGAAGGCCGGCGCGAAGTCCTCCCACCGCACCTCGGCGACCATGACGTGGGTCTCCTGCCGGGCCAGCGCGGCGGCGAGCGCCGCCACCGCTGTTTCCGGCGCCATCGGAGGCAGCCCTCTGCGACGCAGGCGTTCGTCGACCTCGTCGGTGACCAGGCCGCCGCCGCCCCATGAGCCCCAGGCCACGGCGGTCGCGGGCAGCCCGGCCGCGCGCCGGGTCTGGGCCAGCGCGTCGAGGAAGGCATTGGCGGCGGCGTATCCGCCCTGCCCGCCGTTGCCCAGGACGCCGACCGCGGAGGAGAACAATACGAAGGCGTCCAGATCCAGCCCGGCGGTGGCCTCATGCAAGGCCACGGCCGCAGCCACCTTGGGCCTGAGCACCAGCTCCAGGTCCTCGACGGTCAGGGCTTCCAGCGTCCGGTCCGCGAGCGCGCCGGCACCGTGGAACACGGCGGTCAGCGGATGCTCCGGCGGGACCGACGCCAGCAGCTCTCGCAGCGCGTCCCGGTCGGCGACGTCGACCCCCGCCACGGTCACCCGCGACCCGAGCGCCGTCAGCTCCGCCTTCAGGTCCGCGATGCCCGGCGTGTCCTCGCCGCGCCGGCCGGCCAGCAGCAGGTGCGGGGCTCCGGCCCGGGCCAGCCAGCGGCTGACGTGCGCGCCGACCGCACCGGCACCGCCGGTCACCAGCACCGTCCCGGTGGGGCGCCAGTCCGGCACCGGCGCGTCGCCGAGCGGGGCCCGGGCCAGCCGTCGGCCGAAGGCCCCTGAGGTGCGCACCGCCACCTGGTCCTCCCCCGCGCCGTCCGTTCCGGACCCGGCGAGCACCGCGCACACCAGGTCCGCAGTCCGCGCGTCCAGCCCGGCGGGCACGTCCACCAGCCCGCCCCAGCGCTCCGGCCGCTCCAGCGCCACCACCTGGCCCAGGCCCCAGATCTGGGCCTGCAGCGGGTTGGCGACGGAGTCGGCGGTCCCGGTGGCCACGGCCTCGCTCGTCAGGCACCACAGCGGGGCTTGAACGTCCATCCGGTCCAGCGCCTGCACCAGGGCGAGCGTTCCGGCCAATCCCGGTGAGACCGGTTCGTACGCATCGGTCAGGCCGTCGTCGGCGAGCCCGACCAGCGACAGCACGCCGGTAAGTCCATCCATGGCCTCGTGCTCGGCGATCAGAGCATTGAGTCCTCGGGTGATCACCCGCGCACCGCGCCGTTCCAGTGCTTCGAGCAGCGTCGCCGCCACGGAGCCGGAGGCGGCGTCCTGCGGGACGACCACCAACCAAGTACTTCCGTCCAGGTCCGGCACGGCGCCGTTCCCCATGCCGGTCAACGGCTTCCACGTGGTGCGGTAGCGCCACGCATCCATCCGGGACCGTTCCAGCCGCCGTCGCCGCCACCCGGACATGGCCGTGAGCACGGCCGGAAGGCCGGAGTCCGCAGCGCCGAGCCCCAAGGTGGCAGTCAGCGCGTCCAGGTCCTCCTGCTCGACCGCTTGCCAGAACTCTGCCTCAGCCGGGTCCGCGGCACCTCCGGTCGCGGCGGCGACGTCGGCCCGGCCGCGGTCGAGCAGCCAGTAGCGCTGGTGCTGGAAGGCGTAGGTCGGCAGGTCGAGGCGGACCGGCCGGGTCGCGGGATAGAAGCCGGCCCAGTCCACGGCGGCGTGGGTTCCGGCGGTGGCCAGCGAGGTGAGCACGCGGTCCCAGCTGTCGTCGTCACGACGCAGCGTGCCGGTGACGGCGGGCTCGACGATCTCGGTTGCGTCGGCCTGCTGCTCGACGGTCTCCTCCACCGCGCTGGTGAGCACCGGGTGCGGGCTGACCTCGACGAACAGCGTGTGCCCGGCGTCGAGCAGGGCGCGGGTGGCGCCCTGGAAGTCGACCGTGTTGGCCAGGTTCTCGTACCAGTACTCGGCGTCCATCACCGTCGTGTCGGCCATCGGCGCGCCGACCAGACCGGCCACCGTGGAGTAGAACGCGACCGTCGCCGCACGCGGCCGGATCGGGGCCAGCACCTCCAGCAGCTCCTCGCGCAGCTCCCGCACCTGCGCGGAGTGTGCCGCGAAGTCCACCCCCGGCAGCTCCCAGCGCCTCATCCGAGCCTTGCGAAGCGCGGCGTTGAACTCGGCCATCGCGGGCACCGAGCCGGACACCGTCACCGTCGCCGGGCCGTTGACCGCGGCGATCGACAAGCTGCCGTCCCCGGCGTCAAGCATCGCCCGCACCCGCTCCTCGGGCGCGAGCACGGTCAGCATCCTGCCGAGCCCGCGCAGGCGGATCAGGGCCCGACTGCGCAGTGCGACGAGCCGCGCCGCGTCCTCCAACGACAGCACCCCGGCGATGTGCGCGGCGGCGATCTCGCCCTGCGAGTGGCCCACCACCGCATCCGGCGTCACACCCAGCGACTCCCAGAGCCGGGCCAGCGACACCATGACCGCCCACAACGCAGGCTGGACGACATCGACCCGCTCCAACTCAGCGGCCTGCGACAGTGCCTCGATCAGATCCCAGCCGACGAAGGGCTCCAACGCCGCCGCACAAGCCCGCATCGACTCGGCGAACACCGGCGAGGAGCTCATCAGCTCGACACCCATGCCCACCCACTGAGAACCCTGACCCGGGAAGACGAACACCGTCTTGCCCGACCGGGCCGGGACCGTACCGGTCACGACATGCGCCGAAGGATCATCGGCAGCCAGCGCCGCCAGGCCGCCGCGGAAGTCCGCCGGCTCCCGGCCGATCACCACGGCGCGATGGTCGAAGGCCGGACGCCCCACCAGCGCGTGACCCACCTGCGCCGGTGTCGGCTCCGGATGACCGTCGAGGTGGTCGAGCAGCCGCCGCGCCTGGTCGGCCAGCGCGGCCGGCGACTTCGCCGACACCAGCCAAGGCAGCGCCCCGTCGGTCGCCACGCGCGGCGCCGACGGCTCCGGCGCGCGCCGGTCGGCCGTGTTCGCCAGCTCCGGACCCTGCTCGATGATCACGTGCGCGTTGGTACCGCTGACGCCGAACGAGGAGACCCCGGCGCGGCGCGGCCTACCGGTGTCGGGCCAGGTCTGCGCCTGCGTGAGCAGTTCGACGGCTCCGGCCTCCCAGCCGACGTGCGGGGTGGGGGCGTCGACGTGCAGCGTCCTGGGCAGTTGGCCGTGCCGCATGGCCATGACCATCTTGATGACGCCGCCGACCCCGGAGGCGGCCTGGGTGTGGCCGATGTTCGACTTCAGCGAACCCAGCCACAGCGGACGGTCCTCGGGCCGGTCCTGGCCGTAGGTCGCGATCAGCGCCTGCGCCTCGATCGGGTCGCCGAGGGTGGTGCCGGTGCCGTGCCCCTCGACCGCGTCGATCTCATCGGGGGTCAGCCGGGAGTTGGCCAGGGCCTGGCGGATCACCCGCTCCTGCGAGGGACCGTTCGGGGCGGTCAGACCGTTGCTGGCGCCGTCCTGGTTCACCGCGCTGCCCCGCACCACCGCCAGCACCTCGTGGCCGTTCTTGCGCGCGTCGGAAAGGCGCTCCAGCAACAGCAGCCCGACGCCTTCACCCCAGCCGGCGCCGTCGGCGGCGGCCGCGAAGGACTTGCACCGGCCGTCCGCCGACAGGCCACGCTGCCGGCTCATCTCGGTGAACAGGCCAGGTGTCGCCATGACAGTGACCCCGCCGGCCAGCGCCAGCGAGCACTCGCCACTGCGGAGCGCCTGCGCGGCCAGGTGGATCGCCACCAGGGAGGAAGAGCAGGCGGTGTCGACGGTCACGGCCGGACCCTCGAACCCGAAGGTGTAGGAGACGCGTCCGGAGGCGACGCTGCCCGCGCTGCCGTTGCCGACGTAGCCCTGCAACTCCTCCGGAACGGAGCTCAGGCGCGAGCCGTAGTCCCCGTACATGACGCCGGCGAAGACCCCGGTCGGAGTCGCCCGCAGGCTGGCCGGGTCGATGCCTGCGTGTTCGAGGGTTTCCCAGGCGACTTCGAGCAAGAGTCGTTGCTGGGGATCCATGGCCAGCGCCTCGCGCGGGCTGATGCCGAAGAAGGCCGGGTCGAAGGCGGCGGCGTCGTAGAGGAACGCACCGCGCGACGTGTAGGACTTGCCCGGCTTTCCCGGCTCGGGGTCGTACAGCGCCTCGATGTCCCAGCCACGATCGGCCGGGAACTCTGCGACGGCGTCGGTCTCGGAGGCCACCAGCGTCCACAGGTCTTCCGCGGAGCGCACGCCTCCCGGGTACCGGCATCCGAGCGCCACGATGGCGATCGGCTCGTCGGCGGCAGCTACGGCGACGGCTGGCAGAGCCTTCGGCACCGAGCCGGCCGCCGGGGCGATCATGCTGGCGAGGTAGGAGGCCACCTGCCGCGGGGTCGGATGGTCGAAGATCAGCGTCGCGGACAGCCGCAGACCGGTGGCGGCGTTGAGCCGGTTGCGCAGCTCGACCGCGGTGAGCGAGTCGAACCCGAAGTCCCGGAACGCCTGGTCCGTCGGGACGGTGTCCGGGGTGGAGTGGCCCAGGACTACCGCGACGGTGGTGCGGACGATGCTCAGTAGGACGTCCTCGGCCTCGGCGGGAGACAGCCCTGCCAGGCGGTCGCGGAGGGTACCGGCGCCGGTTCCGGCCTCGGCAGCCCGGCGCATCGGCGCGCGGACGAGGCCTCGGAGCAGGACCGGCAGGGTGCCGTTCTCCGCCTGCGTACGCAGCGTCGCCGGGACGATCCGGGCCGGGACCAGGCAAGCGGCATCCGTGCGCAAGGCGGCGTCGAACAGCGCCAGACCTTCCTGCGCAGTGACCGGCTCGACGCCCAGCCGGGACAGCCGCGCTACCTGCGCATCGTCCAGATGACCGGTCATGCCGCTGCGCTCAGACCACTGACCCCAGGCCAGCGAGACGGCCGGCAGACCCTCGGCCCTGCGGCGCTCGGCCAGCGCGTCCAGGAAGACGTTCGCCGCCGCATAGTTGGCCTGACCTGGATTACCCAGCACTCCAGCCAACGACGAGAACAGCACGAACTCGGTCAGATCGCTGTCTCGGGTCAGCTCATGCAGGTTCCAGGCCGCATCCACCTTCGGACGAAGCACCCGGTCCACGCGCTCGGCGGTCAACGAGGTCAGGACACCGTCGTCCAGCACTCCGGCGGCATGGACCACGGCCGTCAACGGATGCTCATCCGGAATCGCGGCCAGCACAGCGGCCAAGGCGTCGCGATCGGCGGCATCGCAGGCGGCGAAGGTGACTCCCACGTCGAGTCCGGCCAGCTCGGCAGCCAGCTCCGACGCGCCGGGCGCATCTGCTCCCCGCCGACTGACCAGCACGACATGGCTGGCCCGACCGGCCTCGGCGTAGTGGCGTGCGAGCAACCGGCCCAAGGTTCCGGTGCCACCGGTGATCAGTACCGTGCCGCCCTCCATCGGTCCGCTCGGTTCGGAGTCGGGCCGGGTCGCCCTGACGAGGCGAGGGACATAGGACAAAGGGCTGTCGCCGTCCCTGCTGCGGACGGCGATCTGCGGTTCGGCGCTCGCCAGCGCCGCTCCCAGGGACGTGGCGGCGTCGTCCAGATCGATCAGGGTGAAGCGGTCAGGGTTCTCACTCTGTGCCGCGCGCAGCAAACCCCAGGCTGCGGCGCCGGCGAGGGCGGGCGACTCGGTATCGGGATCGACCGCGACCGCTCCCTTGGTGAGGAACACGAGCCGGCTTCCGGCCAGCCGCGCCTCGGCCAGCCAGGTCTGCGACAAGTCGAGCGCGTACTGGACGGCGGCGCGGGTGGCGGCCGGAACGTCCCCGACAGCGTCGGACAACTCCAGCAAGCCCGTGGCGACGACCAGCTCGGGGACGCCAGTGGTGTCGTCGGCCAGCAGCGCGACCAGGTCCTGGCGGCTCGTGATCACGGCGTAGCCGGGCAGTCCCGCACCTTCCGCGGCGGGAATAGCTGTCCAGGCCACCTGGAACAGGCGATCATCCGTTGCCGGCGCGGCCGTCAGCTGCCCGGCGGGAAGCGGCCGCACGGCCAGCGATCCCACCTCGGCGACCGCGCGGCCGTCCGGATCGGCGAGCTGCACGCTCAGCGTCCCGGCCTCGGACCGGCTGATCCGCACGCGCAGGGACCGGGCGCCCACGGCGTGGAGCCGCACGTCGGACCAGGCGAAGGGAAGCAGCACCTCCTCGGTCCCGGCGACCGCGATCGGATGGAGTGCGGCGTCGAACAGGACCGGATGGATGCCGTAGCCGTCGGTGTCGGAGTCGGCGAGGTCGGCGAGGTCAGCCGGAAGGCTCACCTCAGCGAAGAGGGTTCCGGTGTCCGGGTCGCCGAGCCGCCAGGCCGCGGTCAGGCCCTGGAAGGCCGGGCCGTAGTGGTAGCCGAGGTCGGCGAGGCGGTCGTAGAGGTCTGCGACGGGTACCGGGGCCGCACCGGCCGGAGGCCAGACCGCCGTCCCGGCCCACGCGTCCCAGTCCGGGACGGCAGCGTCCTGCGACGTCAGCACGCCGGTGGCATGACGGGACCACGGCGCGTCGGATTCGGCGTCGCTCGGCCGGGAGTGGATGGCCAGGGTCCGGCGGCCGTCGCCGTCTGCGGCCGCCACGTGCACCTGGAGCTGGAGCGCGCCGCCGGCCGGAAGGGTGAGGGGCGCCTCGATCGCGAGCTCTGCGACGCAGGGCGCGCCGGAGGCCTGCCCGGCGTGGAGGGCCAGCTCAACGAACGCCGTGCCCGGCAACAGCGGGACGTCGTGGACGGCGTGGTCGTTCAGCCAGGGCTGGTCGCGCAGCGACAGACGGCCGGTGAACAGGTGGCCCTCTCCGTCGGCGAGGTCGACCGCGGCGCCGAGCAGACCGTGGCCGGCGGAGTGCAGGCCGACGGCCTCGGGGTCGGTGCCGGTGGTCGGCCGGATCCAGTAACGCTCGCGCTGGAACGGATAAGTGGGCAGGTCCAGGGCGTCAGGGTGGGCACCGGGGTAGAAGCCGGCCCAGTCCACGGCAGTGTTGCTGCCTGCGGTGGCGAGCGAACCCAGCACGCGCTCCCAGCTGTCGTCCTCGCGGCGCAGAGTGCCGGTGACAGCGACCGCGTACTCCTCGGCCGTCTCCTGCACCGCACCGGTCAACACCGGATGCGGGCTGGCCTCGACAAACAACGTGTGGCCATCACCGAGCAGAGCACGCGTGGCGGCGTGGAAATCGACCGTGCCGGCCAAGTTGTCGTACCAGTACTCGGCACCCATCACCGTCGTGTCAGCCATCGAACCGCCGACATGACCGGCCACCGTGGAGTAGAACGCGACCGTCGCCGCACGCGCCTGGACCGGAGCCAGCAGCTCCAGCAGCTCGTCATGCAATACCTGCACCTGCGAGGTGTGCGAGGCGTAGTCCACCGGAATCCGCCGAGCCTGCACGCCTTCCGCCTCGCAGAAGGCCAGCAACTCGTCCACGGCCTCGATCTCACCGGCAACCACCGTCGACGACGGCCCATTCACCGTCGCGACAGCCAACCGACCCGACCACCGGGCGATCAGATCCTCGGCATCGGCTGCCGCAACCGGCACCGACACCATCCCGCCCCGACCAGCAATCCCGGCGAGCGACTTCGAACGCAGCGCCACAATCCGAGCGGAATCCTCCAGCGACAACACACCAGCGATGTGCGCCGCCGCGATCTCGCCCTGCGAATGACCCACCACCGCATCCGGCGTCACACCCAGCGACTCCCATAGCCGAGCCAGCGACACCATCACCGCCCACAACGCAGGCTGCACCACATCAACCCGATCAAGATCCCCAGACAACGCCTCAATCAGATCCCAGCCCGTAAACGGCTCCAACGCCGCCGCACAAGCCCGCATCGACTCCGCGAACACCGACGACGAGCCCATCAGCCCGACACCCATGCCCAACCACTGCGAACCCTGACCTGGGAACACGAACACCGTCTTCCCAGGTTCGGCGAACGCCTTGCCGGTCACGACATTGACGGCGGGGTCACCAACGGCCAGCGCCGCCAGCCCATTGCGGAAGTCTCCCGGCTCCCGACCGACCACAACCGCCCGGTGCTCGAACACCGAACGCCCCAGCAGCGCATGCCCCACCTGCGACAGTGCCGCCTCCGGCCGGGCATCGAGATGGTCCAGCAGCTGCCGCGCCTGCTCGGCCAGCGCCTCCGGCGACTTCGCCGACACCACCCACGGCAGCACCCCACCGGTCGCCACCCGCGGCTCGGGCACATCCGGCAACTCAGCATCCTGCGGCGCCTGCTCGACGATCACATGCGCGTTGGTGCCACTGATGCCGAACGACGAGATCCCGGCCCGGCGCGGACGTCCGGGATCCGGCCACGCCCGAGTCTCGGTCAGCAGCTCCACAGAGCCCGCCGACCAATCGACGTGCGAGCTCGGCGCATCCACCCGCAACGTCATCGGCAACGTCTCGTGTTGAAGCGCCATGACCATCTTGATCACGCCGGCCACACCCGCGGCCGCCATCGTGTGCCCGATGTTCGACTTCAGCGAACCCAGCCACAGCGGCCGGTCCTCGGGCCGGTTCTGGCCGTAGGTCGCGATCAGTGCCTGCGCCTCGATCGGGTCACCGAGTGTCGTGCCGGTACCGTGCCCTTCGACGGCATCGACTTCGTCCGCTGTGAGCCGGGAGTTGGCCAGGGCCTGACGGATCACCCGCTCTTGCGACGGACCGTTCGGCGCTGTCAGACCATTGCTAGCGCCGTCCTGGTTGACCGCGCTGCCCCGCACCACCGCGAGCACCTGGTGGCCGTTCCTCCGCGCGTCGGACAGACGCTCCAGCAGCAGGACGCCGACGCCCTCGCCCCAACCGGTACCGTCGGCCGCCTCGGCGAACGCCTTGATCCGGCCGTCGGCGGCCAGCCCGCGCTGTCGGCTGAACTCCGTGAACAGCCCGGGCGTCGCCATCACCGACACGCCACCGGCCACCGCCAGCGAGCACTCCCCCTGGCGCAGCGCCTGCGACGCCTGGTGCAGAGCGACCAACGACGACGAACACGCCGTGTCCACCGTGATCGCAGGCCCCTCCAGCCCCAGGAAGTAGGCCAGCCGACCCGAGATCACGCTGGTGGTCCTGCCGGTCAGCACGTAGCCGTCGAACCCGGGCGTGGTCATCGACCCGTAGTCCTGCGCCACCGCACCGATGAACACCCCGGCCTGGCTGCCGCGCACCGACTCCGGACGGATGCCCGCGCGCTCGAACGCCTCCCAGGCGACCTCCAGCAACAACCGCTGCTGCGGATCCATCGCCGTGGCCTCGCGCGGACTGATCCCGAAGAACCCCGCATCGAAGTCGGCCGCGTCGTAGAGGAAGCCGCCCTCACGCGCATACGTCTTGCCGGGCCGGTCAGGATCGGGGTCGTACAAACCCTCGACGTCCCAGCCCCGGTCGGTCGGCATCCCGCCGATCGCCTCAGCGCCGGACACCACGAGCTCCCACAGCTGCTCGGGCGACCCGACGCCGCCGGGCAGCCGGACCCCGACGCCCACGATCGCCACCGGCTCGTCCAGCGTGACGGCAGCCGCCGTCGGCTCTGCGACCGGCGTCGCATCGCGGAGCACCTCGCCGCGCAGATACCGGGCCATCAGCGCCGGCGTGGGGTAGTCGAACACCGCCGTCGCCGACATCCGCACGTCGATCACCGAGGTCAGCCGGTTGCGCAGCTCCACCGCCGACAGCGAGTCGAACCCCAGCTCCCGGAAGGCACTGTCCGGCCGGATCTGATCCGGCGCCGCGTGGCCCAAGACCGTCGCGGCATGAGCCCGCACCAGATCCAGCAACTCATGCTCGACATCGGCAGCCGACATCCCGGCGTACTTGCGACCCGCCGCCGAACCGCCGCCAGCAGCCGCGACCCGCCGCACCGCCCGCGACGGCACCAGCGCCCCCAGCACCACTGGCACCGAGCCCGCATCCGAACCCTGAGCCCGCGCCAACCGGGCCACGTCCATCCGCGCCGGAACTACGGTGGGCTCGTCGAGCGCGACCGCCGCGTCGAACAGCGCGACGCCCTCCGCCGACCGCAACGGCAGCAGCCCGAACCGGCCGAAGCGGGCCAGGTCCTCCCAGTCCACGTCCCCAGTCATGGCACTGCGCTGCTCCCACAGACCCCAGGCAAGCGAAGTCGCTGCAAGCCCCTGCCCGCGCCGATACTCAGCCAACGCGTCGAGGAAGACGTTCGCCGCCGCATAGTTCCCCTGGCCCGGGCTGCCCAGAACACCGGCCATCGACGAGAACAGCACGAACTCGGCCAGATCAGCATCCCGAGTCAGCTCGTGCAGGTTCCAGGCCGCGTCCGCCTTCGGTCGGAACACCCGGTCGACGCGCTCGGCCGTCAGCGACGTCAGCAGGCCGTCGTCGAGCACGCCTGCGGCATGCACGACCGCTGTCAGCGGATGTTCGCTCGGGATCGCGGCCATCACCGCGGCCAACGCGTCACGATCAGCCGCGTCGCAGGCGGCGAACGTCGTGCCCACGCCGAGTCCGGCCAGTTCGGCGGCCAGCTCCGAGGCGCCCGGGGCATCGGCGCCCCGGCGGCTGACCAGCACCACATGACCGGCCCGGCCTGCCTGCGCGTAGTGCCGCGCGAGCAGCCCGCCGAGCGTCCCGGTGCCACCGGTGATCAACACCGTGCCCTGCGGGTCCGGCGCCGGCGGGATGGTCAGCACGAGCTTGCCGACGTGCCGGGCCTGGCTCATGAAGCGGAACGCCTCGGCCGCCCGCCGGATGTCGGACGCGCGGACCGGCAACGGCCGCAGCGTCCCCGCCTCGAACAGGTCCACCAGCTCGGCGAGCAGCTCGGCGATCCGGTCCGGACCGGCCTCCATCAGGTCGAACGCGCGGTAGTGCACTCCAGCGTGCCGCTGCGCGATCTGCCCGGGGTCGCGGACGTCGGTCTTGCCCATCTCGATGAAGCGCCCGCCGCGCGGCAGCAGCCGCAGCGAGGCGTCCACCAGCTCGCCGCTGAGCGAGTCCAGGACGACGTCCATCCCGGCGCCCGCGGTAGCCGTGCCGAAGCGGCTCTCGAACTCGGCCGTGCGCGAGGAGGCGATGCGCTCGTCGTCGAGCCCGGCCGCGCGCAGCACGTCCCACTTGCCCTCGCTCGCGGTGCCGTAGACCTCAGCACCCAGATGCCGCGCCAACTGCACCGCAGCCATACCCACGCCGCCAGCCGCCGCATGAACCAGCAGCCGCTCGCCGGCCCGGAGCCCGGCCAGGTCGGTGAGGGCGTAGAGCGCGGTCAGAAAGACCGTGGTGGCCGAGGCCGCCTGCTCGAAGTCCCAGTCGGCGGGGACCGGCGCGACCAGGCGGCGGTCCACCACCGCCAGCGGCCCGAAGGCGCCGGGGATCAGGCCCATGACCCGGTCGCCGACCGCCAGGTCCGCGACCGCCGACCCGACCTCCACGACGGTGCCCGCGCCCTCGTTGCCCATCGACGCCGCACCCGGATACACGCCGAGCGCGATGAGCACGTCACGGAAGTTCAGCCCGGCCGCGCGCACGGCGACCCGGACCTCGTGCGGCAGCAGCGGCCGGACCGCGTCGGGCGCGGGCACCAGCGACAGCGCGTCCAAGGTGCCGGGAACCGTCGCGTCCAGCCGCCAGGCCGCCTGACCGGGCGGCGGTGTCAGGACACTGCCGGGCGCGGCGCGAACCAGCCGCGGCACCAGCAGCTCACCGGCACGGATCGCGAACTGCGGCTCACCGCCGGCCAACGCGGCGGGCAGAGCCTGGACGGAGCGCTCGTCCTCATCGAGATCGACAAGAACGAACCGCCCTGGGTTCTCCGCCTGGGCCGAGCGCAGCAGGCCCCACACCGGGGCGGTGCTCAGATCAGGCTGCCGGGTGTCACCGGCCGCCACGGCGCCGCGCGTGACCACTGCCAGGCGCATGCCCTCGAACCGCTCGTCGCCGAGCCACGCCTGGACCAGCGACAGGGCCTTGAGCAGTTCGGCGCGCGCCGAGTCGCTGGAAAAGTCGCCATCGGACAAGGCGGTGCCGGAGAACGCAGCGGCGCCGGAAGCTGCGCCATCGGACAAGACGGCCGTGCCGGAGAAGGCAGCCGCGCCGGAGCCTGCGCCATCGGACAAGACGGCCGTGCCGGAGAAGGCAGCCGCGCCGGAGCCTGCGCCATCGGACAAGGCGACCGCGCCGGAGAAGGCAGCCGCGCCGGAGCCTGCGCCATCGGACAAGGCGACCGCGCCGGAGAAGGCAGCCGCGCCGGAGCCTGCGCCATCGGACAAGGCGACCGCGCCGGAGAAAGCGGCCAGGACAAAGTCGTGTCCGGCGCTGGCATCGAGCTCGGCCAGGTCCGTGCACCGGATCGCTGCCACGCCGCCGAGACCGAGCCCGTCCTCGCCGACCAGGGCCAGCGAAGCCGCGGCGGCGGCCGGGGCCGGGGCCGGCCGACTGACCCACTCCATCCGGAACAGCGCATCCCGCATGCCGCCGAGCCGATCAGCCTCGACCGGCCGCATCGCCAGCGAACCGACCGAGGCGACCGGTGCACCGTCGGCGTCGGCGACGTCCACCCGGAGCGCATCGCGGCCCGCGGCGGCCAGCCGCACGCGCACGCTCGTCGCGCCGGTCGCATGCAGCCGCACATCCGTCCACGCGAACGGCAGCCGCAGCGGCTCATCCTCCGCGCCGGTCACCAACGCCGCATGCAGGGCAGCGTCGAGCACCGCGGGATGGATCCCGAAAGCGGTCGCCTCGGCGTGCCGATCCGTCGGCAGCTGGACCTCGGCGAACACCTCATCGCCACGCCGCCACACCGCCTGCAACCCCTGGAACGCCGGACCGTACTCATAGCCGGTCGCAGCCAGCCACAGATACCAACCGCCATCCGGCGCCGCAACCACGGTCGCCCCGGTCGGCGGCCACTCGCGCGCGTCCCACGGCGACTGCGCGCCGCCGGTGGCCAGCACACCAGCGGCATGACACGTCCACGGCGAGCCAACGACCGCACCACCAGGCCGCGAGTGAACCTCCACCACGCGCCGACCGGCCTCATCGGGCTCGCCGACCTCGACCCGCAGCTGCACCTCACCGGTCTCAGCCAGCACCAGCGGCGCCTGGAGCGTCAGCTCCTCCACCAGGTCGGCGCCCACCTCGTCACCAGCACGCAGCGCCAGCTCCACAAACGCCGCGCCCGGCAACAGAACGCTGCCTGCCACCGCATGATCAGCCAGCCACGACAGCGACGACAGCGCCAACCGGCCGGTCAGCACCACACCGTCGGAACCCGCCAACTCCACCACGGCACCGAGCAACGGATGCTCGACCGCCGCCTGCCCACTCGCCACCGCCGACCCGACGCTCTCCGACGCCGGCAGCCAGAAGCGTTCGCGCTGGAACGGATACGTCGGCAGGTCGAGAGCGCTGGGGTGAGTGCCGGGGTAGAAGCCGGCCCAGTCCACGGTGGTGTGGGTCGCGGCAACGGCCAGCGAAGCCAGCAGCCGATCCCAGCTGTCGTCATCGCGGCGCAGCGTGCCGGTGACAGCGACCGCGTACTCCTCGGCGGCCTCCTGCACCGCACCGGTCAACACCGGATGCGGACTGGCCTCGACGAACAACACGTGACCGTCGTCGAGCAGCGAGCGCGTGGCAGCGTGGAAGTCGACGGTACTGGCCAGGTTGTCGTACCAGTACTCGGCGCCCATCACCGTGGTGTCGGCCATCGAACCGCCGACATGGCTGGAGACTGTGGAGTAGAACGCGACTGTCGCCTGGTGTGCCTCGACCGGAGCCAGCACCTCCAGCAGTTCCTGACGCAGCTCCCGCACCTGCGCGGTGTGCGAGGCGTAGTCCACCGGGATCCTCCGAGCCCGAACACCCTCGGCCTCGCAGTGGACCAGAAACTCGTCCACGGCCTCGATCTCACCGGCAACGACCGTCGACGACGGCCCGTTCACCGTCGCGATAGCCAACCGATCCGACCACGGGGCGATCAGGCTCTCCGCATCGGACGCGGCAAGCGGCACCGACACCATCCCGCCCCGACCGGCAATCCCGGCCAGCGACTTCGAACGCAGCGCCACAATCCGAGCGGAATCCTCCAGCGACAACACACCAGCGATGTGCGCGGCGGCGATCTCACCTTGCGAGTGACCCACCACCGCATCCGGCGTCACGCCGAACGACTCCCAGAGACGCGCCAGTGACACCATCACGGCCCACAACGCAGGCTGCACCACATCGACGCGATCAAGATCCCCAGACAGCGCCTCGATCAGATCCCAGCCCGTAAACGGCTCCAACGCCGCCGCACAAGCCCGCATCGACTCCGCGAACACCAACGACGAGCCCATCAACTCGACGCCCATGCCCAACCACTGCGAACCCTGACCCGGAAACACGAACACCGTCTTGCCGGACTCCGTAACCCCCCTACCGGTCACCACGCGAGCCGAAGGATCACCGGCAGCCAACGCCGCCAGACCATCCCGGAAATCAGCAGACTCCCGGCCGATCACCACCGCTCGCTGCTCAAGTACCGAACGCCCCAGCAGCGCATGCCCCACCTGCGACGGCGTGAGTTCCGGACGGACATCGAGACGTCCCAACAGCTGCCGCGCCTGCTCGGCAAGCGCCTCCGGCGACTTCGCCGACAGCACCCACGGCACCGTCCCGTCCGTGCTCGTCGCCGGTTCCGGCGTCTCCGCGTCCGCGGCCTCAGGGGCCTGCTCCAGGATCAAGTGCGCATTGGTCCCACTGATCCCGAACGACGACACCCCGGCCCGCCGCGGACGTCCGGGATCCGGCCACGCCCGAGTCTCGGTCAGCAGCTCCACCGCACCGGCCGACCAGTCGACGTGTGACGTCGGCGCGTCCACCCGCAACGTCATCGGCAACGTCTCGTGCTGAAGCGCCATGACCATCTTGATCACGCCGGCGATGCCCGCGGCCGCCATCGTGTGACCGACGTTCGACTTCAACGACCCCAGCCACAACGGCCGGTCTTCGGACCGGTTCTGGCCGTAGGTCGCGATCAGCGCCTGCGCCTCGATCGGGTCACCCAACGTGGTGCCCGTGCCGTGCGCCTCGACCGCGTCGACCTCGTCCGGGGTCAGCCGGGAGTTGGCCAGCGCCTGCCGGATCACCCGTTCCTGCGACGGCCCGTTAGGCGCAGTAAGACCATTGCTGGCACCATCCTGGTTGACCGCAGAACCCTGAACCACCGCATATACCTGATGGCCCTTTTCGAGAGCATCCGAAAGGCGCTCCAGCAGTACAACACCGACGCCTTCGCCCCAGCCCGTGCCATCCGCCGCTTCTGCGAACGCTTTGATCCGGCCATCGGCCGCCAGCCCTCTCTGCCGACTGAACTCCGTGAACAACCCAGGCGTCGCCATCACCGACACGCCACCGGCCACGGCCAGGGAGCACTCGCCCTGGCGCAGCGCCTGCGACGCCTGGTGCAGCGCCACCAACGACGACGAACACGCGGTGTCCACCGTGATCGCAGGCCCCTCCAGCCCCAGTGCATAGGCCAGTCGGCCGGAGATGACGCTGGTCGTCCTGCCGGTCAGCAGATAGCCGTCGAAACCCGGCGTCGTCATCGACCCGTAGTCCTGCGCAATAGCGCCGACGAACACGCCGGTCTGGCTGCCGCGCACCGACTCCGGACGGATACCGGCCCGCTCGAACGCCTCCCAGGCAACCTCCAGCAGCAACCGTTGCTGCGGATCCATCGCCGTGGCCTCACGCGGACTGATCCCGAAGAACCCCGCGTCGAACTCCGCCGCGTCATACAGGAACCCGCCCTCACGGGCATAGGTCTTGCCATGACGGTCGGGATCGGGGTCGTACAACCCCTCCACGTCCCAACCCCGGTCAGTGGGCATCCCACCGATCGCCTCACGGCCGGACACGACCAGGTCCCACAGGTCCTCCGGAGAGCTGACGCCCCCGGGAAGCCGAATCCCGATGCCCACGATGGCAACCGGCTCGTCCAAAGCCATAGCGGCCGCCACCGGTCCGGCGACCGACACCGGCTCACCCGACAACTCGCTGCGCAGGAACCGGGCCAGAGCCACCGGGGTCGGGTAGTCGAACACCGCCGTCGCGGACAACCGCACGTCGAACAGCGAGGCCAGCCGGTTACGCAGCTCCACCGCCGACAACGAGTCGAACCCCAACTCCCGGAACGCACCGTCCGGCCGGATCTGGTCCACAGCCGCATGCCCCAACACCGCAGCGGCATGGGCCCGCACCAGATCCAGCAACTCGCGCTCGACATCCGCCGCCGACATCCCGGCGAACCGCCGACCGGCAACCGGACCGCCGACGGCCGCGACCCGCCGCACCGCCCGCGACGGCATCAGCGCTCTGAGCACCGCAGGCACCGAGCCCACGCCCGAGCCGGCGCCGGAGCCCTGGGCCCGCGCCAACCGGGCCACGTCCACCCGCGCCGGGACCACGGTCGGCTCGTCAAGGGCGACCGCAGCGTCGAACAGCGCCACCCCGTCCTGCGAACGCAACGGCAGCAGGCCGAACCGGCCCAGCCGGGCCAGATCCTCCTGATCCACCTCCCCGGTCATGGCACTGCGCTGCTCCCACAGACCCCACGCGAGTGAGGTCGCCGCAAGCCCCTGAGCGTGCCGATACTCGGCCAACGCGTCGAGGAAAACGTTCGCCGCCGCATAGTTCCCCTGGCCAGGGCTGCCCAACACGCCAGCCATCGAGGAGAACAGGACGAACGCGGCCAGATCAGCATCCCGCGTGAGCTCGTGCAGGTTCCAGGCGGCGTCGACCTTGGGCCGGAACACAATCCGCAGCCGCTCCGCCGTCAGCCCGCCGACCAGACCGTCGTCGAGCACGCCCGCCGCGTGCACGACCGCGGTCAGCGGATGCTCGGCCGGTATCGCATCCAGCACCGCCGCCAGCGCGTCCCGGTCGGCGGCGTCGCACGCAGAGATGGTCACCGCCACGCCCGACGCGGTCAGCTCCGCGACCAGTTCCGCCGCACCCGGGGCCGCCGGGCCGCGCCGGCCGAGCAGGACCAGGTGACCGGCCCGGCCGGTCGCCGCGACGTGCCGGGCGATCTGCGCGCCCAGCGTCCCGGTGCCGCCGGTGATCAGGACCGTGCCCTGCGGGTCCCATTCCGGCGGCATGGTCAGGACCAGCTTCCCGACGTGCTGCGCCTGGCTGAGCGTCCGGAAGGCGTCGGGGGCGCGCCGGATGTCCCAGGTCCGCACCGGCGAGAGCGTCAGCGCGCCCCGCTCGAAGAGGGCGACGACCTCGGCCAGCATCCGCTGGAACAGGTCCGGGTCCGCGAGCGCCGCCGCGGCCAGGTCGAACGCCTGGTAGTCGACCCCGGGATGAGCCCGGGCCACGGCCTGCGGATCGCGCAGGTCGGTCTTGCCCATCTCGATGAAGCGCCCGCCGCGCGGCAGCAGCCGCAGCGAGGCGTCCACGAACTCCCCGGCCAGGCTGTCCAGCACCACGTCCACGCCCCGACCACCGGTCGCGGCCAGGAACCGCTGCTCGAACTCCAGCGTCCGCGACGAGGCGATGTGCCCCTCGTCCAGACCGGAAGCACGCAGCGCGTCCCACTTTCCGGCGCTCGCGGTGCCGTAGACCTCAGCACCCAGATGCCACGCCAACTGCACCGCGGCCATACCCACCCCGCCGGCCGCCGCGTGCACGAGCACCGATTCGCCCGGCTGCACCCCGGCCAGGTTCACCAGGCCGTGGTAGGCGGTGACGAACACCGTCGGCACCGACGCCGCGTCCTGAAACGACCAGGCGTCCGGAACCCGGACGACCAGCCGGTGGTCGGTCACCGCCACCGGGCCGAACGCGCCGGCCATCAACCCCGTCACGCGGTCGCCGGGCCGCAGTCCGGCCACGTCCGAGCCGACCTCGGTGACTACCCCGGCCCCCTCCATCCCCATGGAGGCGGCGCCCGGATAGACGCCGAGCGCGATGAGCACGTCGCGGAAGTTCAGCCCGGCCGCGCGCACGGACACCCGGATCTGGTGCGGCAGCAGCGGCTGGGCCGACTCCGGGGCCGGGACCAGGGACAGCGCGTCCAGGGTCTCGCGGCTGGTCACGTCCAGCCGCCACGGCGTACGGCCCGGCGGCGGCATGAGCGCGCCGCCGGCCGCACCGGCCCGGACGAGCCTCGGCACCAGCACTACTCCCTCACGCACCGCGAACTGCGCATCGCCATCACCATCGCCATCACCGATGGCGAGCGCAGCCGGCAGGGCTTGCAGGGAGCGCGGGTCCTCGTCGATGTCGACGAGCACGAGACGGCCTGGATTCTCCGTCTGCGCACTGCGCAGCAGGCCCCAGACCGGTGCCGAGGCGAGGTCCGTGCGCTGCTCGGAGCCGACGGCCACCGCACCCCGGGTGAGCATCAACAGTCTGCTGTCGGCGAAGGCCTCGTCGGCCAGCCACGCCTGCGCTGTTTCCAGGGCGTACTGAGCAGCCTCGCGCACGGATCCGGGGACATCGCCTTCAGCGAGGCCGGAGTTCTCCATCAGGCCGGTCGCGACAACCAGGTCCGGCACGGCGGCGACAGCGCCGGCCGCGAGCGCCGCGAGTTCGGAACGGCTCGCGACCACGGCCGCGTCGGGCCACACGTCGACCAGCGCCTCGGGCACATCCCGGACGAGGAACACGACCCGACCGGCCGCGGATGAGCCGGTGGCGGACACCGGTGTCCACGCCAGCCGGAACAGGTTCTCGGTCACCGCGGAGGCCTCGGCCGTCGCCGGCTCGGCGACCGAAAGCGGCCGCATCGCCAGCGACCCGACCTCGGCGACCGGTTGCCCGGCCGGATCGGCGAGCCGGACCCGGACCGCGCCGGCGTCGGCGGGGGCGATCTGGACGCGCAGGGTGCGCGCGCCGACGGCGTGGAGCCGCACGTCCGACCACGCGAACGGAAGCAGCACCTGGCCCGCGTCCGGATCGGGACCCGTGGCGGCGATCGGGTGCAGCGCGGCGTCGAACAGCGCCGGGTGGATGCCGTACTGGTCGGCGTCGGCGAGGTCGGCCGGGAGCGCCACCTCGGCATAGAGGGTGTCGCCGGCCCTCCACGCCGCGGTCAGACCCTGGAAGGCCGGGCCGTAGTGGTAGCCGAGGTCGGCGAGGCGGTCGTAGAGGTCTGCGACGGACACGGAGGTGGTACCGGCCGGAGGCCAGACCGCCGGACCTGCCCACTCGTCCCAGTCCGGGACAGCAGCTGCCTGCGACGTCAGAACACCGGTGGCATGACGTGTCCAGGCATCCTCGGGGGCGGCACCGTCGGGCTGGGAGTGGATGGTCAGGGCCCGACGGCCGTCGTCGTCGGCGGCTGACACGTACACCTGGAGGTGCACGCCCCCGGAAGCCGGGATGACAAGGGGCGCCTCCAGGACGAGGTCTTCCAGCCACGGTGCTTCCACGGCCTCGCCGGCGTGCAGCGCCAGTTCGGCCAGCGCCGTCCCGGGCAGCAGCGGGCTGTGGACGGCGTGGTCGGCCAGCCAGGGATGGCTGCGCAGCGACAGGCGCCCGGTGAACAGGCGCCCCTCACCGTCCGCGAGCACCACGGCCGCACCGAGCAGACCGTGCTCGGCGGCGCGCAGGCCCATGCTGTGCGGATCGGCGGAGCCGGAGGTGCGCTCGATCCAGTAACGCTGACGCTGGAAGGGGTAGGTCGGCAGGCCGAGGTGGCCCGGCCGGGTCGCGGGGTAGAAGGCGGCCCAGTCCACGGCGGTGTGGGTCGCGGCGGTGGCCACGGAAGCCAGCAGCCGGTCCCAGCTGTCGTCATCGCGGCGCAGAGTGCCGGTGACAGCGACCGCGTACTCTTCGGCGGCTTCTTGGATTGCGCCGGTCAACACGGGATGCGGGCTGGCCTCGACGAACAACAAGTGGCCGTCTTCAAGCAGAGCGCGCGTGGCGGCATGGAAATCGACCGTGCTGGCCAAGTTGTCGTACCAATACTCGGCACCCATCACCGTGGTGTCAGCCATCGAACCACCGACGTGACCGGCCACCGTCGAATAGAACGCGACCGTCGCCTGCTGCGGCGCGACCGGAGCCAGCACCTCCAGCAACTCGCCACGCAACGCCTGAACCTGCGCGGTGTGCGAGGCATAGTCCACCGGGATCCGACGAGCCCTAACACCCTCGGCCTCACAATGGACCAGAAACTCGTCCACGGCCTCGATCTCACCGGCAACGACCGTCGACGACGGCCCGTTCACCGTCGCGATAGCCAACCGACCCGACCACGGGGCGATCAAATCCTCAGCATCGGATGCGGCAAGCGGAACCGACACCATCCCGCCCCGACCGGCAATCCCGGCCAGCGACTTCGAACGCAGCGCCACAATCCGAGCGGAATCCTCCAGCGACAACACACCGGCGATGTGCGCGGCGGCAATCTCCCCTTGCGAATGGCCCACCACCGCATCCGGCGTCACACCCAGCGACTCCCACAACCGGGCCAGCGACACCATCACCGCCCACAACGCAGGCTGCACCACATCAACGCGATCAAGATCCCCAGACAACGCCTCAATCAGATCCCAACCCGTAAACGGCTCCAAAGCCGCCGCACAAGCCCGCATCGACTCCGCGAACACCAACGACGAGCCCATCAGCCCGACACCCATGCCCAGCCACTGCGAACCCTGACCCGGGAAGACAAAGACGGTCTTGCTCAACCGACCTGGCGCAGCGCCGGTCACCACGTGCGCAGAAGGATCACCCGCAGCCAACGCCGCCAAGCCGCCCCGGAAGTCAGCCGACTTCCGACCGATCACCACCGCCCGCTGCTCGAACACCGAACGCCCCAGCAGCGCGTGCCCGACCTCCGTCGGCGCGACCTCCGGGTTCCGGTCAAGGTGCTCCAGCAACCGCCGCGCCTGGTCGGCGAGCGCCTCCGGCGACTTCGCCGACACCACCCACGGCAACGTTCCGTCGGTAGTCGTGACCGGCTCGGGCACAGCCACCGACTCAGCACCCTGCGGCGCCTGCTCGACGATCACATGCGCGTTCGTCCCACTGAACCCGAACGAGGACACGCCCGCCCGGCGCGGCCGCCCGACCTCCGGCCACGGCGTGGCCGCCCGGACCGGCTCGACCGCCCCGGCCGACCAGTCCACGTGCGACGACGGCTCGCCGACGTACAGCGACTCGGGCACCACGCCGTGCCGCATCGCCTCGACCATCTTGATCACGCCCGCCACCCCGGCGGCCGCCTGGGTGTGCCCGATGTTCGACTTCACCGAGCCGATCAGCAGCGGACGGTCCGCGGGCCGGCCCCGGCCGTAGGTGGCCAGCAGTGCCTGCGCCTCGATGGGGTCGCCGAGCGTGGTACCGGTGCCGTGCGCCTCCACCACGTCCACGTCGGCGGTGGTCAGGCCGGCGTTGGCCAGCGCCTGCCGGATCACCCGCTGCTGCGAGGGACCGTTCGGGGCGGTCAGGCCGTTGGAGGCGCCGTCCTGGTTGATCGCGCTGCCCCGCACCAGGGCCAGCACCCGGTGGCCCTTCCGTTCGGCCTCGGACAGCCGCTCGACCAGCAGCACGCCGACGCCCTCGCCCCAGCCGGTGCCGTCCGCATCGTCGGAGAACGCCTTGCACCGGCCATCGCGCGCCAGGCCCCGCTGCCGCGAGAAGTCAACGAACGTGTCGGGGGTGGCCATCACGGTCACCCCGCCGGCCAGCGCCAGGTCGCACTCGCCGGACCGCAGCGCCTGCACCGCCCAGTGCAGCGCCACCAGTGACGACGAGCACGCGGTGTCCACGGTCACCGCAGGGCCCTCCAGGCCGAACGTGTACGACACGCGCCCCGAGGCCACGCCCCCGGATCCACCGGTGCTGAGATACCCCTCGGTGCCGGGAGTGGCGGCGCCGCCCTGCGCGTAGTCGTGGTAGATCAGCCCCGTGAACACCCCGGTCCGGCTCCCCCGCAGGCCCGCGGGATCGATGCCGGCGTCCTCGAACGCCTCCCACGACGCCTCCAGCAGCAGCCGCTGCTGCGGGTCCATCGCCACCGCCTCGCGCGGGCTGATCCCGAAGAAGGCCGCGTCGAACTCCCCGGCGCCGTACAGGAACCCGCCCTCGCGCGCATAGCTCTTGCCCGCCGCGCCGGGGTCCGGGTCGTAGAGGTCCTCGGCCCAGCCACGGTCGGCGGGGAAGGCACCGATGGCGTCGCCACCGCGCGCCACCAGCTCCCAGAGCCCTTCCGGCGACTCGACACCGCCGGCGTAGCGGCAGCTCATGCCTACGATGGCGATCGGATCGGCGTCGGCGTCAGCATCGGCGGAGGCGGCCGGTGACACCGTGTTCTGCGACACGGCCACGTCCGCCTCGACAATGTCGCCCACCAGCTCCGCACGCAGGAACTCGCCGAGCTCCGCCGGAGTCGGGTAGTCGAAGACCAACGTGGCCGGCAGCCGGAGCCCGGTCTCGGCGGCCAGCCGGTTGCGCAGCTCCACGGCGGTCAGCGAGTCGAAGCCCGACTCGCGGAAGGTCCGCCCGGGATCCAGGGCGTCGGCGCGGGAGTGCCCCAGCACGTCCGCCACACTCGCCCGCACCACCTCCAGGACCTCAGCCGTCGCCTGCTCGGCGGACAGTCCGGCCAGCCGGGTGGCCACGTCCGCGCCACCAACACCGGCACCTGCACGACCCGCGCGTGCCGCCTGCTCGGCGCGTCGGCGGCCCGGAGCCCGGACCAGCCGGCGCAACAGCGGCCGCACAGCGTCGCCCTCGGCTCGCAGCCGGGCGAGGTCCAGATGAACCGGCAGCAGAACGGCTTCGCCAGGGGCATCTGCGGCGTCGAACAGCGCCATGCCGTGCTCGGCGGACAGCGGGATCATGCCCCCACGCGCGAGGCGCTCGTGGTCGACGCCGCTCATCGCGGCCATCAGGGCGCTGGTCTGCGCCCACGGCCCCCACGCCAGCGAAGTGGCGCGCAGGCCGAGGCCGTGTCGATGAGCGGCCAGCACGTCCAGGAACGCGTTCGCGGCCGCGTAGTTCGCCTGCCCCGCGCTGCCGAAGGTCGCCGACACCGACGAGAACAGCACGAACATCGACAGGTCGAGTCCGCGGGTCAGCTCGTGGAGATGCCACGCGGCGTCCACCTTCGGCCGCATCACGGCGTCCACGCGCGGCGCGGACAGCGAGCCGATCACTCCGTCGTCCACCACACCGGCGGCGTGCACCACCCCGGTCAGCGGATGGTCCGGCCCGATCGAGGCGATCACCGCGGCGAGCGCCTGCCGATCAGCGGCGTCGCAGGCCTCGAACCGCGCGGTGGCGCCGAGCGCTTCCAGCTCGGCGACCAGCTCGGCGGCACCCGGGGCGTCGGCACCGCGCCGGCTCAGCAGCACCAGCCGACGCACACCTCGTGCGGCGACCAGGTGCCGCGCCAGCAACCCGCCCAGGGCACCCGAGGCGCCGGTCACCAACACGGTCCCGTCCGGATCCGGTGCCGACGGAACGGTCAGGACGACCTTCCCGACGTTGCGCGCCTGGTTCAGGTGACGCAGCGCGTTCGGCGCGCGCCGCACGTCCCAGGCGGCGAACGGCAGCGGACGCAGGCTGCCGCTTTCGAAGAGCCCTGCCAAAGCCTGGAACATCTCGGCGATCCGGTCCGGGCCGACGTCCATCAGGTCGAACGCCTGGTACTGGACGCCCGGATGGTCAGCGGCGACCTGATCCGCGTCGCGGATGTCGGTCTTGCCCATCTCCAGGAAGCGCCCGCCGCGCAGCAGCAGCCGCAGCGAGGCGTCCACGAACTCGCGCGCCAGGGAGTCCAGGACCACGTCCACGCCGCGACCGTCGGTGGCGGTCAGGAATGCGTGCTCGAAGTCCAGGGTCCGGGACGAGGCCACGTGCGCCCCCTCCAACCCCCAGGACCGCAGCGCGTCCCATTTGCCGGGGCTGGCCGTCCCGTAGACCTCGGCGCCGAGGTGTCGGGCCAGCTGCGTGGCCGCCATCCCGACGCCGCCGGCCGCCGCGTGGATCAGGACCGACTCGCCGGCGCGCAGACCGGCCAGGTCGACCAGGCCGTGGTAGGCCGTCAGGTAGACCACCGGCGCGGTCGCGGCCTCGGCGAACGACCAGCCGGCCGGGACCGGCGCCATCATCCGCCGATCGGCCACGGCCACCGGCCCGAAGGCCCCGGGGAACAAGCCCATCACCCGGTCGCCGGGCGCCAGGTCGGTCACGCCCGGACCGGTCTGGAGGACCACGCCCGCGCCCTCCAGCCCGAGCAGGCCGGCCTCACCGGGATACATACCGAGGACGTTCAGCGCGTCCCGGAAGTTCACGCCCGCGGCCCGGATTCCCACCCGGACCTCGCCGGGGCCCAGCGGACCGGACACGTCGGAGCGTTCGATGACGCGCAGCGCGTCGAGGCTTCCGCGCTCTGCGACGTCCAGCCGCCAAGCAGAAACTCCATGCGGGACCTGGAGCGCGCCGGACGACGCCGCCCGCGCGAGCCCGGGCACGCGCAGCTCGCCGTCACGGACCGCGAACTCACCGAGCTTCGCGCCGGCCAGGACCAGGTCGCCGGATCCGGCGAGCTCATCGACGTCGGCCAGCACGAACCGGCCGGGGTTCTCCGAGCGCGCGGTGCGCAGCAGACCCCACAACGGGGCGGCGGCCAGGTCCAGGGAGCCCGCCGGGTCGCCGGCCGCGACGGCCCGCCGAGTGAGGACGACCAGGCTGGAGTCCGCGAACCGCTGGTCGTCCAGCCAGGTCCGGACGACGTCCAGGACCTGGTGCGCGGCCTGCCGAGCGGCGTGCGCGACCTGCGAACCGCCGTCGCCGAACTCACCCGGCAGGCAGGGCAGCAGGACGTGGTCGGGCATCGCCGCGCCGGCCTCGACCGCCGCACCCAGCGCCTCAAGGTCCGGATACGTCGGGACGCTCTGGCTGAATCCGAGCCCTGGATCGTCGCCGAGGACGGCCCAGGTACCCGTGCCTGCCGCAGGGTCCGGTGCTCCGGCCGGGACCGGCGACCACTCCATGCGAAACAGCGAGTCACCGATCGCCGCAGACGCG
Source organism: Catenulispora rubra (assembly GCF_015356825.1). Classification (GTDB taxonomy): domain Bacteria; phylum Actinomycetota; class Actinomycetes; order Streptomycetales; family Catenulisporaceae; genus Catenulispora; species Catenulispora rubra. Next base: position 40,647 of record NZ_JAACYW010000017.1, on the reverse strand, counting down.
CGCTCCAGCTGGTCGACGGATGCTTCCCGCAGGTGCAGGGCGCTCACCGTCGCCACCGGAGCGCCGCTGCCGTCGGCGATGTCCAGGCTGATGGTGTCGGCGCCGACCGAGGTCAGCCGCACGCGCAGGGCCGTGGCTCCCGTGGCCAGCAGGGAGACCCCGCGCCAGGAGAACGGCAGCAGCGGAGCGTCGGGGTGCGCCACGAGGTCGCCGAACCAGATCGCGTGCAGCGCGGCGTCGAACAGCGCGGGGTGCAGACCGAAGCCCGACCACTCGACGTCCTCAGGCAGTTCGACCTCTGCGAACAGCTCGTCGTCACGCCGCCACACCGCTCGCAGGCCACGGAACGCCGGTCCGTAGTGCAGACCGGTCGGCGCCAGATCCTCGAACTCCGCGTCCGGCTCCACCGGCACGGCACCCGCCGGCGGCCACTGCCGCAGATCAGAGCCCTGGCTCCCGCTGCCGACCGTCTCGGACGCCAGCGTGCCCTCGGCGTGCTGAACCCACGGATCGCCCACCGCCGAACCTGTGGGCTGCGAATGGACGCCCACCTCCCGGCGTCCCGCCTCGTCCGGCGCCCCGACCACGACCTGGATCTGCACACCGCCGCGCTCCGGCACCACCAGCGGCGCCTGCAACGTCAACTCCTCCACCCCGGCGGCGCCGACCTCGTCGCCGGCCCGCATCGCCAGCTCGACGAGGGCCGTCCCCGGCACCACCGCCGCCGCGCCGACCCGGTGGTCGCCGAGCCAGGGGTGCGAGCCCAGCGACAGCCGGCCGGTCAGCAGCACCTCGTCGGAACCCGCGAGCGCGACCGCGGCTCCCAGCAGGCCGTGCTTCGCAGAGCTCTGTCCCAGTCCGTCCGCGTCCGTCGCGGCCGGGGTCCGGAGCCAGTAGCGCCGGTGTTGGAAGGCGTACGTGGGCAGCTCGACCCGCTGCGCGTCCCAGCCGGCCAGGTAGCTCCGCCAGTCGACCGGCACGCCTTGGACGTGCAGCCGCCCGAGCCCGGTGACCAGCGCCCGCGCCTCGTCCTGGTCCGGGCGCAACAGCGCCAGCAGCGCCACGTCCGCGGCCGGGTCCTGCTCGACGGCGGCGGTGGCCGTCGCCATCAGCACGCCGCTCGGCCCGACCTCGACGAACGTGCGCGCGCCGGCGTCGCGCATCGCGTGCACGGCGTCGGCGAACCGCACGGTCTCGCGCACGTGCCGTACCCAATACGCCGGGTCGGTCATCTCCCCGGCCCGCACGGCCCGGCCGGTCAGCGCCGAGACCAGCGCCATCCGCGGCTCGGCGAGCGTCAGGCCCGCGACCACCGAGGCGAACTCCGCCAGCATCGGCTTCATCAGCTCCGAGTGGAACGCGTGGCTGACGCGCAGCCGTCGGTTCCGCACGCCTCGGGCGTCCAGGTCGGCCGCCATCGCCGCTACGGCGGTCTGCGTCCCGGAGACCACGACCTGCGAAGGCCCGTTGACGGCCGCGAGGTCCAGGCCCGCGCCGAGCAGCGGCCGCACGTCGGGCTCGGCCGCCTCGACCGCGAGCATCGCCCCGCCTTCGGGCAGCGCCTGCATCAGCCGGGCGCGGGCCGCGACCAGCGCGCAGGCGTCGCTCAGCGAGAACACTCCGGCGACGTGCGCGGCAGCGATCTCGCCGACCGAATGACCGGCCAGCACGTCCCCGCCGACGCCCAGCCAGGAGAGCAGCCGGTGGAAGGCCACTTCGAAGGCGAACAGCGCGGGCTGCGTCATCCCGGTCTGGTCGAGGACGCCCTCAGGGTCGCTGAACATGGTCGGCCGGATCGGGTGCTCCAGCAGGGGATCCAGAACCCGGCAGATCTCCTCCAGCGCCTCGGCGAACACCGGGAACGCCGCCGCCAGACCAGCTCCCATGCCGGGTCGCTGGCTGCCCTGGCCGGCGAACAGCAACGCCACCGGGCCGGCCGAACCAGCCGGGCCAGCTGTGCCAGCCCTGCCAGCCGTGCCGACCGGGCCGCTGCCGGTGACCGCGCCCAGCGCGCTAGCACCCTCGGCCACCGTGCGCAGGTTCGCGACGAGCTCGTCACGGTCGGCGCCGACGACCACGGCACGGTGGTCCAGCATGGCCCGGTCGCCGGCCAGAGCCGCGCCGACGGCGGCGATCGGCACGTCGCCGGCGGCCCACGACGCCAGCCGGGCGGCCTGCGCGCGCAGCGCCTGCGGGTCCGCGGCGGATATCACCCACGGCACCACTTCCGGCGTGTCCGGGGCGGAAGCGTCGGCCTCGGCACCGACGTCGGCGTCCGGGGCCGACTCAATGATCACGTGCGCATTGGTGCCGCTGATACCGAACGACGAGACACCGGCCCGCCGCGGACGGTCTGTCTCAGGCCACGTCTGCGCCTCGGTGAGCAGTTCCACCGCGCCGGACTCCCAGTCGACGTGCCGCGAGGGCTCGTCGACGTGGATGGTCCGGGGCAGCACGCCGTGCTGGAGGGCCATGACCATCTTGATCACGCCGCCGACGCCGGAAGCCGCCTGCGTGTGGCCGATGTTCGACTTCAGCGATCCCAGCCACAGCGGCCGGCCCTCGGGCCGGTCCTGACCGTAGGTCGCGATCAGTGCCTCAGCCTCGATCGGGTCACCGAGGGTGGTGCCGGTGCCGTGCGCCTCCACCGCGTCGACCTCGTCCGCGGACAGCCCCGCGGCAGTCAGCGCCTCGCGGATCACCTGCTCCTGCGCCAGCCCGTTCGGCGCGGTCAGACCGTTGCTGGCGCCGTCCTGGTTGATCGCCGAGCCGCGGATCACGGCCAGCACCCGGTGCCCGCGCTCGCGGGCGTCGGAGAGCCGTTCCAGCACGAGCAGCCCGGCGCCCTCGGCCCAGGCCGTGCCGTCCGCAGCCGCGGCGAACGGCTTGCACCGGCCGTCGGCGGCCAGCCCGTGCTGCCGGCTGAACTCCACGAACATGCCCGGCGTCGCCATGATCGCGACGCCGCCGGCGAGCGCGAGCTCGCACTCCCCGCGCCGCAGCGCCTGCGCCGCCTGGTGCAGCGCCACCAACGACGACGAGCACGCGGTGTCCACGGTCACCGCAGGGCCCTGCAACCCGAGCGCGTAGGCGACCCGCCCGGAGATGACGCTCGCGCTGGTGCCCGTCAGCAGGTAGCCGTCGAACCCCTCGGCACCGTCCTGCAGACGCGCGCCGTACTCAAGGTTCGTAGCGCCGACGAAGACGCCAGTCTTGCTGCCCCGCAGTCCGTCCGGGTCGATGCCGGCCCGCTCGAACGCCTCCCAGGCGGTCTCCAGCAACACCCGCTGCTGCGGATCCATCGCCGTCGCCTCGCGGGGGCTGATGCCGAAGAAGCCGGCGTCGAACTCCGCCGCCTCGGACAGGAAGCCGCCGCTGGCCACCGAGGAGGTGCCGGAGCGCTCCGGGTCGGGGTCCAGCAGCTTGGTGAGGTCCCAGCCGCGGTCCGTCGGGAAGCCGCTGATGGCATCGACGCCGTCGCTGACGACCCGCCACAGGTCTTCCGGGCTGCGGACGTCGCCGGGAAAACGGCACGCCATGCCCACGATCGCCAGCGGCTCGCGCGCCGCCTCCTCCAGCTCGCGGGTACGCCGGCGCAACGCCTGCGCGTCATCGACGGCACGGCGCAGATATGACCGGAGCTTGTCGACTTCGTCCACCGGAACCTCCCCAACGAAATAGGTGCTGCTGGCTGCTAGACGTATCCGCGGTCGATCAATTCGAAGATCTCGTCGTCACTGCGGCTGGCCGGAGGCACCCCGACGGGGTTCTCCGCAGCGGCAGGAGACTCCTGCGGCGCCAGGACCGAGAACAGGTGGCGCCCGAGCGCCTGCGGCGTGGGATACAGGAACGCCACCGTCGCCGGAAGCCGCACTCCGCCGGCCGCGATCAGCCGGTTGCGCAGCCGCACCGCCATCGAGGAGTCGAAGCCCAAGTCCTTGAACGTCCGGGTCGATCCAGCCGCCAGATCGCCGCCGGTCACCCCCGAGTCCTTCTCGTTCAAGACCGCCGCGGCCTCGGCGCACACGAGCTGCAGGACAGCCGACTCAGAGATCAGGTCTGCTGCCGCGAAACCGCCGGTACTGGCACTGGAATCGCCGGTTTCCTCGGGTGCGGTCAGCCAGAACTTCTGGCGTTGGAACGCGTATGTCGGCAGTGCGACCCGACGCGGCCGATGAGCCGCGAACACCGCGTCCCAGTCCACCGGCACGCCCCGCACATGCAGCTCGGCGAGCGAGGCCAGGATCCGGCCGGCGCTCCCGTCGTCCTTGTGCAAGGTGTCGGCCAGCACCGGCGAGGCCTGCAATGCGTCGGCCGTCTCGGCCATCGCCACCGCGAGCACCGGATGCGGACTGACTTCGACGAACACCGCGCCGGCTCGCATCAGGTTCTCGGCCACCTCGCCGAACCGCACCGTCGAGCGCAGGTTGTCGTACCAATAGGAGCCGTCGAGCTGGCGCGCGCCGAGCGGTCCGCCGGTCACCGTGGAGTGGAACTCGACCGTCGGCGGCCGCGGATCCAGACCCGCGGTGTCCGCCAGCAGCCGCTGCCGGATGCGTTCGACCTGGTGGGAATGGGCCGCGTAGTCCACGCGGACCCGCCGCACCCGGACGCCCTCGCCTTCGGCCCCGGCCGCGAACTCCTCCAACGCCTCGATCTCGCCGGAGACCAGCACTGAACTCGGCCCGTTGACAGCGGCCAGGGAAAGCCGGCCCGGCCACCGCCGCAACCGCTCCTCGGCCCAGGCCCGGGACGCGGCCACCGCGTGCAGTCCGCCCAGGCCCGCCAGCTCGGTCAGAGCCTTGCTGCGGACGGCGACGACCCGCGCCGCGTCCTCGACGGACAGCGCTCCGGCCACACACGCCGCGGCGATCTCGCCCTGCGAGTGCCCCACCACAGCCTGAGGGACCACCCCGAGCGACTGCCACACTCGCGCCAGGGAGACCATCATCGCGAACAGCGCCGGCTGGATCACGTCGTCGCGGCCTTCCAGCGACGCCGTCGACTCCACCCCGGTCACCACGTCGACCAGGGACCAATCCACCCACGGCGCCAGCGCCCGCGCGCACTCGTCGATCGAGGACGCGAAGACCTCCGACTCCGCGTACAGCCGCCGTGCCATGCCAGGCCACTGCGATCCCTGGCCGGGGAATACGAAGACGACGGGACCCACCGGCGCCGCAGCCACGCCGCGCACCAACCGCGCCGCGTTCCGGTCCGCGGCCACCGCGTCGAGACCGGCCAGCAGCTCGGCCCGATCCGTGCCGAGCACCACCGCCCGGTGCTCGAACTCCGACCGCGTCGCCGTCAGCGAGTACCCGACGTCGGCCGGCGACAGCGACGCGTCGGCAGCCACGAGCTCCTGCAGCCGCTCCGCCTGCTCCCGCAACGCCGGCGCCGAGCGCGCCGACAGCACCCACGGCAGCATCCCGGGGACGCCAGCAGCCTCGGCCCCGGTGTCAGCCCCGGTGTCGGCTTCCGGCGCGCGCCGCGGCTCCGGCGCCTGTTCGAGGATCGCGTGCGCGTTCGTGCCGCCCATCCCGAACGACGACACCCCGGCCCGCCGCGGCCGGTCCGGCCCACCGGGCCAGGGCCGCGCGCGGACGACGACCTCGAAGTCCGCCAGCAGGCCGGGGATGTCAGGGTTCGGGGACTCGAAGTTCAGGCTCGGCACCAGGTGCGCCCGGTCCAGGCACAGTGCCGTCTTGACGAACCCGGCGATCCCGGCGGCCGCCTCCAGGTGCCCGACGTTCGTCTTCACCGAGCCGATCGCCACCACGTAGTCGCGGCCGGTCTGCCGGAACACTTCGCGCAGCCCGGCGATCTCCGCCGGATCGCCGCGCCGGGTGCCGGTGCCGTGCGCCTCGACGTAATCGATGCCGTCGAAGGGGACGCCGGCGCGCTCCAGGGCGGCCAGGACGGTCGCGGCCTGCGCGTTCGGGCTGGGGTCCGGCATCCGCGTGGCGGCACCGCTCCCGCCGACGTCCCAGCCGCGGACCACCGCGTAGACGTGGTCGCCGTCCGCAACAGCCAGGTCGAGCCGCTTGAGCACGACGAACGCCCCGCCCTCGCCCCGGACGAAGCCGTTGGCCCGCGCGTCGAAGGTGTGGCAGCGGCCGTCGGGCGACAGGACGCCCAGATTCGCCAGCCCGGCACCGGATGCCGGATCGACGATCAGCTGCACGCCGCCGGCGATCGCGATGTCGACCGCGCCGCCACGGATCCGGTCGCACGCCAGCGCCAACGACACCAGGGAGGAGGACTGGCCGGAGTCGGCGCAGAAACTCATGCCGCGGACGTCGAACAGGTTCGAGATCCGGTTGGCGACCAGGGCACCGCTGGATCCGAGCGCGGCGTAGTGGTCGTCCCGGTCGCTGCCGGAGGACGCGCGCAGCTGCTCGTATCCGGAGGATGCGGTACCGACCACCACGTCGATCTCCCGGCCGGCGAGCGCGGACGCCGGAACCCGGGCGTCCTCGACGGCCTCCCAGGCCAGCTCCAGCCCGAGCCGCTGCACCGGATCCATGGCTGCCGCCTCGGCCGGACCGGTTCCGAAGAACTGCGCGTCGAATCCGTCGATAGTGTCGAAGTACGACCCCGAACTCAGCGTCGCAGCGTCAGGATCGGCGGCGTTCTGCGGGAAGTCGCCCCGCTGCTCGGGAAAGCTCCCGACGGTCGACCTGCCGTCGATGAGCAGTCGCCAGAACTCCTCCAGGCCGGCCACGCCGGGGAACCGACACGCCATCCCGACCACGGCGACATCAGTGCGCGCGCCGCTCATATCCATCCGACCAGCGCCTTGCTCAGTTCTTCCGGCGGCGTCGCGAAGTCCTGGCGCCCGCCGTCGACGACGCGGATCTCGACCGAGTCCGCGTAGCGCCGCCACTCCTGGATGTGGTCCGTGCTCACGTCGGGGTCGTCCCGCCACTGCAGGACCACGATGGGGCAGCCCACTGCGACGGGCTCGTCCCGCCGGTAGGCGCGCGCCGCGGCGACGTCGCCCCGCAGTGTGAGCATGCCCAGATCGATCATGTCGGGCCGCGGCTCGATTCCCCGGCCGCGGACCACCGCCTCCAGCTCCGCGCGCAGCTCGGCCTCGCTCATGGCCAGCATCCGGTCGCTGCCGGCGTGCCGCGGCGCCGGCTGGCCGGACACGATCAGGCAGCTCGGCAGCGGCAGCGAGCGTTCGGCGAGCCGGAGCACGGTCTCGAAGGCCGGCATCGCGCCGGCGCAGTGGCCGAAGAACGCGAACGGGCGGTCCAGCAGCGGCGTCAGCGGTTCGACCAGGCGGTCGGCGAGCTCTTCGTACGTGCCGTAGTGGGGTTCGGCCAGCCGGTTCTCGCGGCCGGGGAACTGGATCGGGCAGACCTCCGCCTCGCCGATCGCAGCTGGCCACGCGCTGAAGGCCGAGGCGCCGGTCCCGGACCGAGGGAAGCAGAAGATCCGGGCGGCGGGGCCGGACGGGGCCGGCGGCCGCAGGAACCACGGCGACCGGGTGGAGGTGGTACCGGATGTCATGACGTCATTCATTTCTTGGCGACGACGGGCAGGTGGGTCATGCCGGCGATGAAGTAGGAGCGCAGGTGCTCCGGCTCGCCGGCGAGTTCGACGGATCCGAACCGCCGCAGCAGTTCGCCGAAGAAGATCCGCAGGGTCAGCCGGGCCAGCGGGGCCCCGATGCAGTAGTGCGGCCCGAATCCGAACGCGATCTGCCGGCCGGCGTTGCGGGTGACGTCGAACTCGTGCGGATCAGGGAACTGCGACTCGTCCCGGTTGGCCGACCCGATCCAGGCGACGACCGCGCCGCGGGCCGGGACCACGCCCCCGCCGATCGGGGTGTCGCCCACCGCGTAGCGCATGAAGTTGCAGGCGGCCGAGGTCCACCGCAGCCCCTCCTCGACCAGGTTCGGCACCAGCGTGGGGTCGGCCTTGACCTTCGCGAACTGTTCGGGGTGCTCGATGAGCGCGAGCACCGTGCCGGAAACGGTGTGCGGGGTCGTCACGTTGGCGCCCAGCAGGATGCTGTAGCCGTCCAGCGCGATCTCCTCGTCGGTCAGCGGCACACCGCCGACGCTGACGTTCATGAGGTGGTCCAGCAGGCTGCCGTCCCGGCCGCCGGTGGAACGCCGTGCCCTGACCCACTCGGTGACGTAGGTGACGAGTTCGTGGTGCGAGATGGCCAGCGTCGAGGCCTCGTTGCCGAGCTGGAAGTGCGGGTCCGAGGGGGCCGTGACCATCGCGGTCAGCTGCACGAGCTTGTCCCAGTCCGGCTCCGGGATCCCCAGCACCGGGCCGGCGACGACCATCGGCAGGCGGAGCGCCCGCTCGGCGAGGTCGAAGACGCCGCCGTCGAGCGCCGGTTCGAGGAAGCGCCCGACCGCCGCCCGGATCCGGTCCTCCCACGGCGCCACGGCCCGCGCGGTGAGCATGGTGCCGATCGCCCGGCGGACCTGGCTGTGCCGCGGCGGGTCGGTGGAGGTCAGCAGAGTGCCGGCGGCGACGTCGTCGACCCCGAGGTGGGTGACCACCGTGCCGCGCTCGGAGGTGAAGAACCGGTGGTCGCCGAGCACGCGGCAGACGTCGTCGTACCGGGTCACCGACCAGAACTCCCGGCCGTCGGGCAGCACCTGGTGGTGCAGGGGCGCCTCGGCGCGCATCACGTCCCAGACGCGGTGCGGATCGCCGGAGCTGTAGAGGTCCAGGTCGAACAAGTCGACGCGGTCGAGGTCGGTTTCCTGGCCGGTACCGGGCGTCAACCTCACGGCGGTGCCCTCCCTGTTCCCTGGAGTGGATTGCAGCCAGAAGCGAATTGCTGCCGGCAGCAAAGAAACCACATTTCTCGGAGGAATCTCCATTACCCGGGCCGACGCCGCCGTCTTGGCAGGTGGGACCACACAGCCGTCCCGCCGACAAGACAGCGGCCGATTCGGAACCACGGGTATCACAAAGATGCCGCACGCCACTGATAGTGCTAGTAGGCGGGCGGCTCTGAACGACCGACAATAGCCGGTCGAGGAATAGTGGGGGGCCTAACCGATCTGCGGCAAATGCAGATCGTTGCGCTCGCCGGTGGCTTCCGCCACGGCCACGAGGATCTGGGCGACCCACGCGTCGAGGTTGAGACCGAGTCTGTTGGCCGTCGCCAGGCAGAACTCAAGACAGTCCGGGGGGACCGACACGCTGAGCGAGACCGTGCCTTCCGCCGAGGTGGCGGGCGTCGGGTCGCCGGCCCTGACCGGGAGCTGGTGCACGTTCTGGGCCTCGTCGGGGAGCTGGCCCACGCCGCCGGTGTTCCGTTCCACCAGGCTGGCCCGCACCTCGCGGCGCAGCCGCTTGACCGACCACGCGTGCTGTTCGGCCTTCAGCAGCCAGAAATCCTGTTCGGGTTCAGGAAGGGCCGCCACCTCGGCGTGGTGGGTGAAACTCAATCTGTCCCGGCGACGAGACATCGGGAAACTCCGGGCCACCCAAGCGTGATTTCGCAGTGTCTGGTAGTCCAGTGAGGTCAATTCGATCGCATCGCGGTATCTTCCAGTGAAGGTCGCCTCCCCGTAGACCAGCCAGTCCCCGAGGCACCACGACGAGGCCGACATCACCCCGGACAAGTAGTTGCCGATTCCCACCCATTTCTCGAACGCCATCCGCCTGGGCAGTCGCAGACCTCGCCTCGTTATGAATGTCGAGGTGTCCAATGCGCTGCCAAGGTCTCTGTCGCCTCTCGCCACGTCTTTCCGGGCTTGCACAGACGGGTCCCCGTGAAGCATGCGTCTCCTTAGGTTGCAGTTTCGTTCACCTGCAGATACATCTCAGAGAACTGACATTCAACCTAGCATGAGGAGGCATGGCCAAAAAGGCTTTAGGAACCCGCCCGGTGCGCGGACGGTGTCAATGGCCGATGTTATCCGGTCACGCTCCGCTGCGCCTGGCGAAAGCGTGCGGAAGCACATCCGGGCCCCGGACCTGCAACAACTGTGCGACCGACCGGCGCCTCTCGGTAGTCGATCTTTATGTTGGCAAAAGGGGGGAATCACAATGCGCTGGGACAAACAAGGACGAGTCGCAGCCCGAAACATGCCACGTCAATCCACGGCAATTTCTCAGGAATCTGTCATCCGCTTCCCCCGGCCGGCCCGACGCGCGCCGCCCCGCGGCCGACGGTGATCACCGGGGCGCCGGGTACGGGCGGATCGCGTGAAGCCGTCTCGGGTCGGCCCGTCAAGGTCAAGATCGAAGAGGCCCGTCGGCGATGACACCATCCGGTCCATCTGCGTACCGACCGCCTACCGGCCCGCCGGCACCTCGACCTGCCCGCTCTCGGCGTCGCGCTGGATTTCCCGTCATCGCCGGCCTTCGAGATCGGTCTGGTGGATTTCCGAACCCGACCGGAGTCAAGACTGTTGAAACTTCATGGAAACCCCTGCGGGCAAACCCTGCCTCCGGCGATCATCGGTGCCGGGCGCCGACGAACCCCGCTCCGAGCAGGCACATGTGGAATCCCGTGGATTGCTGAGCGAGATCCGCTCACCATCGACCGTGCCGAACGGCCGGGTCCCGGGTGTCCCGTCGGCGGGACACCCGGGACAAGCGGACAGCCCGCTCTATGCCGCCTGACAACCGCCCCGGACAATGCATATGAGAGACCGAACTACCTCTCAATTCTCTGACACAAAATCAGAGATTACATATGTGACCTGAGCCTTCAGGCAGCGAAAAACACATGGCAGACGACCGGGAGAATTCTTGATGAGTGAGAGTGAACACGATATCCACGACGTGGTAGGCGTCGGTTTCGGTCCGTCCAACCTGTCGCTTGCCATCGCCCTGGAGGAGCAGCGGACGGAGGCTCCGGAGAGCCGGATCAGCAGCCTGTTCCTGGAGCGGCAGGCGGCCTTCGGCTGGCACCGCAACATGCTGCTGCCGTCGACCACCATGCAGATCTCCTTCCTCAAGGATCTGGCGACCTTCCGCAACCCGACGTCGAGCTTCAGCTTCATCGCCTTCCTGCACGCGTCGGGGCGGCTGCTGCAGTTCGTGAACAACCAGGACTTCTTCCCCACGCGCAAGGAGTTCCACCAGTACCTGGACTGGGCGCAGGCCAGGGTGGCGCACCGGGTCTCCTACGGCTCGGAGGTGCGGTCGATCCGGCTGGCCCCGGACGCCGCGCCGGAGCGGCCGGTGCTGGAGCTGGAGGTCGCCGACACCGCCGGCCGGGGCAGCCGGACCGTCCTGGCGCGCAACGTCGTCATCTCCACCGGGCTGGTGCCGAGCATGCCCGAGGGGGTGAGCCGGGACGAGCGGGTGTGGCACAGCTCGGAGTTCCTGGAGAAGTACCGCACGATGGACCCCCGCGAACTGCGGCGCGTCGCGGTCGCCGGAGCCGGCCAGAGCGCCGCGGAGATCGTCAGGTTCCTCTACGACGAGCTGCCGCACGCTCAGGTGCACGCGATCGTCCCGGCCTACGGCTACCCCATCTCGGACGACTCACCGTTCGCCAACCAGGTGTTCAACCCCGAGGCCGTCGACGACTACTACTTCGGCAGCGACCGCACTCGGGACACGTTCTGGCGGTACCACCGCAACACCAACTACTCGGTCGTCGACGAGGACGTCATCAAGGGCCTGTACCAGCGGTGGTACGACGACGAGATCCAGGGCGTCAAGCGCCTGGAGTTCATCAACCTGACGCGGGTCGCCGGCGTCAAGCGCGTCGGCACCGAGACCCGTGTGTCCCTGCAGGAAGGCCCCGGCGCCGAGATCCGCGACCTCAACGTCGACGCCCTGGTCTGCGCGACCGGCTACGCCGCGATGAACCCCTCGGGCCTGCTCGGCGAACTGGACCGCTTGTGCCTGCGCGACGAGTCGGGCCGCTACCGTATGGAGCGCGACTACCGCATAGCCACCGCTCCCGAACTGCGCTGCGGCATCTACCTGCAGGGCGGCACCGAGCACAGCCACGGCCTGGCCTCCTCGCTGCTGTCGAACATCGCGCTGCGCAGCGGTGAGATCATCGACTCGATCGTGGCCCGGCGCGCCGACCAGGACGCCCAGGGCCCGGTCCTCGCCGAGTTCGGAGGATGACGTCCGTGGACGACGAACTACTGATCCGGCGCTACCGCGACGATCACGGGTGCCGGACCAAGCTGGTCTGCTTCGCGCCGGCCGGCGCGGGCGCGAGCACCTTCCACACCTGGGCCAAGGGGCTCCCGTCGGACGTCGGCCTGCTCGCCGTCCGATACCCGGGCCGGGAGGACCGCCTGCGCGATCCGATCCCGCCCCGGCTGGAGGACCTCGCCGACGAGATCGCCGACGGGATCAGGGCCTTGAGCGGGTACCGGCTGGTGCTGTTCGGCCACAGCATGGGGGCCACCGTCGCGCACGAGGTGGCGCTGCGTCTGCAGGAGCAGGGCAGGCCGCCGGCGGCCTTGTGCGTGTCCGGGCGCCGGCCCACGCATCTGCTGCCCGGCCGGAAGATGATCTCCGGCTCCGACGCTGAGATCATCGCGCACATCGTGGGTTTCGACGACAGCCGCTCGGCGGTCTTCGACGACGAGGCCCTGCGCGAGCTCGTGCTCCCCGCGATCCGTGCGGACTACCGCCTGGTGGACAACTTCGACGGCGGCGAGCGCCCGCTGCTGGACTGTCCCATCTACGGCTACACCGGCGACGTCGACACCGAGGTGACCCCGGAGCAGATGGACCGCTGGGCGGACCTGACCCGGGGCTCGTTCCGGCTCGTGGTGATGCCCGGCGGGCATTTCTATCTCAGGGCCGAGGAGGCCGCGCTGCTGGCCGACCTCAGCGGCGTCCTCGCCGAGGTCAAGGCCCGGAAGTCCCGGACGGCGACCGTACCGTGAGCCGGTGACCCCACCGCCGGCGAGCCGGCAGCGCGTCCGCCGGTCGCCGGCGGTGGGCTGCCGGCTCTTCCATGTCGCCCGATGGTCAGGCCGGCCGGATCAGGCAGGTCGGGCAGGCCGGTCAGGAAGGTCAGGAAGGTCAGGTAGGTCAGGTAGGTCAGGCCGACCCGGCCGGGTCGGGCAAGCGGTTCATCAGGTCCCCCACGGCCTGGCGCCGGGTGTCCGCGTGCGCGCGGAAGGACTGTTCCACCCGGGCACGGACCGGATCGCTCTGCTCCTGGCTCAGCTTGAACATCCCCTCGGCTCCGGTCACGTGGACCCGGAAGGCACCGACCGCGGGGACGATGCGGCGGAAGTACTCCACCGACTCGGTCATGTCCCACTGGCTGCCGAAGCGCCCTTCGAAGGTCTTCACCGTGGCCTTGACCACGTCGAGCGTCTCCTCGAGCGTATCGATCTTGTACACCGTCCCGCGCACGTGCACCGAGGTGAAGTTCCAGGTCGGCGCGGCCGGGGTGTAGTCGTAGGCGGTCGGCGTGACGTAGCCGTGCGGCCCGGTGAACGTCAGCAGCACGGCGCCGCCGTCCTCCAGCGCCGCCCAGTGCGGGTTCGCCCGGTTCAGGTGGCCCAGCAGGACGCTGCCGACCAGGTCGGGCGCCTCGGTGACGAGCGATTCCGGGATCGACGGGAGATGGGTGGCGAACGGGACGCCGTCGGCCGGGCCGTTGCTCGTCATCAGGGCCAGCGGATTGTCATGGAGGACCTCGATCATCCATGAGGCGTCGGGCGCACGATAGTGACCGGGTACGAACATGGGGGCCTCCCTGGACTCCTCGGATGACGCCGCGCTCGGTGGCGGACGGAAGGCCCAGCGGCGCACGCGCGAGGGGACGTTCCCTGTCTCGTCGCCGGGACACGCTGGGCTTCACTCACCTTGGCCGAGGTCTCAGTGCCCTGCCTACCTTTGGACAAGGCCTGAGCTGGTTTCCACCACGCTTGTTTCCACCACCACCGCGGTCACCACGAACCCGTCCGCCACCGCGAACCGCCCGCTCATCCGCGTCAGCGGCACTCCCCCGACGTCCGGCCCGACCTGCTCCAGCTCCGCCACGAACGTTCGCGCCTCCGGCTCGAACCGCACCGTCGCGTCCTGGAAGTCCAGCCACCGCCGGGCCAGCGGGAACCAGGCCTTGTACACCGACTCCTTCGCGCTGAACATCACCTTGTCCCAGTGCGTCGCCGGATACCGCGAGCGCAGCTCCGCCAGCACCGGGATCTCCTCCGGCCGCGCCACGACCTCCAGCACCCCCTCCGGCAGCCGCAGGTGCGGCTCGGCGTCGATGCCGACCGCCGCCAGGCGTCCGGCGCGCGCCACCGCCGCGGCCCGGTAGCCGTCGCAGTGCGTCAGGCTGCCGATGACGCCCTCGGGCCACACCGGCTCGTGCTTCGGCCCCGCCAGGATCGGCCCGGCCTCGCACCCGAGCTCGGCCAGCGCCTTGTGGGCGCACCAGCGCGCCGTCGCGAACTCCCGGCGCCGCTTGTCGACGGCCCGGGCGACCAGCGCGGCCTCCTCCGGGAACAGGTCGTCGGCATCGGCGTACGACTCAATCGCCACGACGTCCGCCGGCAGAATCCCGTCGATCACAGTTGCCCCCAAGCTCTCTGTACTACGGCCACTGACATGGTCGGCCAGACGCTGGGCGTCCAACAACTCTGATATCGCGGAGGTCCTTGACTCCTCACACTCTTATTCATACATTCACGCATCATCTGTATGAATGGATGGCAGCGATGGGCAGAGGCGGCAGAGGCACAGCGGTCGTGGCAGGCGGCAGCATCGCAGGGCTTTGCGCTGCGGGGGTACTCGCCCGCCACTTCGAGAAGGTGATCGTCCTGGAGCGGGACCAGCTGCCGTCGGACGCGGAGCACCGACGGGGCGTCCCGCAGAGCAAGCACCCGCACTTCCTGCTGAACTCCGGGCGGCGGGCGATCGGCGAGATCTTTCCAGGCTTCGAAGACGCGCTGATCGCCGCCGGCGGGATGCTGCTGATGCCGTCGATGGACGCCGCGTACTGCGAGAACGACGGCTGGGCGCCACGCAAACGCGGCTCCATGACGATGGTCTACAGCTCCCGCGTACTGATCGAACGCGTCCTCCGCGACTTGGTTCGTCGGCTGCCCGTCATCGAACTACGCGAAGGCGCCACAGTTGTCGGCCTGCTCTCCCTCGGCGGAGGCTCCACGACCGGACGCGTCGCCGGGGTCGAATACCGCACCGCCGACGGCGACCTCACCCGAGTACCGGCCGACCTGGTCGTCGACGCCCTCGGCCGCGGATCGTCGACCGTCGACTGGCTCGCCGCAGCCGGCTGGCCCGCGCCGCCGGAGAAGACGCTCGACGCCAAGGTCACCTACACCTCGCGCTGGTACGACCTGCCGCCGACTCCTCAGCGGCCGACCTCCTGGTGGTGGAAGCACCTGATCATCACGCCGACCCAGGACACCGGCAGCCATCCCGCCGAGCACGAGTTCCTGAGCAACTTCTTCCCGATCGAGGGCGATCGCGCCATCGTCTGTCTGGGGTCGTGGGGCATCGCCATGCCGCGCGACGTCGAGGCCTTCGAAACGGCGGCGGACCGGGTGCGGGCCACGGCGTTCGGCGCGGCGGCCAGGGCCTGCACGCCGACCTCGCCGGTGCACCTGACGCGCTCGACCGGCAACAAGTGGCGCCGGTTCGATCTGCTCGACGCCCCGCCGACCGGCCTGGTGTGCGTCGGGGACTCGATCTGCGCGTTCAACCCGTTCTACGCGCAGGGCATGAGCTCCGCGGCCCGCTCGGCGTTGGTCCTCGGCGACATGCTGCGCGAGCGCGGCGTCTGCGACGCTGCGTTCTTCCGGCAGTTCCTCACCCGGCAGAGGAAGTCGCTGGCCGTGCCGTGGATGCTGGCGATGGCACGCGACCAGGCCTACGACTTCGCCACCGGAACGGAGCTCCCGCCGCGGTGGCGTCGGCGGCTGGCCGCGCGCTTGAGCTGGCCGGTCTTCAATGCCATCAACGCTGCCAGCCGGGAGGATGCCTACGTCGAGCGGACGTTCGCGGAGGTCTTCAACCTGGACAAGTCGCTGCGGCGGCTCGTCGCGGATCCGCGCTTCTGGTATGGCGTCGGGCGTTACAGGCTGCGGCAACGGCTCGGGCGGACGGTCGTGCCCGGCGGGTTCGACCAGCGGCGGGATCCGCCGGCCACGGACTACAGCGACTACACGACTTGCACGACCTACACGACCTACACGACCTACAAGGCCTAGACGGCCTACGCGGCCTGAGAAGCGGAGGCACCTGTGTTGGACCCGACCTGCGATCCGACCGCCGAGCGCATCGCTGAAGGCCTCGGCTTCTCCTGCCGCCACGCCAACGCGATCGTGACCTTCCGCGACCCGTTCAGGCTGAGCAACGGCACCATGCCGGTGCTGGAGCTGCTCATCGTCGGCGGCGCCGTGTTCGCGCTCTGGCACGCGTGGCGCCGGTGGCGGCACGATGGGGATCCTGCCAACCTCACGCTGTGGTTCGCCTCGGTGGTCTACCTGGCCGTCATCGAACCGCCGTTGTACTTCCCCGGCTGGTTCGGGCTCGACAGGCAGGTCGGGTTCGTCTTCTCGCACAACGTGTTCACGGTGCAGTTCATGTACGACCGGCTGCCGCTCTACATCGTGGCCTTCTATCCGGCGCTGTCACAGCTCGCCTACGAGCTGGTCCGGACGCTGGGCGTGTTCGCACGGCGCGGCGCCCTCGGCGGTGCGCTGGCTGTGGCGTTCGTCTGCCAGGTTTTCTACGAGGTCTTCGACCAACTCGGTCCGCAGCTGCGGTGGTGGGCTTGGAATCCCGGCGACGCCAAGGTGAACCAGCCTGCGTTGGCTTCTGTGCCGATGAACAGCATGTTCCTGTTCGCTTCGGTGTCTTTCGGGGCGCTAACGTACCTCGTCGTTAGGCTGACCAGCCCCAGCACCAGCCTCGCCATCGCCTGGCGATCCGTCGTCGCAGGAGCCCTCGCTCCCCTGGCGATGCTCATCGCCGGCGCACCTGCGGGTGCCTTCCAAGGCCCCAGCCACCTCACCATCCAAAAGACGATCATCGGCATCGAACTCGCCGCCGTCTGGATCATCGGCCTCGCCCTGATCGCAGACTCCTGGCGCGCGCCCCGCACCGCCCCGGCGCCCGCTCCCGCTCCTGCTGCTCTGGCGCCCGCTTCTCCCGCTCCCGCTCCCGCTCGTGCTTCCGCTTCCGCTTCCGCTCCCGCTTCCGCTTCCGCTTCCGCTCCCGCTTCCGCTCCCGCTTCCGCTCCCGCTTCCGCTCCCGCTTCCGCTCCCGCTTCCGCTCCCGTTCCCGCTCCTGCTCCCGTTCCCGCTTCCGCTCCTCCCGCTGCTGCTCCTGCTGCTGCTTCCGCGCCTGCTCCCGCCCCCGCGACATTGTTCGCCCGCACCTATCCCCCGATCTACCTGGCCACCCTGGCCGCCCTGTGGCTGACCGCACTGCCCGCCTACTTCGCCGCAACCAACGGCGTCACCTCGGCAGGCGCACCGATCGGCAGCCTGTGGTACTCCACCCTCTGCGCGACTGCGGCCACCGGCGTCATCCTCGCTGCACGTCATGCGACCAGGTAGAGTCCTGAGGTCGTGGCGAAGCACGGATGGGGCGGCCGGCCCCCGGCGTCGGAGGCCGAGGCGCGGCAACGGATCGTCGACGCGACCGCGCGCTGCGTCGACAGGTACGGCGTCACCAAGACGACCCTGTCCGACGTCGCCACGGAGCTGGGCGTCACCCGCCAGACGGTGTACCGGCACTTCGCCCGCGTCAGCGACATCATCGCCGAGGTCGCGGCCCAGGGCGCCGACGCCTTCGTGGACCGCCTCGTCGCGCACCTGGCGGGCATCACCGACCCGGCCGAGGCCGTGATCGAGGGCATGCTCTTCTGCACCCGCACCATCCCGACCGAACCCCGCGTCAGCCTCCTGCTCCGCCTCGACGACTCCACCGCCTTCGCCCGCGGCGCCACCACCGACACCACCATCGCCTACGGCGCCCGCATGCTCCGCCGCTTCGCCGTCGACTGGACCGCCGCCGGATTCACAGACGCAGATCTGCACGACCTGGCCGAGGTCATCATGCGGCTGCTCACCTCGTTCCTGCAGAACCCTGACGCGCCTGAGGACGAGGACCGGTTGCGGGCGCTGCTCAACCGCTGGCTGGCGCCGGCGTTTCGCGCGGGTGCGGTTCGGTGACGGTGGCGGTGGCGGTGGCGGTAGCCAGCGGGCGAGGTGCGGTCGGGCTGTGGTTTACAGGCGTTTTCTGACGGCTTCGCCAATGGTTGGATGACCTCGCGGGGGGACGCAGTTCGGTTGTGCGGCTCATGTCGCGCTGGCGGCCGCCGGTATTCGTGGACACGACCGCGCGGCGGTTCAGGTCTCCGCGGCTGTGCGTTGGCGGCTGACGGTTTTCGCGTACAAGACCACGCATGGGTCCGAGTCACTGCGCACGCGTCGTGCGGGCGGGCGGCGGCCGCGTTTGGTGGGTGCGTTGAGGCCTCTGGCGGGCCTCCTCGACGAGGGGGCGACCCGCGCGTCCGGCAGTTTGGCGGCGGCCCGCGACTGTTCGGCTTTCTATCCGCTGTTGCCTGCGCCGCGTTGGTCGGCGGCGGTGCTGCTTGTGGTCGCCGAGGTTCTGGGTCCCTCGCCGCGTCATCGCCGTAAACGGAACCAGCCCGGTCTGGCGGAATCAAGCCGCACCCCACCTGCTGTGGTCCAGCTCCGTCCGGCTTGACACCGCCAAACCGGGCAGGTTGGCTGCACCCGCTGACGCGGCGAGGGACCCAGAACCAAACCCCCGCATGGTCCGGTCGGACCCGACGAACCGCGCGGCCGGTCGCGCTGGCCCGTCACCAACCGCTGCCGCCACAAGGCGTCGGCTCACCGCGAGCGAACCGTAGCCTTTCGCGAATCAGCCGACTGCGAACCCCGCGCCGGTCTAGTCTCTGCTGGTGTCCTCCACGCGAGCACCCTTCCGAGCCTCTTACGCGCTGGCCGCCATCGCCGTCGCCGTGTCGATAGGCACCGCGGCCTGTAGCTCCTCGGCCACCACCTCGGCTCAAGCCGCGAACTCGGCGACATCCGCGTCGCTCACCCCCGCATCTGGCGCCGCCGCGACTACGCCCCACGCGTCGCCGTCCTCTTCCTCCGCGCCGGCGGCGACGAGCGCCAAGTCCGCCCCGTCCAGCGCCGGCGCCGCGACTACCGCCGTCCCGCCGCCGGCGGCGTTCGGCAACCCCGACGGCCATGCCCCGGTCCCGGCGGCGGCGCAGGCGGTCGACACGTCGCACCCGACCACCGTCGTCGGGGACGGCAGCGCGGCAAGCTGCACGTCGGCTGCCGTGGTGGCGGCTGTCGCGAAGGGCGGGGTCATCACCTTCTCGTGCGGTTCCGCGCCGGTGGTGATCACCATGTCGGCCACCGCCAAGGTGGTCAACACCTCCCAGCGCGTCGTGCTCGACGGGGGCGGCAGGGTCACGCTCAGCGGCGGCGGTCAGCGGCGCATCCTGTACATGAACACCTGCGACCAGGCGCAGACCTGGACGACGTCGCACTGCCAGAACCAGTCCACCCCGCAGCTGACCCTGCAGAACATCACCTTCGCCGACGGCAACTCGACCGGCCAGCAGGCCTATGGCGGCGGGGGCGGCGCGGTGTTCGCCAACGGTGGCCGGCTGGCGATCGTCGACGCCCGCTTCATCAACAACCGCTGCGATTCCACCGGCCCCGACCTCGGCGGCGCTGCGGTGCGGGCCTTGGAGCAGTGGCAGAACCTGCCGGTCTACGTCGTCGGCAGCACCTTCGGCGGCAGCCCGGGCCAAGGCGGCGTGTGCTCCAACGGCGGCGCCCTGAGCAGCATCGGCGTCTCCTGGGACGTCATCAACTGCGTCATGTCCTACAACAAGGCCATCGGCACCGGCGCCAACCCCGCGGCCCCGGGCACCCCCGGCGGCGGCAGCGGCGGCGCCATCTACACCGACGGCGACGACTACACCGTCACCATCGCCGGCAGCCGCATCGACCACAACACCGCCGCCGAGGGCGGTGGCGCCCTCTTCTACGTCAGCAACAACCGCACCGGCACCCTGACCATCCGCGACTCCACCCTGACCGCCAACATCAACGACAAGTTCTCCACCGACGGCTACCCCGGCGTGTTCTTCCTGGGAGCCGGCAAGCCGGCGGTCAGTGGATCAACGCTCGAATAAGGCGGCCGGGGCGCACCTCAATCAGGCAGCCACGCACCCTGGCGCTCAAGCTCTCGACGAACGGTGGTCGTTTCGATATCCGTGCCGCCGACGGCGAAAGCCGCCGCCACGCCCGCCGCCTGTCCGGTCGCGAAGGCCGTACCCATCACCCGCATCGAGGCGCCCGCGCCGCGATCGCCGTCCACGGTGCGGCCCGCCGCGAAGAGGTTCGGCGTGTTGCGGCTGCGCAGCACGTCCAGGGGGATGCCGTAGTACCCCGGCTCGCCGAGATACATCCATTCCACCGGCATACCGGGACCGGGATGGGACTCTATCGGCCATGCGCCCAGCGCCACGGCGTCACCCGTCGGTCCGGGTTCCAACACCTCCTTCTCAGTGAGCTGAGAGAGTCCGATCACGTGTCGCGACTCCCGCGTGCCCAGCTCGGGCCCGGTGCTCACGATGTACCCCGAAGCTCCCCCAGGCATGGCCCGGATGACCTGGAGCACGGCCTGGGCCTGGCCCCGCCCACCCCGCTCGGCGCGGCTGGTGTCCGCGGCGCTGCGCGCGTCGTACTCCTCGTCGGCGAGATAGGTGATTAAGTCCCCTGACACCGGCATCCGCGCTATCAGGCCGGTGGTCCCGCTCAGTCCGGGCGTTCCGGCCACTTTGGCCGCGCGGAGCGCCGCGGACAGCGACGCGCGGGTGATCGGCGCGTCGGCCGGTATGCCCCCGAACCGCACGCCGAGGGTGCCGTTGAGCACCTTGCCGTCGTTGCCGTAGCGCACGTCCGCGCCGCCGAGATGAGCCAGGTCTGCCTCGCCGGTGGCGTCGACGAACGTATCGGCGCAGTACTCGTGGATGCCGGAGTGGTCGGTGACCTGCACGCCGACGATCCGCTCCCCCTCGCGGACGGCCGCGCAGATGTGGCTGTGCAGGAGCACGTCCACTCCCGCGCGCTCACAGAGCTCGTCCGCGACCCGTTTGACCGCCTCGGGATCGAAGACGACGGCCACCGCCATCAGCTTGCGCGGCTCGGTCACCGCACCGAGTTCGCGCAGCCCGGCCAGCATCTCCTCGGCGACTCCGAACACGACCTGCTTGAGGTCCTGCGTGTAGAGACCGCAGTAGGTCACCACATTGCGCAGGGTCGCCGCGCCGCCCAGGCAGGCCCCGCGCTCGATCAGCAGGACCCTGGCACCCGCTCGCCTTGCCCCGATCGCCGCCGCGATCCCCGCGGATCCCCCACCCGCGACGATGACGTCATAGTGATCAATCACTGACAACCTCTTCCCCCGAGGAACGGACCGTCGGCCAATGTCCGCCTAGTAGATCGACTTTGACAGGGCCCGTCCAATGCCGACGCATCAGAGCTCATATGCTCTACAGGCATATCCGGGAGGAAAGAGAGCCCCGTGGAACTGCGTCATCTCAGGTATTTCGCGGCCGTCGTGGACGAGGGTTCGTTCTCCCGCGCGGCCGACGTGCTGCACATCACACAGCCGTCGCTGAGCCGGCAGATCCGGCACCTCGAACGCGAAGTCGGCGCGCAGCTGTTCGAGCGCAGCGCCAGCGGAACGAAGGTCACCGACGCCGGCGTGGCGCTGCGCCACCACGCGCTCGTCGTGCTGCGGCTCGCCGACGCCACCAAGGAGATGGTCCACACCGCGACCAGCTCGGCGCGCGAGGCGGTGCACGTCGGGATCCCTCAGGGGCTCACGGCCGAATGGCTGCTCCGCCTACTGGCCGCCCTGCGGATCGACGTCCCGCACGCAGCGATCACCTTCACCGAGGCCGGCAGCGCCGACCAGCTGCACATGCTCCGCGAAGGCCGCCTCGACCTGGGCATCGTGCGCGAACAACCCAGCGCCGAACTCAACGGCAGGCACCTGTTCGACGTCCCGTTCGGCATCGCCGTCCGCCCCGGCCACCCCCTCGCCGACAAGCCGACCTGCCGCCTCAGCGACCTCGACGGCATCCGCACCCTGGCCCACGGCAGAGGCCAGGTCCCCACCGTCGACGACCGCCTGGTCCTCGCCGCCCACAACGCCGGCGCAGCCCCCCTCTGGCAGTTCGCTCAATTCTCCGAGCACGCCCTGGCCTGCGCCGAAGCCACCAAGGCCGACGCAGTCCTGCTCATCGAACACTCCGCCCGCCGCCTACTCCCAGGCTGGCCCTGGCTCCCCCTGACCGAACCAGGGGTCGCACTCTCCACCTGGCTCGCCTGGCCACCGGACGCCCGCCCGGTCGTGAGCGAGGTCGCGCGGGTCACCATCGCTTGCAGCGCTGAAGGTGAAGCAGGGTTCTCACACGGTCGCCAGCCGTCTGCTCAGCCGGGCGGTCCACACGCCGGCCCGGAGCGCGCTATAACGGTCGTCCGCCGCTAAGGACTAACCGGAAAGGGTGAACCTATAGCAAAGCTCTGCTTTAGTCCGTTCCGCTCGGGTAGGCGACCGGCCGACCGCGCCCCGACCACGGCGCCCTGCTCCAGAATGAGGTAGCCCCATGGCCCAAGCATCCGACGGCGTCTACCGGTTCGATGACCATATGGGATTCCTGGCAATCCGAGACCCCAGTCCCGAATCTCCGGTGGTCGTCTCCACCGGCTACTCCCTGCCGCCGGTCTGGCAGATCAAGAACGAGGACGACGGCACCCTCACGATCTGGTCGACGTTCCAGGGCTTGCGGATGTACCTGTCCTACACCGGCGGGCCGCGAGTGGCGACGCCACTCATCTCCGGCGCCCAACCGACCCGGTGGGAGCTCCGGCCCGGCTTCGACGAATACCACGTCGTCATCGCCGTCCCCGCCAGGCTGCTGGCGCCCGAGGACAAGGACGGGCTCGCCGTCGACCTCGGCAGGGCGCGCAGCTACCCGGCCGAAACCGCGCTCATGAGGCTCGACCCCGAGAAGGACGTCCAGAACTGGCGCCTTCAGCGTCTGAGCTGACCACCGTGAGGAAGACGCCCCGGTGCGGCGCACGCCGCCGGCCCGGGGCGTCTGCGCGGCCCGACGATGCGTCAGGGACGGCTTCCAAGGGCCTCGCGCCCGTATCGAGAAACCGCCCCTGAACTACGAATCAGATCCTCACCCCACCCAGCACCTGCCGAGCCATCACGATCCGCTGCACCTGGTTCGTGCCCTCATAAATCTGCGTGATCTTCGCATCCCGCATCATCCGCTCCAGCGGATAGTCCTTCGTGTACCCGTACCCGCCCAACAACTGCACCGCGTCGGTCGTAACCTCCATCGCCACGTCCGAGGCGAAGCACTTCGCCGCCGCCCCGAAGTACGTCAGGTCCCCGTCCCCGCGCTCCGACTTCGCCGCCGCGGTGTACGTCAGCTGCCGTGCCGCGGTCAGCTTCATCGCCATGTCCGCCAGCATGAACTGGATGCCCTGGAAGTCGGCGATCGCCTTGCCGAACTGCTTGCGCTCCTTCACGTAGTTCGACGCGTAGTCCAGCGCTCCCTGCGCGATCCCGAGCGCCTGCGCCGCGATCGTCACGCGGGTGTGGTCCAGGGTGCGCATCGCCGTGGCGAAGCCCGTGCCCTCGGCGCCGATCATGCGGTCGGCGGGGATGCGGACGTTGTCGAAGTACACCTCGCGGGTCGGGGAGCCCTTGATGCCCAGCTTCTTCTCCGGCGCGCCGAAGGTCACGCCCTCGTCGCCCTTCTCGACCACGAAGGCCGAGATGCCCTTGGAGCGGGCCGTGGGGTCGGTCACCGCCATCACCGTGTAGAACTCCGACACGCCGGCGTTCGTGATCCAGCGCTTCACGCCGTTGAGGATGTAGTGATCCCCGTCACGCTCCGCGCGGGTCTTCATCCCGGCGGCGTCCGAGCCCGCGTCCGGCTCGGACAGGCAGTAGGAGAACATCGCGCTGCCGGCCGCCAGCGGGGTCAGGTACTTCTGCTTCAGCTCCTCCGAGCCGGACAGGATCACCGGCATCGAGCCCAGCTTGTTCACCGCCGGGATCAGCGAGGAGCTGGCGCACACCCGGGCGACCTCCTCGATCACGATGCAGGTCGCCAGCGCGTCCGCGCCCTGGCCGCCGTACTGCTCGGCCACGTGCACCGCCGCCAGGTCGGAGGAGACCAGGGCGTCCAGCGCCTCCTGGGGGAAGCGGGACTGCTCGTCGACCTCGGCGGCGAAGGGCAGGATCTTCTCCTCGCACAGCGAGCGCACCGCCTCCCGCAGCAGGTCGTGCTCCTCGGAGACCTTGAACAGGTCGAAGTCGGCGGCCATGGCTCGCTCCTAGGCTGAAGGTACTGGGTACCCTCGATTATCCACACTCGGTGCCACAGATACCCTGTGGTACGCACCACAAGTGCTGCACAAGCCGCAACACCGGAACCGGAGGCATCGGTGATCGAACGAGTCGGAGTGGTCGGAGTCGGCCAGATGGGAGCGGGCATCGCGGAGGTCTGCGCGCGCAGCGGGCTGGACGTGATCGTCGCCGACGAGAACGCCGAGGGCCTCAAGCGCGGGCGCGACCGCATCGCGGTGTCCCTCAAGCGCGCGGTCAAGGCCGGCAAGATGAGCGAGGCCGACGCCGAGGCGGCGCTGGGCCGGATCCGCTTCACCGAGGACCTGCAGGAGTTCGCCGACCGGCAGCTCGCGGTGGAGGCCGTGGTCGAGGTCGAGGCCGTCAAGACCGCCGTGCTGAGCAAGCTGGACCTGATCCTGCCCGAGGACGCCATCCTGGCCTCCAACACGTCCTCCATCCCGATCATGCGATTGGGCACGGCCACCACCCGCCCGCACAACGTGGTCGGCGTCCACTTCTTCAACCCGGTCCCGGTGCTGAAGCTGGTCGAGGTCATCCCCTCGCTGGCCACCAGCGACGAGACCCAGGCCCGCGCCGTGGCCTTCGTCGAGCAGCTGGGCAAGCAGGCCGTGGTCGCCCAGGACCGCGCCGGGTTCGTGGTGAACTCCCTGCTCATCCCCTACCTGCTGGCCGCGATCCGGATGGCCGAGGGCGGCTTCGCCTCCGCCGAGGACATCGACTCCGGCATGGTCCTGGGCTGCGCGCACCCGATGGGCCCGCTGGCGCTGTCGGACCTGATCGGCCTGGACACCGTGAAGCTGGCTGCCGAGGCGATGTACGAGGAGTTCAAGGAGCCCCTGTACACCCCGCCGGCGCTGCTGCTGCGCATGGTCGAGGCCGGACGCCTGGGCCGCAAGGCCGGGCGCGGGTTCTACGAGTACCCGAGCGTCTAGGCCAGGGCGCCTAGGTCATAGCGCCTCGGCCAGCGCGGCCAGACCAGAGCGTCTAGGCCGGGGCTCCC
Source organism: Catenulispora rubra (assembly GCF_015356825.1). GTDB lineage: Bacteria > Actinomycetota > Actinomycetes > Streptomycetales > Catenulisporaceae > Catenulispora > Catenulispora rubra. The sequence goes on along the minus strand of NZ_JAACYW010000017.1, from coordinate 15,236 downwards.
ACCACGGCACCGGGATCGGGCTCCTCCTCAAGGGCCCCGATCCCGACCCTGCGCACCGAGGACAGCAGCAGCGGCGCGACCATCGCCACCGCGAACAGCACCCCGGTGGCGACCATGACGTGGCGCGCGCCGAAGGCGTCGGCGATCGGGATGATCGTCAACTGCCCCGCCGGGACCGCCAAGGCACGGCCGAACTGGTCGTAGGACACGACGCGGGACATCATCTCGTTGGGCACGTACGTGTGCAGCGACGTGTCCCAGCCCACGGACGCGACCGTGATTCCGAACCCTGCGACGAACGACGCCGCCGCGACCGCCGCCACCCCCGCGTTCAGGCCGAGCAGCACATACGGCACCGCCTGCAACGTGATGGCCAGCTGCCCGACCAGCAACGGTCGCCGTACCCTCGTCCGGATCATCAGCACACTCATAATGAGCTGCCCCGCCGCCCGGCAGCTGATGATCACGCCCCAGCCCTCGGCACCGAACGTCTCCTTGGCCAGCACCAGCCCGAGCACCTGCCCGGCGCCCATCTGCAGGAAGCCGGAGACGGCGAACGCGACGGTCATCGACCAGATCCAGGACGAGGACCGGAAGTACGTCCAGCCCTGGCGCAGCTCGGTGAACAGCTTCCGGTCGCTGCGTACGCGACGGTCCTGCACCGGGATGAAGCAGAACACTGCGCCCGCGACGAAGAACGACGCCGAGTCCGCGACCAGCGCCCAACCGCCGCCGACCGTGCTGACCAGCACGCCCCCGACCGTCGGCCCGAGCACCTTGGCGGCGTTACCCACGCTGGCCAGCAGCGAGTTCGCCTTCTGCAACCCCTCGGGGCCGACCAGCTGCGGCACGATCCCGCTCAGCGACGGCCCGGCGAACGCCGACAGCACACCGGTCACGAAGGCCAGCCCGATCAGGTAGCCGACCGGCTGCTTGGTGAGGATGCACACCGCCATCGCACCCTGCGTCACCCCGAGCCCGACGTGCGTGACCCGCAGCAGCAACGCCTGCCCGAGCCGATCGCCGATCCCGCCGCCGATCAGCAGCAGAGCGACCGTCGGGAGCATCTGGGCGGCGATGACGATGCTGAGATCCCGCGGGCTGCCGGTGAGCTGCAGGACGGCGAAGAACAGGGCGATCTGGCTGGCTGCGCCACCGGTCACGGAGATCGACTGACCGACGAAGAACCGGCGGAACGGCTTCTCGCGAAGCGGATTCATGATGGCGATCCCCACAAGCCGAACGGCACAAGGATCGCGAGGCTAGCAGCGGTTTCCGCCGGGCCGCACGTGGTTTTCCGCGCGGCCGGACACCCGCCCGGCCTGCCGTCACGCCGCCGTCGATCGGCGCCAAACCTCCCGCCCCGCCGAATACGCAGATCCGCGTACAACGCTGTGAACAGCCCTTACATCAGCATTAGCGTCACGCGCATGCCGCCGCGCCGGCCACCGACGGCAGCGCCCGAAAACGCCGGCGAACGTGGGAGGTCCCATGACCGTGTACCTCGCGCCGGGTCGGCCCGACGCCCTGATGAGCTACCAGCCCCGGTACGACCACTGGATCGGCGGGGAGTACGTGGCGCCCGCCCGCGGCCAGTACTTCGAGAACCCGACGCCGATCACCGGGCAGCCGTTCTGCGAGGTGGCGCGGGGTACCGCCGAGGACGTCGAGCGGGCCCTGGACGCCGCGCACGCCGCCGCGCCGGCCTGGGGCCGCACCTCGCCGGCGGTGCGGGCCGAGGTGCTGAACAAGATCGCCGACCGGATGGCGATGAACGTGGACCGGCTGGCGCTGGCCGAGTCGTTCGAGAACGGCAAGCCGATCCGCGAGACGCTGGCCGCCGACATCCCGCTGGCGATCGACCACCTGCGCTACTTCGCCGGGGCGATCCGCGCGCAGGAGGGCGGGCTGTCGGAGATCGACGAGGACACCGTCGCCTACCACTTCCACGAGCCGCTGGGCGTGGTCGCGCAGATCATCCCGTGGAACTTCCCGATCCTGATGGCGATCTGGAAGCTGGCCCCGGCGCTGGCCGCGGGCAACGCCGTGGTGCTCAAGCCGGCCGAGCAGACGCCGGCGTCCGTGCACTATCTCATGAGCCTGATAGCCGACCTGCTGCCGCCGGGCGTGGTGAACATCGTCAACGGCTTCGGCGTCGAGGCCGGCAAGCCCCTGGCCTCCAGCGGCCGGGTCGCCAAGGTGGCCTTCACCGGCGAGACCACCACCGGCCGGCTGATCATGCAGTACGCCTCCGAGCACATCAAGCCGGTCACCCTGGAACTCGGCGGCAAGAGCCCGAACATCTTCTTCGACGACGTCTCCCGCGACCGCGACGACTTCTACGACAAGGCACAGGAGGGCTTCGCGATGTTCGCCCTGAACCAGGGCGAGGTCTGCACCTGCCCCAGCAGGGCCCTGATCCAGCGTGGCCACTACAGCGACTTCCTCGCCGACGCCCTGGCGCGCACCGAGCGCATGAAGCAGGGCAACCCGCTGGACTCCGAGACCATGGTCGGCGCGCAGGCCTCCAACGACCAGTTGGAGAAGATCCTGTCCTACCTGGAGATCGGCCAGAGCGAGGGAGCGAAGATCCTGATCGGCGGCGAGCGCGTGGACCTCGGCGGCGAGCTGTCCGGCGGGTACTACGTGCAGCCGACGGTGTTCGAGGGCGACAACTCGATGCGCATCTTCCAGGAGGAGATCTTCGGCCCGGTGGTCGCCGTGACCCAGTTCGAGCACTACGACGACGCGATCCGCATCGCCAACGACACCCTCTACGGCCTCGGCGCCGCGGTCTGGACCCGCGACGGCACCACGGCCTACCGCGCCGGCCGCGCGATCCAGGCCGGCCGCGTCTGGACCAACTGCTACCACCTGTACCCGGCGCACGCGGCCTTCGGCGGCTACAAGAGCTCCGGCATCGGGCGCGAGAACCACAAGATGATGCTCGAGCACTACCAGCAGACCAAGAACCTGCTGGTCAGCTACTCGGCGAAGGCGATGGGCTTCTTCTGATGCCGGAAGCGAACGGAGCCGCGGCGGCGACCCGGGACGCGGCCGGCGCACCGTCCCGAGACGGGACCGGCGCGCCGGCCCGGGTGGCCGTCACCGACGCCGCGGCCGCGATGATGCGCAAGCTCTACACGGCGCACGGCCCGCTGATGTTCCACCAGTCCGGCGGCTGCTGCGACGGCAGCTCCCCGATGTGCTACCTGGAAGGCGAGTTCCGCACCGGGGCCGCGGACGTCCTGCTGGCGCGCCTGGTGGTCGAGGGCATCACGGAACCGGTGACGTTCTGGATGGGCGCCGAGCAGTTCGAACGCTGGCGCCACACCCACCTGACCGTGGACGTGGTCCCGGGCCGCGGCGGCGGGTTCTCGCTGGAGGCGCCGGAGGGAGTCAGGTTCCTGATCCGCTCGCGGCTGCTGACCGACGCCGAGGACGCGGTGCTGAACCGATAGGGCGGGGCAAAGGGGGCGGCGGCCGACCGCCCCCTTTGCCGCGCCGCCGGTGTCTATGGGAGGGAAAGCGTCCGAGCCATAGGAACCTGGAGCACACCCCCATGACAAACACGGCATCGCACCTGCACGAGCGGCTCCGGCAGCCGTCGGAGATCCGGTCCCTGAGACTCGGCGAGACGAAGCTGAGCTTCGTGCCGGACGGAGTCGCCCTGTTGAAGGCCCGGCTCTGGCTGGACACCGCCGACGACGAGGACTGGGCGGAGAACGCCGAGTATGTCGACGAGGACGGTCACCTGGTCGTCAGCATGGGCGGACTGTTGGTGGAACGTGACGGCCGGGCACTGCTCATCGACGCCGGCTTCGGTCCGCTGGAGGTCGGGCCGCCGCAGAGCCCGTTCGGCACCTTGAGGGGAGGCGCGCTTCTGGACAGCCTCGCCGCCCTCGGCCGCAGCCCGGCGGACATCGAGGCGGTCGCCTTCACCCACCTGCACCCCGACCACGTCGGGTGGGCCTGGCATCCCGCCCCCGGCAGCGACCGACCGGCGTTCACCGCCGCCGACTACCTCGTCGCCGAACCCGAGTGGACCCAGCGGCACCACGCCGAGGAAATGGGCATGGGCGACATGCTGAAGGCCATGGAACCGCGGGTGCGCACCGTGCACGAGGGCGAGGAGATCTTCCCGGGCGTCCAGGTCAGGCTCGCCGCGGGCCACAGCGCCGGGCACACCGCCTACGTGATCGGCGCGGGCGCACAGCGGGTGATCGCCTTCGGCGACGCGTTCCACTCCCCGGTCCAGGTGAGCCACCCGGAATGGGCGGCCGCCGTCGACCACGACCGCGCACAGTCCACGGCCCTGCGCCGCACCCTCCTGGCCGACCTGGCCGAGCCCGACACCATCGGCTACGGCGGGCACTTCGCCGACGTGGTGTTCGGCCGAGTCCACAACGACGGGGACCGGCCGGTCTGGCGCCCGGTGTGAGAGGTGTCGTGACCGTGGATCCGGGGGGAGCTGATCTGGTCATCAGGGCGCGTTCACCTAACGCCCGGGAATCAGCGGCGGCTCAAGATACGTCAACGTCGCCGCCCCCGTGTCCAGCCGAGCCCGCACGCCCAGCGGCAGCGACTGCATGAACACCCCGTGCCCGATGTCCGCGCCGAGCAGCACCGGCACCCCGAGGTCGCCGAGCCGGTCCGCCAGCAGCTCCTCGACCTCGGGCAGCGGGCCGCAGTCGTCCCAGGTGCCGCACAGGATGCCGCGCACGCCGTCGAGGTAGCCGCTGCGGCGCAGCTGCGTCAGCACCCTGTCGAGGCGGTAGGGCATCTCGCCGACGTCCTCCAGGAACAGGATGCCGTCGCGCGCCGGGACGGAGAACGACGTGGCCAGCGACGTGGCGAGCAGGCTCGCCGTGCCGCCGACGGTCACGCCCTCCGCGACGCCGGGCACCAGGACGCGCGTGTCCTGGAACACCAGCTCGGTGCACTTCTCCGGCGTCAGCAGCAGCCGCGCCAGCCCCTCGAACGACGGCACCCCGGAGCGGAACATCACGCTCGACACCATCGGCCCGTACACCGCCGTCCAGCCGAACCGGCTCCGCACCGCCTCGATCAGCGCCGTGGCGTCGGAGAACCCGACCACCACCCGCGGCTCCGGCGTCCCGACGGCGTCCCAGTCCAGCGCCTCCAGCGCCCGCTGCACCCCGTACCCGCCGCGCGCGCAGAACACCGCCGCGAACCCCGGCTCCCCCAGCGCCCGCGCCAGGTCCTCGGCCCGCACCTTGTCGTCGGCCGCAAGATACGGATACGGCCCCACCGACCGCGCCGACGGGAACACCTCCGGCAGCAGCCCCACGCTCCGCAGCGCCGCCAACCCGAGGTCCAGCTCCTGCCGCCCGGGCGGCCCGCTGAGCGCGACGACGGCGACGCGGTCGCCGGGCTTGAGGGCCGGAGGCGTGACGAGGGAACGCATGATCAGACTGTCTCACGGGGAACGAGGAACGTTGAACCCGTCGACGAGCGCCGTCAGCGCGTCCCGCCACAGCGGCTCGGCCACTTCCGCCGGGAAGCCTCGGCGGATCTCCAAGGCCGCCAGACCTCCGCAGAGTGCGTTGAAGGCAGTGGCGGCCCCGTCGACGCTGCGCGCGCCCAGCCGGCCTTGCTCCTGGAGCCGGGCCACGCGGGCCCGGAGTACGGGCCAGGCGCGGTCTCCCGCCTCGTGGATCTCGGCCGCCTGCCCGGGGGTGACCCCTGTCTGCTCCACGCCGAGCCGGAACAGCGCCGGATGCTCCAGGACGAGACCGCGGAAGCCCGTGACCCCGGCCTCGACGAGGTCGGCGGCGGCGTCGGGCGTGGTGGGCAGCGCCTCGACGGCGGCTCCGAGCAGGTCGAACATCCGGGCGCCGAGAGCGGCGATCAGTCCGTCCTTGGAGCCGAAGAGGCTGTAGATGGCGCGCGTGGACGTTCCCACGTCGTCGGCCAGCGCGCGCACGGACAGGCCGCCGGGCCCGGTCCTCTCCACGATGCGCTCGGCGGAATCCAGCAATGCGACGGCGATGCCCGCGCCGTGTTCTCTGGGGCGGCCCATGTTGCGAGTATAGCGCAACGATGTTACGTTACAACGTATCGAAACGAGGGAGCGATGATGTCTGGAAGCGACAGCACCAGCGTGAACACCACCATGTCGGCACAAACCATGCCGGCACCAACCCCGCCAGACTGGGGACGCGGCCGGTACGAACGGACAGCGGCCCAGCTCCTGCCCGCCGCGCAGGCGGTGGTGGACGCCGCCGGCGTCGGTCCGGGAGAGCGCGTCCTGGACATCGGGTGCGGCACCGGGAACGCGGCGCTGATCGCCGCCCGCCTCGGGGCCCGGGTCACCGGGGTGGATCCGGCCGAACGGCTGCTCGACGTGGCCCGCGGCCTGGCCCGCGAGGAAGGGCTCGACGTGGGTTTCCGCTCCGGCGACGCCGCTTCGCTACCGGTACCCGACGACAGCTTCGACGCGGTGCTGTCCAACTTCGCAGTGATCTTCGCGTCCGACGCGGACGCCGCGGTGGCGGAGATGGTCCGGGTCCTGGCGCCGGCGGGACGGATCGTGTTCAGCTCCTGGCTCCGGCACGGGGCGGTCGGGCAGCTCAGCGCGGTGGCCCCGGACCTGATCCGGCGCGCGCTCGACGCTCCGCCGCCGCCCAGGCCTTTCGCCTGGCACGACGAGAACGCTCTGCGAACCCTGTTCGCCGCTCACGACATGACCGTCACCGTCGCGCAGCACGACCTCGTCTTCACCGACGAGTCGCCGGAGGCGTACCTGGAGGCCGAACGCCACAGCCATCCGTTGGCGGTCGCGGGCTTCGAAGTGCTCGAGCGGCTCGGCCAGGCCGAACAGGCGCACAAGCAGCTCCTGCAGATCCTCACGGACGGCAACGAGGACACCGGCGCCTTCCGGAGCACGAGCCACTACCTGACGGTCACCGCGGTCGGACGGTAGCCGGCGCTGCGACCCGCCGGCCGACGAGGTCAGTGCCGACGGGGTCAGTAGGGAAGGGCTCGCAAGCAATCGTCAGCAAGCGAAGGCCGGCAAGCGTCCGAGGAACGGACCGCGTCAACACCTCTACCCCGCGAACCGCACCGACCGAGGCGCCTTCTCCACCACCTCCGGCAGCACCAACGTCCCCCCGGCCGGCGGGCTGATCCGCCCCAGCACCCGCTCACCCGCAGCCCCCGTGCACGCCGCGATCGTCCCCGGCAGCCCGTGCGCGGTGAACCAGCCGATCAGCGCGAACGCGATCGCCTCCTTCGCGTCCGACGGCACCCGGTACGCGTCCGACCGCAGCACCTCCACCCCCGGAAGCCGCTTCGTGATCCGCTTCATCAGCTCCGGGTTCTCCGTACCGCCGCCGGACACCGCCAGCGTCGCGATGCCGTGCGAGCGCACCGCGTCGACCACCGTCATCGCGGTCAGAGTCGCCAACGTCGACATCAGGTCCTCGGGCGTGAGGTCCGGGAACGCCTCGATGTGCGCGGCGAGGTAGGCGTCGTGGAACAGTTCCTTGCCCGTCGTCTTCGGCGGACGCCGCGCATAGTAGGGCTCTGCCATCAACCCCGCCAGCAGCCCCGGATGCACCAAGCCAGCGGCGGCGAGGCGACCATCGCGGTCGAAGGCCTTGCCTGTGAGCTGTCGGCACGCCGCGTCCAGCAGCGCGTTGGCCGGTCCGATGTCGAACGCCACCGGCGGATCGGCGACGACCGTCAGGTTCGCGATCCCGCCCAGGTTCAGCGCACCGACCGGCCCCGGCAACCCCCGCAGCAGCAACAGGTCCAGCAACGACACCAGCGGCGCGCCCTGCCCGCCGGCGGCCACATCGGCGGCGCGCACGTCCGACACCACCGGCACGCCCAGCCGTTCGCTGATCCACGCTGGCTGCCCGAGTTGCAGCGTGCCGAGCACCTCGCCGTCCTCGGTCCAGTGGTACAGGGTCTGGCCGTGCGAGCAGACCACGTCCACCGGCCCCGCGGCCCGCACCGCCCGCCACGCCGCCGTCGCGAACGCCTGCCCGATCCCGGTGTCCAGGCGGCAGACCGCGCCGAGGTCGGTCGCGTTCGGCGGCAGCGCGGCGATGAGCTGCGCCCGCAGGTGATCCGGGTACGGGACGTGCTCGGCGTGGCACAGCTCGCCGACCAGCACGTCGCCGTCGAGCCGGAAGTCCACCAGCGCGACGTCGATGGCGTCGTGCGAGGTGCCGGAGCTCAGTCCCAGGACTCTCACGCGCTCGCGGCCCCGACCTCGACGCCGACCACCCGGCGCGCCTCCGGATAGAAGCAGGCGTGCAGATGTTCGGATGCCTCGCCGGCGACGTCCCCGAGCGGCACCAACACCGGATGTTGCTCAGCACACTGATCCTGTGCGAACGGACACCGCGGCTGGAACAAGCACCCCGGCGTCACCGCTCGCTCGTCCAAAGCCGCCGTCGGCGACGTCCGATCCGGCCCCGGCTCCTCCAGCCCCCGCATGATCGGCACCGCCGACAGCAGGCACTGCGTGTACGGATGCACCGGCGCCAGGATCACCTCGTCGGTGAGCCCGCGCTCGACGACCTCGCCGCGGTAGATCACGTGCAGCTCGCCGTCGTCGCCGACATACCGCGCGGTGGCCACGTCATGCGTGATGAACACCAGCGAGATCCCCAGCCGCGCCCGCAGATCGCGCAGCAGGCTCAGGATCCCCAGCCGCATCGACACGTCGATCATCGACACCGCCTCGTCGGCGATCAGCACCGTCGGATCCACGGTCAACGCCCGCGCGATGACCACGCGCTGCCGCTGCCCGCCGGAGAGCTGGTGCGGGTACTTCGGCAGGACCGCGTCCGGCTCCAGACCGACCAGCGTCAGCAGTTCCGCGGCCCGATCGCGCCGGGTCTCGGCGTCCGCACCGGTCTCCTTGGCGCGCATCCGCAACGGATCACCCAGGATCGAAGCAATAGTGCGCGTAGGGTTCAGCGCCGAATAAGGGTCCTGATGGATCATCTGGATCCTGCGAAAGTACTTCGCCCGCTGATGCGGCTTCAGCCCGGACAGCTCCACGCCGTCCACGACCAGCTCGCCGCCGTCGAACGTCTCCAGACCGGTGAGGATCTTCCCCAGCGTCGTCTTGCCGCAGCCCGACTCACCGATGAACGACACCGCGCCGCCGTCCGGCAGTGTGAAGTCGACGCCGCGCAGCGCCTGCACGGTCCGGGCACCGGTGAAGGCGCCGTGCGTCTGGTAGGTGCGGGTGATCCCGCGCGCCTCGATCATGCCGGTTCTCCCACGGCGGCGGGTGTCCCGGGCGTCCCGGAGAGCACGGTGGACGGGTCGACGTGGCACGCGCGCCGGCGCCCGGGCTGCGTTTCGGCCCCGACCTTCCAGGCCTCCAGCGGCGGCTCGACCTCGGCGCAGACCGCGACCGCGAACGGGCAGCGGTCACGGAAGACGCAGCCGACACGCGCCACGGTGGTCAGGTCCGGCGGCCGGCCGGGCAGCGCGCGGGCGACGTCGATGTCGCCGGTGATGCGCGCGGTGGCGCCTATCAGAGCCTTGGTATACGGATGCGTCGGCCGGCGCAGCACGTCCAGCAGCGGACCGTCCTCCACGATCCGGCCGCCGTACATCACGGCCAGCCGGTCGGCGATCTCGGAGATCGCGCCGATGTCGTGCGTGATGATCAGGGTGCTGAGCTGGTTCTCATCATGCACCTTGCGCACGATCTCCAGCACCGAGGCCTGCGAGAGCATGTCCAGCGCGGTCGTCGGCTCGTCGAGAATCAGGACCTTGGCATTGAGGACCAGCGCGAAGACGATGCCGATGCGCTGCCGCATGCCGCCGGAGAGCTCGTGCTGGTAGGAGTCCAGCACCCGCTTGCCGTCCAGGCCCATCCGGTTCGCCAGGTCCAGGGCGCGCGCGATCAGCCCGCGCAGGTCGTCGACCTCGTGCGAGCGCCCCAGATCCAGCAGCTGCTTGCCGATGGTCTTCAGCGGGTTCAACGAGTTCTGCGATGCCTGGAACACGTAGCCGATGGCCCCGCCGCGTGCCTTGCGCAGCTGCTTGCCGCCGAGCCGCGTGAGATCCCCGACACCGGCCACCTCGATCGTCCCGGCCGCGATCCGGCCCGGCGCCGGCACCGCGTTCAGCAGCGACAGCGCCAGCGTGGACTTGCCGGAGCCGGACTCGCCGACCAGGCCGGTGATCTCACCGGCCCGCAGGTCCAGGGAGGCGTCGGCCACCGCCGGCAGCCAGCCGGCGGACGTCTGGTACTCGACCGTCAGGCCGCGTACTTGTACCTCGCTCACACGCGCTCCCTCAGCCGCGGGTTGAACAGTTCGTCGATGGCGTCCAGGAAGAGCACGATGCCCAACGTCAGCAGCAGGATGCAGATCAGCGGCGCCAGCAGGTAGATCAGCGCCGACGGGGTCTCCATCGCGCCGCCGGAGAACACCGCCTGGTTCAGCATCACGCCCCAGTTGGTGCTGGAGAACGGCACCAGGCCCAGGAAGAACAGGCCGACCTCGGCGCCGACGAAGGCGATCATCGACAGCATCAGCTGCATGGTGGCGTAGGGCGCGATGTTCGGCAGCATCTCCTTGAAGATGATGTGCCGCCGGGACAGGCCCAGCCCGCGCGCCGCCTCCAGGAAGCCGCGCTCGCGCAGCGACAGCGCCTGCGAGCGCACGGCGCGGGCCACGCCGCCCCAGCCGGTGATGCCCAGCACCAGGCCCATCTCCCACGGGCTCCCGAAGCTCCACACCGTGGACAGGATGATCAGCAGCGGCAGGCCCGGGATGGTCAGGACGAAGTCCGTCAGGCGCATCAGGACACTGTCGGTCAGGCCGCGCTGGTAGCCGGCGACCAGGCCGACGGTGACGCCGAACAGGCTGGTGAAGAACGCCGACAGGGCCGCGGTGGCCAGCACGTAGCGCGCCCCTGTGACCACCTCCTGCAGCACGTCGGAGCCGGCGAAGTCGGTGCCGAGCCAGTGCTTGGCGCTGGGCCCGGCGTACAGCGCGTTCGGGTCCACGTCCAGCCGGCCGTAGAACCAGGGCCCGCAGATCCCCATCAGGACGAAGAACACGATGATGATCAGGCCGATCAGCCGGCCGGGCTTGCGAGTCACGGCCTTGCGGAAGGCGGTCAGGGCCGGGCGGCGGCGGCCCACCGACGCGGCGAGGGTCGCGGTTGTCACGGCCATCTCAGCGCCTCACTCTCGGGTCGATCAGGGTGTAGCACAGGTCGGCGAGAATGTTCGCGACGATGATGGATACGGTGATCAGCAGGAACGCCCCGGCCATCACCGGGTAGTCGCGGGTGCCGATGCTCTTCAGAAGCAGGTCGCCGAGTCCGGGGTAGTCGAAGGTGTCCTCGATGAAGAAGGACCCTGCGAACATCACGCCGAAGGACAGCGCCAGCACCGTGAACAGCGGCAGGATCGCGTTGCGGCCGATGTAGCGGGCCCGGGTGACCGGGGCGATGCCGCGCAGCTCGGAGGCCAGGATGAAGTCGTCGCCGAGCACTGATACGACAGAGGACTTCATCGCCAGCAGCCAGCCTCCGTAGCTGAGCAGCGCGTAGGCGCACACCGGCAGCACCGCGTGCTGCACGACCGAGCCGATGTAGGGCAGGTTCCAGCCCGGGTTGTACTGGATGTCGCTGGTGCCGGCATCTGGCAGCAGATTCCACTCGGTGTGGAACACCACCAGGAGCAGCAGGGCCAGGACGAAGGCGGGGACGCCGGCGACCAGCGAGCCGGAGACGGTCAGCAGACCGCCCCAGCGGCTGGACCGCCTGACCGCGGCGATGATGCCGGCGACCACCCCGAACAGGAAGCTGACCAGCAGCCCGGACAGCACCGGGATCACGGTCCACGGCAGCGCCGACCAGATCAGGTGGGTGACCGGGACGCCGGTGTAGCTGATCGACTGCCCCAGGTCGCCGTGCGCCAGCCGGCCGAGGTAGCCGCCGTACTGCGAGAGCAGCGAGGCGTGGGAGGTGAAGCCGTAGACCTGCTGCACCCTGGCCGAGGCCTGCTCCGAGCTCATCCCCGACATGATGTATTGCTCGTACTGCACATCACCGGGCTTGCCGGGCAGCGCGTGCACGAGGAAGAACGTGAACGTCACCACGACCCAGACCATCACCAGCCCGGTCAGCAGCTTGCCGGCCAGTCGCCGGGCGAATCCCGTCATCTTCCTCCCCTCCCTCTTGAGCTTCGGCGTCATCGTCCTGGCCCTGTTCTTGTTCTCAGAACCCTTGTTTTAATCCCAGGACCCTTACTTGCCCTGCACGTAGCCCTGCATCATCCAGACCCCGGGCGGGTTGGCCAGCAGGTCGTTCTGCCCGGTCTTCGGGAAGTTCGTGAACCGCTTGTCCAGGGTGAACACCACGTGGGTGTAGTTCCAGATCTGGATCATCGGCAGTTCCTGGTTGGTGGCCGCGGCCAGCTGCGCGACGATCGGGGCCTGGCCGGGCACCGGGGTCACCGACAGCTGGGCGGCGAGCTGGCCGGGGTCGATGCTCTGGCCGTTGACCGTGTAGGTGGCCGGGGTGTGCTCCCAGTTCGCCGGCGAGGCGTCGTTGTGCGTGGCCTGGCCTGCGGTGACGCTGTAGCCGTCGGCAGAGCCGTAGATGCGGGCGTAGGCCTTGTCGGTCTGCGGGCCCAGGGCGACCAGCCACCAGCCGACCGCGTACTTGCCGGCGGCCATCTCCTTCTGGTAGGTGGCGAAGTCGGCGGTGATCGCCGCGGTGGTCGGGATGCCGAACTGGGTGAGCTCGTTGGCGATGATCGTGGAGGCCGAGATCCAGTCGGAGAAGCCGTTGACGGTCTGCAGCGTGATCTTCCACGGCGTGCCGTCGGGCAGGTGCCACTGGCCGGAGGAGTCCTTGGTGAAGCCGGCGCCCTGCAGCAGGGACGTGGCCTTGGCCGCGTCCGGCTTGTAGGCGTTCAGCGCGGCCTTCTGGTCGCCGGACAGGATCGAGTCGGACTGCGAGCCGACCAGGCCGGTGGTGGTCGGGGCGGCGATGCCGCCGACCGGCTCGCCGACCTTGGTGACGGCGTCGCGGTCGATGACGTAGGCCAGCGCCTGGCGGACCGGGGTGAGGTTGTACGGGGCCTGCTTCTCGTTGAACGCGATCGAGGCGCTGACGTAGCTCGGGGCGTCGATGCGGCTGTAGCCGGCGCCCAGGACCTGGTTCAGGATGTTGGTGGGCATCGAGGTGTACGGGGCGAAGTCCAGCTCGCCGCCGTTCATGTAGCCCCAGATCTGCTGGTTGCCGGAGTAGCTGCGCAGGATGACCTGCTTCGGCGAGATCTTGCTGGCTGCGTAGAAGTACTGGTTGCGGTCCAGCAGGGCCTCGCCGGGGTTGACGCGGGTCTCGACGAACGGGCCGGCGGAGACGTCCTTGGCCGGGGCGAAGGCGGCGATGGTCTTGCCCTCGGCGGCCAGCTTGGTGGACGCGGCGGTGGCGGCGGCCTGGTCGGTGCCCTGGACGGCGGCGATCTGGGTCCAGATGTCGGCCGGGAGCTGGCCGCCGTAGACCTTGTCGCTGACGATGGTCGCGGTGAGCACCAGGCGCTGGAAGTAAAGATTCTTCACACCGGGCTGCTGGTCGATCTCGATCTTGCCGCCGCCGAGGTCCTTGACGTCGGAGACCTCGAAGTTCGAGCCGGCGACGATGGTTCCGCCGGCGCCGGCCACGGGGCCCGCGGTGCCCTGGGTGTAGGCGATGGCCAGCGAGGTCTTGACGTCGGCGACGGTGACCGGGGTGCCGTCGGACCACTTGGCGCCGGGCTGGAGCTGGACGGTCAGGCCGGTGTCGGCGGCGGTCCAGCTCGCGGCCAGGCCCGGGAGCAGGTCGTTGGGGTCGGCGGGGTTGTTCTTGCTGAAGCCCAGCTGCATCTGGTTGTAGCCGAGGAACATGTTGGGCGCGGCGTTGAAGGGGTTCATCGGCGCGCCGGCGGTGATCTTGTTCGTGGCGTCGATGCTGGTGAAGACACCGCCGGTGCCGCCACCGCCGCTCCCACCGTTGGATTTCTTCGCCGAGGAGCCGGAGCACGCGGACAGCGCGGTCGCCGCTATCGTCGCCACGGCTATGGCCGCGACCAGTGGTTTGGGTCGGGACATGGTCCTGACATCTCCGTTCGGGTCGGTGGGACGGTGTCGGGTGGGTCTGGTGCGTCGGGTGTGTCTCGCGTGCGCAGGGTGTGCACGGTGCGTGCGGACGGCGTGCGGGAGACGCGCCGAGGAATTGCGGACACGGCGGGGCCGGGTCGGTGTGTGGAACCGTAGAACCGGTCACCGAGCTACGTCAATGAGTTGCGCACATCGCGTTCATTCCGTAACTTGCCAACGGCACGCCCCCGCGCCGACCATCGAGGCTGAGCTGCCCGCACGGCCACTGTCGTCGACCACACCGGCTGACCCCGAGAGGAAACGCCACGCATGAGCCCCCTCACCCCGCCCACCGCAGAGCGCGTGGCCGCGCCGACCGAGGATCGCAACCCGGCGACCGCGGACATCGACGCCGTGCCGACGGTGGAGGTGCTCAGGCTGCTGAACGCCGAGGACGCCCGGGTCCCCGCCGCGGTCGCCGCGCTCCTGCCGGCGCTGGCCGACGTGGTGGACGAGACCGTCCGCCGCCTGCGCGCCGGAGGCCGCGTGCACTACTTCGGCGCCGGCACCTCCGGCCGCGTGGCGGTGATGGACGCCGCGGAACTGATCCCCACCTTCGGCCTGCCCCCCGGCGTGGTCGTGGCGCACATCGCCGGCGGCATCCAGGCCCTGACGATCCCGGTGGAGGGCGCCGAGGACTCGGCGGAGGGCGGCGCCGCGGACGCTGCGGAGGTCACCGGCGCGGACGTGGTGGTCGGCCTGACCGCCAGCGGCCGCGCGCCGTACGTCGCCGGCGCACTGCGCGCGGCCCGCGCGGTCGGGGCGTTCACCGCGCTGGTGTCGGCGAACCCGGACGCGGCGCTGGCATCGGAGGCGGACGTGCACCTCGGCGCGGACACGGGGCCGGAAGCCATCGCCGGCTCGACGCGACTGAAGGCGGCCACGGCGCAGAAGCTGATCCTCAACGGCCTGTCGACTGCGACGATGATCGCCCTGGGCCACACCTACTCGAACTTCTGGACCGCCTGGAACTGGCCGTCGTGATCGAAACCGGCGCGCGCTACCTGCTCGATCCGCGCCGCAAGCACCAGCCGTCGCTCGTCTCGCCCGAGGCCGAGCGCCGACTGCGCCTGATGGACC